>DAIOGO010000012.1:9488-12018 GCA_036745195.1 Actinomycetota bacterium | reverse complement strand
CTGCCGGCATCGCTGCGCAGTATGGCCTGATGCGGCCGGGCCGTCAATGGACCCGAATCAGACTGGCGAGCGGGTCGAGTTGATCGGCGGGCACCGCCGGGGAGAAGAGGTAACCCTGACCGAGCTTGCATCCCAGGTCGATGAGGTGATCGCGCTGGAGCGGGGTCTCGATTCCCTCGGCGACCGTGACCAGGTCGAGGGTGTGCCCGATCTCGAGGACCATTCGCGCCAGCGGGGAGGCATCCGGCCCGATCATCCGTTCGATGAACGAGCGGTCGATCTTGACCACATCGATGGGGAGGGTGTCGAGCCGGGACAGCGACGAGTAGCCGGTCCCGAAGTCGTCCAGGGCGATGCGGATCCCCAGCGCCGCCAGTTGGGCGAAGGTCTCGGGCAGGGCTTCGATGGCGGCGGTCTCGGTGATCTCGATGGTCAGGGTCGACGGTTCGATGGCGGCGGCATAGATGGCGGTGCGGATGGTGTCGACCAGTTCCGCCCTGATCTGGTGGGCATCGACGTTCACACTCACCGAGAAGCCTGGGGATCGTTGCTGGAAGCGGGCGGCGTCGGCGCATGCCTGCTCGATGGTCCAGGCACAGATCAGGTCGGTGAGCCCGGCGTCGTCGGCGGTGGACAGGATCTCGCCAGGCGGGACCGGGCCCACCTCGGGATGTGTCCAGCGAATCAGCGCTTCTGCTCCGACCGCGATCCCGGTCGCCAGGTCGACGACCGGCTGGTAGTGGAGCTGGATACCCCCGTCGACGAGGGCACCCTGAACATCCTGGCGGAGCCGCATGGCCCGCTTCGCCTCGGACTCCATCGACTCTCCGAACACCCGGAACGAACCTTTCCGAGCTTGCTTGGCCGTGTACATGGCCCGGTCGGCCCTACGCAGGACGTCGTCGGACTTGTCCCCTGTGACGATGTGGGTGATCCCGATGGAGGCGCCCGTGAACACGGTCGATCCACCCACGGTGAACGGAGGCTCCAACCCGGCGAGGATCCGGGTGGCCACGACCTCGACATCGCTCTCGGAATGGAGTCTGGTGAGGAGAATGGCGAACTCGTCCCCGCCCACCCGGGCGACCGTGTCGTGGTCCCGGCACGACCTGACGAGGCGCCCGGCCACGGCCTGCAGCAACTCGTCGCCGGCGTGGTGGCCGTGGTTGTCGTTGACCATCTTGAAGTCGTCGAGGTCGAGGAACACCATCGCTGCCCGCCCGGCGCCCCGGGCGAGCAGGTCCTCGAGTCGCTCCTGGACGAGGGTGCGGTTGGCCAGCCCGGTGAGCGGATCGTGCAGAGTCTGGTGTCGCAGTTCCTCCTTCAGCTCGGTCAGGGCCGCCAGCGAGTCCTCGAGGCGGCCGTTCTCGAGCGAGACCGCCACCTGGCCGGCCATAGTGTCGAGGAGGGTCAGGTCATGGCTGGTGAACTCCACCATGTCGCCGGCCGGATGGCGGACGATGAAGACGCCCACCACCGTCTGCTGCTCCATGATCGGCACGGCGATCACGTCGACCCGTGAGTCGCCGCTGCGCAGTGAACTTCCGATGTAACCGGTGGTGCCGGAGAGAGCCATCAAGGTCACAGGGTCCTGCAGCGGTTCGTCGGCGCGTTCCATCACGGCGGTGATGACCGAGCCATCTGCCCGGGTCGAGAAGGAGGGTCCATCGATCCCTTCCGGCGTCAGGATGATCTCGGCGATCTCGGCTTCGAACACCCGGCAGGCGCGCTGTACCACCGCCGCCAGCGCATGCTCCAGCTGGGGGATTCCGTGGAGCTCGCGGGTCGCCTCGTAGATGGCGGTCAACCGGCCGTGTTCCAGCCGCTGGGCCGCGTAGGCGCGGTATGAGATGTAGACGACCACCACCGGGATCAGGCCGACCCAGGCGGCGGAGGGGGCCAGCCAGAGCAGGTCGACAGTCACGATCCCCAACCCGACGTTGAGCAGGGCTGCGCCCATCCCGGCCACGAGGACACCCTTCATCTCCTCCCGGCTCACCGAGCCACCCGAGAGGATGATGGCGGCACTGATCAGCCCATTGGCGGCGCACCAGGCGAGGACCGCCCCGGCCGCCGCTCCCAGGGTCGTGGAGAGGCTGATCGGGCTGGGACCGGCCAGCGCCCGGAACACCGTCAGGGCGATCACCGTCTGGAGGGCCAGTTGGGCCAGGTTGAAGCTGAGCTTGATCGGTCGCTGGCGCCGGTGGAGCAGCAGCGCCACCGCGCTCCCCAGCAGCTGGCCTCCGATCAGATCGAGCGGGGTCGCGAAGAACAACCCGATGGTGAGTGGTATCTCGCTGAGCGAGAACGAGTAGGCGTGGCGGTGGAAGCGGAAGTGGATGACGGTACGCTCGGAGAGGTAGTAGATGGGAGCCAGCACCCAGAACGGGATGGTGAAGGGGGCCCCGCTCAGGGCTTCCAGTCCCGAGTAGCGGCGGGCGATCGCCACGTTCGCCAGCACGATCACGGCGGTGAGGCTCCATACCCGAGCGTCGTGTTTCCGGCGGTGCCGGATCGCCTGCTCGTCCCC
>DAIOGO010000012.1:0-9388 GCA_036745195.1 Actinomycetota bacterium | reverse complement strand
CCGCCTGACCAGGTGCCGCCTGACCAGGTGCCGCCTGACCAGGTTCCACCAAGCCAGTCCTGCTCGCCGGTCAGGGTCACCCCATCGAGCGAAACATGATGCGAGCCCCGGGATGCCTCCAGGCTTCCGGTACCGGTGGATGCCTCGAACGCCTGCACGGTGGCCGGGGTGGCGGTGCGGGCTGCTTTGGCAACGTCAAGCACCCCGGCTCCCGCACATCGAGACGAGCCGGTGGTGGGGGTGGCTCCGGCGAGCAAGAGCGCCTTCACCTGGTCCGGGGTGAGGTCCGGTCGCTGGTCGATCAGAAGGGCGGCCGCTCCTGCTACCACCGCGGCCGCCTGCGACGTCCCGGTGCCTCGGAATAGACGGTCCTGGGTGACGGCGCCCGGGTTGTTGGTATCGATGAACGAGCCGGGCACCCGCAGACCGAGCACCGATCGGCCCGGGGCAACCAGGTCGGCGTGGCGTTCGGCGGTCCCGCAATTGGAGAACCGCAACACCCGGTCGTCCCGGGTTCCCTTGGTCCCGGCCGTCTCCACCGCCCCCGTCGCGATCACGAAGGGGTTGGTGGCGGGGTTACGGAGCCGGCGGTCGTTGCCGTCGTTGCCGGTCGAGGTGACCACCACGACGCCGTGTTTCCAAGCTTGCTCCACCGCCAGCGAGAGCGGATCGATCCTGTAGTCCTGGGTCGAATCGGTCCCGAAGGCGAGGGCGAGAACCCGGATGTCGAGGTCACCGGCGGTGCGGTTCTGAACCACCCAGTCGATGGCAGCGATCACCTGGGAGACGTCCGCCAGCCCGATCGCGTTGGCGACTCTGATGCTCACGATCCGCGCCTCGGGTGCCACCCCGAGGTAATGGGTCTTGAGGTCCGCCCCTCGGGGTCCGTCGACACCGTCGTTGCCGGCCATGATCGACGCCAAGTGGGTGCCGTGACCGTAGAAGTCCAGGTTGGTCAAGTTGGGGAATCCGGCGTCGAACGAGATGTCGGGTCCGTAGACGACCTTGGCGCCCTGCAGACCCGTGACCGGGGTGACGCCCGAGTCGATGAGAGCGATGTCGACTCCTTCTCCGGTCACGCCCCGATCCCAGAGTTGGGTGGCTCCAATGATCTGGCGATTGATGTTCGACAGTGAGCCCTGGTCGTTGGGATCTCCGCTCGCCCAATTCGCCGAGTTCAGGGTGATCGATCCGTCCGGGATGACGGCCACGACATCGTGGCGGGTTGCGAGAAGTTCGGCGGCACCGTCGCTCAGCTCCACTGCCAGCCCGGAGACCACCCCGAGTTGGCGGGTGACCGCCCCTCCCAATCGCTCGACCGCACCCCCGACGGCGGCCGGAGCCTGGTCGGTGAGGACGATCCAGCGGGTCGGTGCATCGGCGACGGGTTGAGCTGCGGCCGGAACGAGGCCCACGAGCAAGACCATCGCCAGGGTGGCCGGCACCACCGCTCTGAGTCGCATCCCCAAGACCATGCTGTCCTCATCGGCAGCAGGGGGCCTCGAACTTGAGCGTCATCCCGGGAACGATCAACGATGAACGATCGACGTTTCCCGTCGGCGGGCGGCCGGAAATCCTCAGCGGTCCAGTTCGATGACCTCGACGCCATCGGGCCGCTCGATCACCAGGACCCGCGATCCGGAGGAGGCGGCGATCGCCACTTCGATCTCCTCGAGCGGACGGCCTGACTCCTTGCCGGAGTCGTGCCAGATCCACAGCCGGCGATCGGGCCTGCTCAGGGCGAGTTGCGCCTCGGCCACCGGACCCCCCGTCACCAGCATGATCTCACGAGCGACCACCGGTGCCGCTGCCACCTTGGGGGGCGCCAGCGAGCGGTCCGCTCGCCAGATGTTCCAGTGGATGCCACCCAGTAGCGCAGACGCCACCAGCACGCCGACCGACACCGAGAAGCTCTCGGTGAGGAGGCGGGAATCGCCCAGCACCGCTCGGAACATCCCGAACACCACCGTGACCAGTGAGATCAGGGCAGAGACGGCAAACACCGTCAAGACCAGTCCCAGGTACAGCTTGCGGCTCGGGAAGGAGCGTTCCTCGGCGGAGCCTGCCACCCGGCGGGCCATCACGCTCCACTGCGACCACCAGGTGAATCCACCCACCGCCATGGCGAGGGCGCCACCCAGCAGGACATCCACGCCGCTGTCACCCGCCACCACGTCGCCGGACAGCGACAGCAGGATCGCAGTGATGATCGAGCCGAGGCCCGAGGCCGCCGCCGCCAGACCGGCGCCGGCGACGATGTAACGAGCCCGCCGGTCGGCCGGGCTGGGGACATGGGCGATCCGGCGATGGTGGATGAGGACTCCGGCCGAGACCAGCGCCACCGCCAGCAACGGAGGAAGCATGTCGAATTGAACCCGGCTGCTGGTGGTCTCCGGTGTGCCGATGTACCACTCTGCGACCAGGAACAAGCTCGAGGCGAGGGAGGCGATCAGGGCGACCACCGGCGCCGATACCCCCACCAGCAACGCGTAGGCCTCGCGCAATACCGACTCCTTGCGGCGGGTGGCATCAGCGAGCCACAGCCATGACCACATGCCCAGCCCCCACACGGCCCAGGCCGCTCTCGGCAACAAATCGGCAAAGTCGCGGTCGCCGATGACCGGCGAACCGGTCAGGCTGTCGAGGACGGCTTCGAACAGGCCGGTGAGAAACACGATCGAGGTCACCGACATGGCGATCAAGGTCACCAGACCCCACAGGAGCGGGGTCACATCGTGGCCGGGCGGGAGCCGGCGCTCCGCCCAGCGGGTGCCGAACCAGACCGCTCCCCAGGCGATCCCGACTCCGAGGGCCTCTGGCCTGCTGTCGCCACCGGCCAGCCAGGCCAGCGAGGCGCCGATGCCCAGCACGGTGGGGATGAGCGCCACGGCGGAGAAGGCGGGCACGATCAAGGCCCACAGGGCGGCCGAGTCGGATTTGCCGATCCACACCTTATGGGTCTGTTCGACCCGGGCGGCGGCCACCAGCACCACCGACCAGCCGATCAGGCGTCCGACTCCGTCGGGACTGGCAACCCCTCCCACCAGCCAGGCCAGAGTCTGGCCCAGTCCGATGGTCGCGGCGACCAGCGCCCAGATGGAGACGAACGGCCAGCCCAGCAGCCAGCCAGGGCCTGGGGTGCCGGACTTCAACCAGGGCGACACCTGGCGCCACAATCCCACCGACAGCGGGAGACCCACCGCCAGATAGGAGAGGGCTCTCGCCAGTTGCAGGTTCTCGTCTCGGAAGAGGTCGCCGGACGGCACCGCGGCCCGAATGACACCGGACAGGCCGGCCCCAACGAGCAGGACGCCGACCACGAAGAAGCCGATGGTCGCCAGCGAGCGAACCGGTCCCGGCTCGACCCCCTTCTTGACCCGGAAGGCGAGGGTGAGGGCTCCCGCCGCTGCCGCCAGGACCACCAGGATGATTACAACGTTGATCATGGCTCACTTACCTCCACACAAGGACCAGGGGACCGAATCGATCTTCCAGCCGCCGTCCTGTTCGATGAGTACGAATGTGTCGTTCTCGGTGTACCCGGATGCGAAGGGATCTCCGGCGTCATCCCGGGTGATGGCGACATCGACGACCATCCCGTTCGGTCGGGGACGGCTGTCGGTGATCCGCACTCGTTGGATGTCCCCCGACCGGTAGAAGTCGTCACCGCACCGCTTGCGGGCGGCGGCGGTGAGCATGGCGTCCGAGGTGGCGAAGTCGGAGTCGATGATCGCCTCGACGTAGCCGGCCACCGCGTGCTCGGGTGTCCCCGGGTCGAAGGAAGGCGGCTCGTCCGCTCGAAGGACGACGACGAGGGCAAGCACGACGATCGCCGCCACCGCCCCGACATACCATCTGGTTGAAGTGTTCATGGTTCCATCATGGGGCCCGAGTCGCTCTCCGTCCATCGGTGAAAGTCCTGATTGGGGATCAGGGTGGCCTCAGGGTGCCCGGGGATCGGGCGTGCCGGGCTCGGCCGGGTAAATCGGCTGCAGGGGTGTCGGGAGGTTCATACCATGACGATCCCCATGCCCACTCCTCCCACCTTGCGTGTGATCTTCACCGACGGTGCCCGCCTGGTCGGCCGCTTCATCCGTCGTCATCCGGTGGCGTTCGCCATCGGTGTGTTCGGGGCGGCCAACTTCGCGGCGGCGATCGTGGCCTCGGCGGTGGTGGTGGGCCGCCTCACCGACCAGGTGATCGTGCCGGTCCTGGACGGCGGCGAATCGCCGGGCGCAGGGGTGCGGGCGGCGGTGCTGTCCCTGATCCTGATCGCCGTCTGGAAGACGGTCGGGATCGTCGTTCGCCGGTCTGGGGCGACCTGGATGCAGACCCGCTCGCAGGCCGACATGCGGGCCTCCATGGTCGAGCATCTCCTTCAACTCGAGTTGGGCTGGTTCCGCAGCCAGTCCACCGGCGACCTCATCTCGGTCAGCGACTCCGACGCCTCCCAGTCCACTTATGTGCTGGGACCCTTCCCTTATGCCACCGGAGCGTTCCTCCTGCTGGTCGGCTCGATGGTGATCATCGTCGCCACCGACCCGATCCTGGGATTGGTGAGCATCGTGGGTCTGCTCGCCAAGGTCGTCTTCCTGGACGTCCAGGGCTCCTGGCGGATCTTCTCGCAGTTCGAAGTCGTGCAGGAGCGCCGTGGGGAGGTCAGCTCGGTTGCCCACGAGTCGATCGACGGCGCCCTCACCGTCAAGGCGCTGGGGCGAGAGGCCTTCGAGGTCGATCGTTTCCGTCACCAATCGGAGTTGCTCCGCGACGACTACGTCAAGGTCGCCCGAACGTTCACCCTCTACGACTCGCTCCAGGATGCGATCCCGGCCTTCACCACGATCGCGGTGCTGTTGATCGGGGCGATCCGGGTTTCATCGGGTGATCTGACCGCCGGAGAGTTGCTGCGGGTGACCTATCTCCTCTCGCTCGTCGCCTTTCCGCTCCGCCTGATCGGATTCCTGCTGTGGGAGGTGTCGGGGAGCCTGGCCGCCTGGAACCGGGTCAAAGCCGTGCTCGATGTCGACGACGTCGTCGAATACGGCGGTCTGGTTGCGGTCACCGATCCGACCGGTGCGTCGGTCGACTCGACCCGGGTCAGCTATGGATACACGGCGGACAGCCCGGTGATCGAAGACGTCGACCTCGAGATCCCGGCCGAGAGCACGGTGGCAGTGGTGGGGGCGACCGGTTCGGGCAAATCGACACTGGTCACCTTGATGGCCCGGTTGTGGGACCCCTCCACCGGGCACGTCAAGCTGGACGGACGCGACCTGCGCTCCTTCGGCCGCTCGCAACTGGCCGGAGAGGTGGCCTTCGTCGGTCAGGACGTGTTCCTGTTCGATGACACCATCGCCAACAACATCGGCTTCGGGCTCGACGTGAGCACGGAAGAGATCGAGTCGGCTGCCCGGTTGGCGGGAGCCCACGACTTCATCCTGGAGTTGCCCGACGGATATGACACCCGGATCGGCGAGCGGGGTGCCTCCCTCTCGGGCGGCCAGCGTCAGCGAGTGGCCCTGGCCCGGGCGCTGGTGCGGCGGCCTCGCCTTCTGATCCTCGACGACGCCACCTCGGCGGTGGATCCCAGCGTCGAGAGCGAGATCCTCGGCCGTCTCCGCCGTGCAGATCTGCCTTCGACGGTGGTGATCGTCGCATATCGCCGCTCGTCTATCGCCCTTGCCGACCATGTGATCTACCTGGAAGGGGGCCGGGTTCTCGGCCAGGGATCACCCGAGGCACTCCTCGGCACCGTTCCCGGTTATGCCCGGCTGATCCAGGCCTATGAACTGGACAGCGCCGATCGGGAGGCGTCGTGACGGACACAGAAGAGCGTCTGGAGGGTTTCTCCACCGGGGCCGAACTCACCATCGGCAAGGCGATGCGGGCCCTGTTCCGGGAGGTGCCCATCTTCCGGCACGGGCTGGGGCTGACGGTGTTCCTGGCGGTCGCCAGTACCGCCCTGCCGGTCGCCATCCCGGTGCTGGTCCAGCAGACGATCGACAACGAGATCCTGGCTCCAGGGGGCGTCGACCTGGCCGGGGCGGTCGGGCGGAGCGGTTTGGTGGTGCTCGGAATGGTGGCGGCTGCCTTCGCCCGGCGTTCTGCCACCTTCCGGCTGGCCCGGACCGCCGCCCACGGTCTGTCGGACCTGCGGGTCAAGGTCTTCTCGCACCTGCAGGGGATGTCGGCGCTCCATGTTCAGTCGGAGCGGCGGGGGGCGCTGGTGGCCAGGGTCACCTCGGACGTCTTCCGTATCCAGGACTTCATGGAATGGGGCGGAATGGGCCTGATGCTCGGATCCGCCCAGTTGATCCTGGTGGTGGCGGCGATGCTGTTCTACCGCTGGCAACTGGCGGTGCTGGTGGTGGTGGGAGTGGCCGTGTATGGCGTCATGCTCTTCTGGTTCCAGCGGGTGTTGGGGCGGGGCCACGACCGGGTGCGGGCGAGGGTGTCGGATTCGATGTCGGCGGTGGGAGAGTCCATCTCGGGCGTTCACGTCGTGCGCGCCTACGGCGTCGAACGGGCCACCCTGCAACGGGTCAGGTCGAAGCTGGATGCCCAGGCAAAAGCCGAGTTCAGGACGGCTTCGCTCGGTTCTGCCCTCTTCTCGTCAGCCGAGATCTTCGCCGGTTCGCTGACGGCGGCGGTGGTGGCCGCCGGAATCTGGCTCGGGGCCGAGCGAGGGATGACTGCCGGCTCGCTGCTTGCCTTTCTCTTCCTGGTCAACCTGCTGGTGGATCCCGTCCAGACCGTGGTGGAGACGCTCGACTCGGCCCAGGCGGCCGCCTCCGGGTTGCGCCGGGTGCTGGGGGTGCTGGACACCCCGGTCGATCTGGCCGACCCGGGGGACTCAGGAGTCGACCTGCCGCACACCCCGCTCACGGTCGAGGTGCGAGATCTCACCTTCCGCTACCCGACCGGTGACACTGTGCTGGACGGGATCACCTTCGATATCCCGGCCGGCCGGAGGGTGGCGGTGGTGGGCGAGACCGGATCGGGGAAGACCACGCTGGCCAAGGTGGTGGTCCGTCTGCTCGACGCCGGTTCGGGCGAGGTCCGGATCGGCGGAGTCCCGGTCGATCGCATCCGGTTCGATTCGCTCCGGGCACGGGTGGCGTACGTGCCCCAGGAGGGGTTTCTGTTCGATACCTCGATCGCCGACAACGTGAGGTACGGGAAACCGGGAGCCGATGAAATGGAGCTCCTCAGGGGGTTTGCCGATCTCGGGCTCTCCGACTGGCTGGCCGGCGTCCCCAACGGGCTGGATACCCAGGTGGGGGAGCGGGGTTCCCTCCTCTCCACCGGAGAGCGGCAACTGGTGGCGCTGGTGCGGGCGTGGATGAGCCAGCCTGATCTGCTGGTACTCGACGAGGCCACCTCGGCGGTCGATCCCGCCCTCGAACTCAAGATCCGCGATGCGATCGATCGCCTCATCCGGGGCCGCACCTCCATCACCATCGCCCACCGTCTCTCCACGGCGGAGGCCTCCGACGAGGTTCTCGTCCTCGATCACGGTCGGTTGTTGGAACGTGGTTCCCACCCCGAGTTGATCGCCCTGGGCGGGGTGTACGCCGGTCTGCACGCCGATTGGATGGCCGGTACTCGTTGACGAGCGCCTAGCGTGAGCCAGCGATGAAACGCCTCGCCTATCTGTGGATGCGGATGACCGGGTGGACCTTCGTGGGGCAGATGCCGCCGGGCGACAAGTTCGTCGTGCTCGGGGCACCCCACACGTCCAACTGGGATTTCGTCGCCTTTCTCGCCGTCGCCCACCACTTCCGGATTCCGGCCAGGTTCATCGGCAAGCACAGCCTCTTCCGGCCGCCGCTCGGCAAGCTCATGCGCCGGCTGGGCGGGATTCCCGTCCGCCGCGACAGCAGCCAGGGTCTGGTCGAGCAGGTGGCGGCCGAGATCACGGCGGCACCCCGCATTGGCCTGGTCATCGCTCCCGAAGGTACCCGCCGCCGGGGGAGCGGTTGGCGTTCGGGTTTCTACTGGATCGCCCAGGCAGCGGGGGTGCCGATCGTCTGCGGGTTCGTCGACTACGCCACCAGGACCGCAGGAGTGCTCGACGCGATCAGCCCGAGTGGGGATCTGGAAGGTGACCTGGCGAGGCTGGCGATCGTGTACCAGGGCAAGGTGGGCAGGCACCCCGAGCGTCAGTCTGAGGTTCGACTGCGCGACGAGACAGGTTGATGCCGAAGGGCATGGCCGGGTAACGTTGCGCGATGCCGACCGGACCGGTGGCGTCCACCCCGACGGTGAGGTCGAGCGAAACCAGGTTCGGGCACGCCGGCGACCTCGGTCACCGGCGTTTCTCTTGGGATTCGAGGTCGGATTCGAGCGGCATGAGGTCAAAGGAGCAGGTGTGAAGCAGCGGGTGTTTTCCGGGATCCAACCCACCGGGACGGGCGAGTTGCATGTGGGCAATCTGGTCGGTGCCCTCAACAACTGGGTCGAGATGCAGGCGACCTACGACGCCATCTACTGCGTCGTAGACCTCCATGCGATGACCGTGCCGTTCGACGTCGACCAGTTCCGACGGGCCCGGATAACCACCGCCAAGACCCTGCTGGCGGTCGGGATCGACCCCCAACGCTGTCTGTTGTATTACCAGTCGCAGGTGCCCCAGCATGCCGAACTGGCCTGGATCCTCGGGACGATCACAGGGATGGGCCAGCTCGAGCGCATGACCCAGTACAAGGAGAAGTCGGACAAGCTGGGTCAGAACCTGGGGATCTTTGCCTACCCGGTCCTCATGGCGGCGGACATCCTCGTGCACAAGGTCCACGCCGTCCCGGTCGGCGACGATCAGACTCAGCACCTCGAGTTGACCCGCGACCTGGTGGAGCGATTCAACTCGAGGTACGGCGATGAGTTCCCGCTGCCGGAGAGGATCACCCCCAAGATCGGCGCCAGGGTGATGTCGCTGCAAGACCCCACCTCGAAGATGTCGAAGTCGGACGAGAACACTGGCGCCTTCGTGCTCCTCACCGATGAGCCAGACGTCATCCGCCGCAAGATCAAGTCCGCCGTGACCGACTCGGAACGCCAGGTCAGCTACGACTGGTCGAAGAAGCCGGGGATCTCCAACCTGCTCGAGTTGTTCTCCTACTTCTCTTCCAAGTCGATCGGCGAACTGGTGGAGGAATACCGCGACGCCGGTTACGGGCCGTTCAAGGAGGCGGTCGCCGAGGCGGTGGTCGAGGGTCTGACTCCGATCAGAACCGCCTTCAAGCGACTGGAGGACGAGGAGGTTTCTCGCATCATGCAGCGGGGAGCCCTCGACGCCCGCCAGCGGGCCGAACAGTCGATGTCCTCGGTCCGAGCGAGCGTCGGCCTCACCATCTAGGCCGGTGCCCGGCCCAGGTCGCGAGTCGCGAGC
>DAIOGO010000011.1:0-36858 GCA_036745195.1 Actinomycetota bacterium | reverse complement strand
ATGCTCCTGGCAGACCGGGGTCGGGTCGGCGAGATGGGGGCCTTCTGATGCTCGAGTGCCGTCAACTCACCAAACGGTTCGGCCGGCGTTCGGCGCTCGATCGACTCGATCTGACGGTTGCTACCGGTGAGATCCTGGCAGTGTTGGGACCGAGCGGGAGTGGCAAGTCGACCCTGCTCCGCTCGATTGCCGGGTTGGAGGACCTCGACGCCGGTTCGGTGTGGTGGGACGGAGAAGACGTAACCACCAAGCCGGTCCACCTGCGCGGGTTTGGGCTGATGTTCCAGTCGTACGCCTTGTTCCCCCACATGACCGTCGGCGAAAACGTCGGGTTCGGGCTGCGAATGCAAGGGGCGGAGGACGTAGCGGAACGTGTCCGGGAAGCACTGGCCTGGGTGGGCATGGCCGGCTTCGCCGATCGCACCGTCGAGGGCTTGTCGGGGGGAGAACAGCAGCGGGTGGCACTGGCCCGTAGCCTGGCCCCGCGCCCGCTGATGGTGATGCTCGACGAGCCGCTGGGTGCCCTGGACCGGATGCTCCGGCGCCGGCTCCTGCGGGAGACGGAGGAGATCCTGCGGGCAACCAGTACCACCACCATATACGTGACGCATGACCACGAGGAGGCGGGGGCGCTGGCCGATCGAATCGCGGTGCTGCGCGAAGGACGCATCATCCAAACCGGGACACTGGAGGAACTGGCGGCCCGACCGGCCGATCCCTGGGTGGCCGAATTCGTCCAGGACGACCACTGACGGCCGCCCGGGTGGCCCCTCAGGCATCGACTTTATGAGGTGAGATGGCAGAAAACTGCCATCTCACCGCGCAATTACGATGGATTGGGCGGGCCGAGTGGGGTGGGCACGCCGGAGCGGGCCCCGCCACCCGGTAACATCGGCGTCCTCAGAAAGGGACACATACATGAGCAAGAGAACCTCGATAGCACTGTTGCTGCTGCTTGCGATCGTGACCGCCGCCTGCGGCACGTCCACCAGCGAGACCACAACCGGAACCGACGCCTCGTGCGCCAAAGAAGACCTGACCCTGGTCACCCCGGGCACTCTCACCATCGCCACCGGCGAACCGGCCTTCCCCCCGTATGTGATCGATGACGATCCAACCAACAAGCAGGGGTTCGAGGCAGCGGTGGCCTACGCGGTCGCCGAAAAGCTCGGGTTTGCCGATAGCGAGGTGACGTGGATCCGAACCGGGTTCGATGATGCCATCGCCGCTGGGCCGAAGGACTTCGACTTCAACCTTCAGCAATATTCGATCACCGCTGATCGCGACGAGGTTGTCGACTTCTCGGTCCCCTACTACGTGACAAACCAGGCGCTGATCGCCTATGCCGACTCCCCGGCCATCGATGCCGCGTCGGTCGCCGATCTCAAGGGTCTCAAACTGGGCGCCCAGATCGGCACCACCAGCCTGGCCTACATCGAGGACGTCATCGCCCCCGATACGGCAGCGTCGGTGTTCGACACCAATGTCGACGCCAAGTCGGCCCTCGACGCCGGCCAGGTGGATGCGATCGTCACCGACCTCCCGACCGCGTTCTACATCACGGCCGTCGAGATCCCCGAGGCCTCGATCGTCGGGGTGTTCGAGGTGTCCGAGGATCAGGCCGACAACTTCGGGCTCCTGCTGGCCGACGGCTCGCCGCTCAAGGCGTGCCTCGACTCCGCCCTCGAAGCATTGCGAGCGGACGGAACGTTGCAGGCACTGGCCGACGAGTGGATGGTCCAGGGAAGCGACCTCAAGACGATCACACCCTGACGTCCGGCCCACGGACATAACGAAGTGAGAAGAAGCCGGGCATCGCAGAAGCGGGCCCGGCTTTTTCTCGGGTTGCACGAGGAGGGAGCGCGGGGCGCGCTGATCGCCTTCGCCGCCACCGTGGTGTTCGTGGCGCTGATGGTTCTGTGGATCAGATCGTCGTCGACCTGGCCGGCAATCCAGCGGCAGTTCTTCAATCCAGAGGACTTCGCCGCCTCCTGGCCCAAGGTCCTGTCCGGGTTCTGGCTGAACATCCGGATGTTCCTCGCCGCCCAGGTGGTCATCCTGGCCCTGGCGCTGATACTGGCCATGATCAGGGCGCTGCGGGGACCGGCCTTCTTCCCCCTCCGCGCCACCGTCATCGGCTTGATCGACATCGTGCGCGGCATCCCGATGATCTTGCTCATCCTCTTGTTCGGGTTCGGGATCCCGGCGCTGCAACTGCGAGGAGTCACCCGGAGCGAGATGTTCTGGGGTCTGGCTGCGGTGGTCCTCAGCTACTCGGCCTACACCGCAGAGGTGTACCGGGCGGGCATCGAGTCGGTCCACGAGAGCCAGCGGATGGCGGCTCGCTCGGTCGGGCTAACCCAGATCCAGGCGCTGCGGTTCGTGATCGTGCCCCAGGCGATCCGCAACGTCGTTCCCGCCCTTCTCAACGGTGCCATCTCCCTGCAGAAGGACGTCGCCCTGGTCTTCGTCCTCGGGATCCGCGAGGCGATCCGCGAGGCCCAGATCTACACCTCGCTCACGTTCAACTACACCAGCTACATCGCCGCCACCGTCCTCTTCCTGGCGGTCTCGATCCCGCTCGCCCGATTCACCGACTGGTACACCGAGCGGGACCGGCGCCGCAAACAGGGGGCGTCTTCGTGAAGCTGTCCGTCGAGTCGGCCCGCAAGATCTACGACGACAAGGTCGTCCTCGACGATGTCGACCTGACCGTTGACACCCACGAGGTGGTCTGCCTGATCGGGGCGTCGGGATCGGGTAAGTCCACGTTGCTGAAAGCGATCAACCTGCACGTCCCCCTCGACGGCGGACGAATCCTCCTCGACGGTGAGGAGATCACCGCACCGGGGGTCAACGCCAACCAGGTGAGGACCCGGATGGGGATCGTCTTCCAGGCCTTCAACCTGTTCCCCCACATGAGGGTGGTCGACAACATCACCCTCGGACCGCGCCGGGCGGGCGGCGTCGAACGCGGGGCGGCCGAGGTGAGCGCCCGGAGACTCCTCGACCGGTTTGGCCTGGGCGACAAGGCCGACGATTACCCGGACCGGCTCTCCGGAGGGCAGCAACAACGGGTGGCGATCATCCGCGCTCTGGCGATGGAACCCACGCTCCTGCTGCTGGATGAGATCACCTCGGCGCTCGACCCGGTGCTGGTGGGCGAGGTCCTCAGCGTGCTCCGGGAACTGAAGTCGACCGGGATGACCATGGTGCTCGCCACCCACGAGATGGGGTTTGCCCGCGACACCGCCGACCGGGTGGTGTTTCTGCACGAAGGTCGGGTGTGGGAGGAGGGGAACCCTGCCGAGTTGTTCCGCGCTCCGGCCCGTCCCGAAACTCGCGACTTCCTGCGCCGGGTGACCGAGGCCGGCCGGCTCTGACGGCACTTTATGCGGTGAGAGGGCAGATTTCTGCCCTCTCACCACGCAATTTCGGGTTCACCGCGCAATCTCGGGTTGATCGACCGGGCCGAACGACCGGGCTCCTCGACCGTCCGATCAGACGCTGCGGAGGGCGTCCGTGGGCGACAGACGGGCGGCGCGCAATGCCGGATACAGACCGGCCACCGCCCCGATCCCGACGGCGGCTGCCAGACCCCCGATCAGTGCCACCGGGGGGACGATCACCTGCCAGCCACGCGACACCGCCCACCCGGCGGTGACGAGATAGCCGAGGGCCACGCCGCTGATCCCACCGATCCCGGACAGCACCAGGGCCTCGCCGATGAATTGGAGGGCGATGTGTCTCCTGGTGGCGCCGAGCGCCCGCCGCAGACCGATCTCGGCGCGCCGTTCCAACACCGAGATGACCATGACGTTGGCGATCCCCACCCCGCCCACCAGCAACGCCACCGCCCCCAGTCCCAAGAACAACGAAGTGAAGGCACTCTCGGCCGCCTCCCTGGCCTCCAGGGCGTCGGAGGGGCGGCTCACCTCCACCTCCTCCGGGTTCTCGGGGTTGGCGGTGGCCGCCAGGACGCCCATCACGTCCTCGACGAAGCGGGGGTCGGTTCTCACATGGATCGTGGTGGGAATCCCGTCGTGGTCCAGATACCGATCGGCGGCCTGGTAGGAGATGAGCGCCGCCCGATCGAGGTCAGGGCTCAACTCGAACGGCTGCAGGATCCCGACCACGCCGAACCAGGTGTCCCCGATCCACACCAATCCCCCGGCGCGCCGCACCCCGAGGCGTTCGGCGGCAACCGAACCGAGCACCGCCACCGGGTAGTCGCTCGCTGAGTCGTCCAGCCAGCGCCCGGCCGCCACCACCCCGCTCAGCGTGTCGAGCAGCGCCGGCTCCACCGCCTGCACGGTCAACGTGTTGGTTCGCTCGGCCGGGATGAGATCGGTCAGATAGACGTTGGCCGGCACCGCGCTGACCGAGGCACTCTCCTCGACCGGCCCGATCCGTCCCACCATCGATGTCGCCTCTTCGGGAAGAGTCCCGCTTCCCAGCCCGATCCCGCCGCCGGCCTGCACAGTGAGGAGGTTGGTTCCCAACCGATCGAGCGCCGAGAGCAACTCGGACTTGGAAGACTCCGACAACCCCAGCACCGCCACCATCGAGGCGATACCGATGGCGATCCCCACCGCCGACAGGACCGAGCGGACCCGCCTCGCCCGCAAGCCGACGGTGGCGGTGCGCAGCACGTCACCGGCGTGGAGCCGGGCGGGGCGGAGTTCGGTGGTCACGACCCCACCCCGGCGGAGCGCGGATCCGACTCGACCCGCCCGTCGCGAAGGGCGATCGTCCTCGGGAAGGAGGCGGCGATGTCGTGGTCGTGGGTGATGACGATGATCGTCGATCCGGTGGCGTTGAGCTCGTGGAGCAGCGACACGATCCCGGCGCTGCTCACCGAGTCGAGGTTCCCGGTCGGCTCATCGGCGAGCACGATCGAGGGCCGGGCGACGATCGCCCGGGCGATGGCCACCCGCTGGCGCTCACCCCCCGAGAGCTTGGAAGACTCGTGCCGGAGGCGGTGAGCCAGACCCACCAGCGCCAGCGCCTCCCCGGCCCGGGCTCGGCGCCGCCGGAGGTCGAGACCGGTGTAGAGCAACCCGTCGGCGACATTGTCGAGGGCGGTATACCCGCTGAGCAGGTGGAACTGCTGAAAGACGAACCCGATTTCCTGCGATCGGAGGGCGGAGAGCTGACGGTCCACCAGTCCGGCGACATCGTGCCCTGCCACCTCGACCCGACCCTCGCTCGCCCGATCGAGCGTCCCCATGATGTGGAGCAGGGTCGACTTGCCCGAGCCCGAAGGCCCAACCACCGACACCAACTCGCCGGCCTCGATCGAGAACGACACTCCATCGACCGCCCGGACCGGTGGGGTGCCGGGGTAGACCTTGGTCACACCCTCCAGCACCAGCACACTCACGGCACGACCACCCGGTCGCCCACCGCCAGTTGGTCGCTGGTCACCTCGACCAGTCCGTCTGCATAGAAGCCTGGCTCGACGCCCACCAGCCGCCCGTCTTCCATCTCGACCGCGTACCCGCCTTCGGCCAGGGCGAGCAGGGCCGTCACCGGTACGGCGATGACACCCTCGACAGACTCGGTGACGATGGTGACCTCGACCGGAGCCTCATCGATTCCCTCTGCCACGGTCGGGTCGTCGAGGGTGAGCGTCACCTCGAAGGAGGCATCGGTCCCTGGCTCGCCCCTGGTGGCGATGGTCGAGATCGAGTCGACGGTGGCAGTGGTGTCGGTGCCGTTGGGCATCTCGACCTCTACGACCGAGCCCACCCCGATCACTCCCTGTTCGGTGGTGGGAAGACCGAAGGTGATGGTGACCTCATCAGAGGAGATCGACACCACTGGAACCCCCGGGTTGATGGGGTCTCCGACGTTGACCAGCACCTCATCCACCCGGATCGGTTGGGGTAGGAACACGACGTCCCCCAGCTCCACGGTCTCCTGCTCGGGGCCACCAGCGGCCACGAGGAGGTCGGCGAACAACTCGCCGGTCCGGGCGGTGAACTCGTCGTCGACGGCGAGTTCATCCTCGGTATCGAAGCCGAGTCGGTCGAGGGCCTGCTCGAGCTGCGCAACGTCGGCCCCTTCTGATCCTTCATTCATCGACCGCCAAGCGGGCAGGTCCCCCAACAGGACGACCACCGGCTCGTTGTCGATCCAGACCAGCACATCACCATCGCCGATCACCGCCCCCGGCTCGGGGACCGCAGTCACCGTTCCCGCCCGGCGAGCGATGACGGGATCGCCGGTGGTGCGTCCCAAGGAGCCGTCATAGGTGGAGGTCACGGCCAGGTCGGTCTGCACGACCTCGGCCAGACCGGGGGCAGCCTCCACCGTGGTGGTCGGGCCGTCGGTGGCTCCATCCCACACGAACAGGGCAACCAGTGCTGCGCCGATGACGAGGCCGGCCGCCGCCCAGGGCCAGCGCCGGCGTGACCGGGCCCCCTCGACTTCGGCGTCTCCCGGCCCGCTCACCCGTTGCTCCCCGGTGGTGTCCCGCCCGGGCCACCGGTGAACGCCCCTGGTAACTCGTCCTGACACACTTCGATGGCGGCCAGCGTCTCGGGGTCGGTGGGGTCGAACTCCTCCCCGAAGATCGCCGGGCCTCGCTGGATGGCGCCTTCCGAAAAGTCGGGATCGGCCACATCGATGCCTTCGCCCCGCAGGCATTCGGCGAAGGCGAGCATGTCGTCCTGAAACTCGGTGTCGTCGAAGCCCTCGAATCCCAGCGTGATGGTCTCCAGGAATGAAGCGCACTCCTCCCGGGCGACCTCGAGGGCACGCCGGAACACCTCATCCTGTTGCTGGCCCTCCTCCAGGATGGGTCGACCGGGCCTCAGCTGCCCATCAGGGCCCATCGAGGGGTCGGACATCGGAATTCCGTTGTCGCGCATGCACTCCGTGAAGGCGAAGAGAGCCTCCTCGACGTCCGGCGGCTGGGTGGTGGCGGGGGCCGATACCGATGGGGAGTCGCCTTCCAGCGAGGCCACCCCGTCCCCTTCTGCCGCCCCGCCGCCGCAGGCGGACGCAACGATCGCCAGGACGGCGACGGCCGCTGTGAAAGATCGGTTCATGGCGCCCATCGTGCCATGGCTGCAGGAGTATTTTTCCGGCTCGGCATGAGAATCAGCTGAGTTCGGGTAGGGAGGTGCCCGCCAACGCCCGTTCAGAAAACCCGGCCGGAGCCCGGACCGGAGCGCCGCCGACATCGGTGAAGGCAGCCCTCACCTCGAGCGAAGCGATCAAGTCGCCGCCGCGAGTCGCCTGCTGGCGCCAGCGGGTCGTCGATCGAGCCACCTCCAGCACCGCTGTCTCGATCGTGAGGCGATCATGGAGCACGGCCGGTTTGTGAAAGCGAGCGGTGAGCTCGACCAGAACGATCTGAAAGCCCTGACTCTTCATCACGTCCATGCCGAACCCCATCTCCTCCAGCAACTCGATCCTGGCCGATTCGAAGTAGGTGAAGTAGCGGGCGTGGTTGACATGGTCGTACGGATCGAGGTCGCCGAACCGGACGACGATGGTGGTGGTGTGATCGATCATTGGTCCACCGATTCATGTCCCACACAGAAGACGTTCTGTTCGGGGTCGGCGTAGACGTTCCAGACGAAACTGGGCGAACTGTGGGTGGCGACCAGGCTCCCGCCCAGGGCAAGAATGCGTTCGGTCATCTCCGGCAGGTCTTCGAGGTAGCAGTCGAGATGGAGCTTGTTCTTGCCCGGGGTAGGGTCGGGCACCCGCTGGAACATCAAGGCGTAGGCGCCCTCGCGCTGGCGGCCGAGCCACACGAACTGGTCCTCCCTGAAACGGACTTCGACGCCCAGGAGTTCGCCCCAGAACGCCGCCAGCCGGTCGGGGTCGAGACAATCGAAGGCGATGGTGTTGACGATCGGAACGGGGGCGGCCATCCGGCAACGGTACCGAGCGGGACTCCCGGCCGCCAGGAGCCCGAAATTGCGCGGTGAGAGGGCAGTTTTCTGCCCTCTCACCGCATAAGAACGCATCATGCTCTTCACCGCCGACGCCCACGCCGGGCTTGCATCCGGGGCGATCACCGTGACCTATCGGGTGTGGGCTCGTCCCCAGGTGAGAGTCGGCGGGATCTACCGGGTCGGCGGCCGCCACCTGAAGACCGACGTCTGGCTCCAGGTCGATGCCGTCGACCGGGTCCCGGTCGGCTCGATCGGGGTCGACGAGGCGAGAGCGGCCGGACATTCCGATCGAATGGCGCTGGTGGGGGCATTACAGCGGCGGGACCCCGACCTTTCCGAGACCACGCTGGTCTACCGCATCGGGTTTCACCGGGTGGCGGCACCGCTCCAGTCCGATCTGGCGGCGGCGGACGACCTCACGCCGGAGGAAGTCGCAGACATCCGGAGGCACCTGCAACGGCTGGAACGAAATCGCCCGCCCTGGACGATGACTGCGCTCGGCCTGATCCGTGACCACCCGGAGGTGGTGTCCACCGACCTGGCCGCCCGGATCGGTCAGGAGCGATTCGCCTTCAAGGATGATGTCCGCCGGCTCAAGCAACTCGGCCTGACCGAGAGCCTGCGAGTGGGTTACCGGCTCTCACCCCGGGGCCGGGCGTTCATGGACGCACACGATCGGTGAGGGCCCAGGTTGTGCCCGCCCGACTGGTTCCTATACTCTGCCCTTCATCCGACCTCCCCGAGGATCGGGTGCGCCCTGGGGGCGTGGTGAAGCTGGAGTTCACGCCGGCCTGTCAAGCCGGAGGTCGCGGGTTCGAGTCCCGTCGTCCCCGCCAGCAAGCGAACAGGAGTCGCTTGACGACCCGGTCAGGTAGCTCAGTCGGTAGAGCGCCGGTCTGAAAAACCGGAGGTCGACGGATCGATCCCGTCCCTGACCACTGTGACGGCCTGCTTCTTCGCAGCTGCCCACACCTCTCCGGTAGACCGCTGGACGCTAGAAGAACAGCCGATCGACGGCGAGGCCTCCCAGGTTCAGCAGGATCGCTCCGGCGGCTACCACCGCTCCGATGATGAGCGGGGTCTTTCCCTCGGGTACGCCGAGAGTCATTGCCCGCCTTCCAAACACCATCGCCGTGACGGTGGGTGCGATCATGACCAGCAGGGCCGGGATCCCGGCGAGTGCCACCACCCCGAGCGGAAGAGCCTCCTCACTCCCGGTCTCGTACCCCTGGATGGTGATCAGCCAATCTCCCAGCACCATGGCCAGCACGAAGGCAACCGGAATCAACACAACGGAGGCCCAGGCAAGATGGAGTGATCTCCGACCATGTTGCGGTTCAACGGCCAACCGGGATTCCTTCGTGGCATTGCCCGGTGACATGCCAACCTCCTTTGTTCTGCCTCGACCATTCAATGATGTGACCACGGGTGGCGCCGCCACTAGAGCCGAAGGTCCGCCCGGTTCCCGCCACCGGACCGAACCCCCTCCCTCCCCCGGCCATACTTCGCTGGTGGTGCCTCACGAAATCGCTCTTCACCCGATCGAAGTGTTCGAAGGGGTGCTGCGACGGCTCGACCCTGAGCGCCTCACCGAACAGGCCATCCGCCGGCGGGCCATCGGAGCGACCCAGGTGGTGGCCCTCGGCAAGGCGGCGCCGGCCATGGCGAGAGGGGCGGCAGCCGCCCTGGGGGCGCGGCTGGTGGGAGGGTTGGTCGTCACCGACCACCGCGAGCCGCTCCCGCCAGGTTTCGACCTGGTGATCGGATCGCACCCGGTACCCGACTCACATTCGGTTACAGCCGGTGAACGGCTGCTCGAGTTCGTGGCCGGTGGCCGCCCCGAACAAAGACTGGTGGTGCTGGTTTCGGGTGGCGGTTCGGCCATCGCCGAGGTGCCTCTCCCCGGGCTCGAAATCGGGGATATCGCCGGCGTGATCGGGATGCTCGCCCAGGCCGGAGCACCGATCGGGGAACTCAACACCGTCCGCCGTCACCTGTCCCGGTTGAAGAACGGCGGTCTCGCCGCCCACGCCACCGCCGGCGGCGTGCTCACGCTCGCCCTCTCCGACGTGGCCGGTGGTCCCGCCTCGGACATCGCCTCCGGGCCAACCGCCAGCGACGGGTCCACCCCCGAATCGGCCCTCGTCGTGCTCCAGCGGCGGCTGGGGACCGTGCCAGCGGCGATCAGAGGTGCCCTCTCCCGGGCACCGGCCGGCGCCGTGCCCGCCGCCGGCGGAGAGGTCGAGGTCCTAGCCGACTCGACTGCATTGGCGCGGGCTGCGGCAGAGGAACTCGACCTGCGGGGCGAGCGAGCCGGTATCTGGACGACATCGCTAGGCGGGGAGGCCTCGATCCGGGCGAGGGAGATGGTCGCCGCCGCCCCCGAGGGGCTCTGGTTCCTTGCCACCGGGGAGACCACCGTCTCCCGGGCCGGATCGGTCCCAGGGGGTCGCAACCAGGAGGCGGCCCTGGCCGCGGCGGTGGCGATCGACGGCCACCCGGCGGTGTTCGCCGCCTTCGCTACCGACGGGGTGGACGGGACCACCGATGCCGCCGGGGCGGTGGTCGGAGCCACCACCGCCACGATCATTCGCGAAGCCGGCTACGACCCGGCGGGCCTACTCGCCGCCCACCGGGCACACGAGACGCTGGGGGCGGCCCGGGCCCTGGTTCACACCGGTCCCACCGGAAACAACCTGGGCGATCTGTGGATGGTCCGGAAGACACGAGTGTCCCGTCAGGAATAGGCGATCGGTCGCCGGGGTTGGTCCTGATCCGGATGGTCCGCACTGTGGCGGAACCCGACTCGAAGCCAGGAAGACCCGCCCACATGATGACCGATCTCACCCCGCTCCTGTACGAAGCGGACGCCACCATCGCCCTGGTCGGCGCCACCGATGACCCCTCCAAATACGGGAGCATCATCTATCGCGACCTCACCGCCAAGCGGCTCACGGTCATCCCGGTCAACCCTTCCCGAGACACGGTCGGCGGCGAGAAGGCCTATCCCGACCTCGCCGCCCTCCCCCACCGTCCCTCCATCATCAACCTCGTCGTTCCCCCCGAAAGGGGCATGGCGCTGGTCGACCAGGCGATCGAACTCGGATACGACAACGTTTGGCTCCAGCCCGGCGCCGAGAGCCCGGAGTTGCTGGCCAAGCTGGAGGCGTCGGGGCTCCACTACATGGCCGCCTGCATCATGGTGAGAGCACGGTTCAGCGGGGTTTGACGGGCGCCACTCAGACTGGCAACGGCTCCCTCACCCACGACTTCTCGAACCGGTAGAAGATCAGGGCCGACGACAGGGCGACCAACGCCACCACCCGGTACATCGAGGTGTATCCACTCGCCTCGATCACCAGACCCAGCACCGGTCCCCCGATGAGGATGGCCACGTCGAACATGGCCGTGAACAGCCCGGTGGCCGAACCCCGATCCTCGAGCGGCGACCGCTCCACGGCCAGCCTTCCCAGCACCGGAAACAGGAAGGCATGCCCCGCCCCCGCCAGCATCGCTCCCAACACGAACGGGGGCAGGGTCTCGGCCCCCGACAGAAGGAACATCCCCAGGGCCTGAAGACCGATCACCGGATACAGCACCCGGGTGAAGCCGAGGCGGTCGGGCAACGACGAGAACAGAATGCGCAGGGCAACTGCAGTCGTCGAATAGGAGAAGAAGAAGAGCCCCACCGTTCCCACTCCGTTCGTGTCGACGAACGTCCGCATGAAGGTGAGCAGGGACGCGAAGACGAAGCCGAAACAGAGGGTCAGAGCCCACACCGGACGGAGCGAGGGGACCGCCAGCAGCTTCTTGAACCCGAGCCGGGCGAACGATGCCACCCTGGGAAGTGGATCGAGGCCGCGGATCACCAGCAGGCCCCCGATGTCGAGGATCGCCATCAGCACGAACAACCCGGTGAACCCGAACCAGCCCAACACGATGTCGCCCAGGCCGGCACCGAACATCCCCGGGATCATCCCCGACAACCCGTACAAAGCGATTGCTTGGGTGCGCCGTTCGGCCGGGATCACGTCGTTGGCGTAGGTGAAGAGACCTGTGAACACGACCGCAGTGCAGACCCCGTAGACGGCCCGCACCACGAAGACCCACGGGCCGATCGAGCCAATGGTGAGGAAGGCCAAGGCAGTAAAGATCCGGAGAGTGGCCGCCTTGCGAATGATGGGCAGCCTCCCCTGACGATCCATCAACTGTCCCACCCCGGGCCGGAGCGAAACCGAGGCCAGCACCGCCACCGAGGCCACCGTGCCGATCAGGGCTTCCTTCGCCCCCAACAAGCGGAGAAACCCGGGGAAGTGGACAAAAACGCTGAACGACAGATCAGAGAAGAAGTTGGCGGCAAAGGCGCGACGAAACGGCTTGGTGAAGATGGGGGCATCCACCCCACGATGATGCGCCGCTCGACCATCGTTGTCGAATCAGAACTGGAGGGCGGCCGCCGCCCAATGGAACCCGGCCCCGAAGGCGGTGAGCACCACCAGATCGCCGGTTCCGATCAGACCCTTGGCACGCGCCTCCCACAGCGCCAGCGGCACCGAGGCCGACCCGGTGTTGCCGTACTCTTGAACGTTGATGTAGACCCGGGATGGATCGATCGACAGCCGGGCACCGACAGCGTCGATGATCCGCTTGTTGGCCTGATGCGGGATCACCATCGCCACCTCGGACGGGGATCGGTCGATCGACTCGAGCAAGTCCCCGACCGCGGCCGACATGCGCCGGACCGCCTCCTTGAAGACCTCGCCCCCGTTCATGATCAGTCGCTTGTGCTCCCCCGACGCCGCCAACTCTGCCGTGATCGGGACCAGCGTGCCCCCTGGCCGGACGGTGAGGATGTCGGTGCGGGAACCGTCGGTGCCTGCCACGACCTGGAGGAGACGAGCCGTCCCCGGATCCGAGGTCATCACCACCGCCCCTGCGCCGTCGCCGAAGAGGACAGCCGTCGCCCGATCGTCCATCGTGATGAGCCGGGTGATCAATTCCACCCCCACCACCAGGATCCGGCCGGGCCGCAACAGCAGCCTGGCTCGCGCCACGTCGAGGGCCTGAACGAACCCGGCGCATCCGCTCCCGCCGAGATCGAAGGCAGGGATGTTGCGGGCCCCCAGCCGATGCTGGAGGAACGAGGCGGTGTCCGGTGTGATCACCTCGGGGGTGTCCGTCGCCACGATGATCTCGTCGAGGTCGGTCGGATCGAGACCGGCGTCGGCCAGGGCGATGGTGGCGGCCGCCGCCGCCAGATCGACGGTCGACTGGTCGTCGGCCGCAAAGCGGCGGGTCTTGATGCCGGTGCGGGTGGTGATCCACTCGTCGCTCGTGTCCAGCACGGCCGCCCAGTCGTCGTTGGTGACGATCCGATCCGGCACATACCCACCGAACCCGCTGATGTAGCTCAACCGACACCTCCGGACCCGAATCTACCTGCACCTTCGCTCCCCGGCTCAGAAATCAGAAAAGGCGTCATCCATCCGGGCCAACCGCTCCGAATACCACTCGCAGGGAAAGACAAGACAAGGAGTGACCCATGCGCAAGATCACGATCATGGCTTTGACGGCAGCGTTGCTGACAGCTATCGCCATCCCGGCCTCGGCCAAGTCGAGCAAACTCGATACCACCATCGTCGAGACGGCCGTCGCCCTCTCCGGCGGTGTTGCCTTCGATTCCAACCCCGAGGACTTCGACATCCTGGTGGCGGCGGTGCTCGCCACCGGCGTCAACGAGAGCATCCTCAACGGTGACGACAACTACACGGTCTTCGCCCCCACCGACCAGGCCTTCCTCAACCTTGCCTCGGCCCTCGCCGGCCGCTCGATCACGAGTGAGTCTGAGGCGTTCGGGGTCATCGCCGGCGCCGTCGGAGTCAGCGGAGTCACTTCAGTGCTGGCCTATCACGTCACCGAAGGCGTCCGTAACTCGACGAGTGTCACCAGTGCCAAGCAGGTGACCATGCTCGACGGAAACCGCATCTCGGCCCGGGGTGGGTACATCGACGGCATCGGCAGCGACGCCAACATCCTGATGGCCGACGTCAGGGTGGCCGACGGGATGATCCACGTGATCGACACGGTGCTCCTCCCCTTCTAGACCAACCTCCTCCCAACGAGTTGTGGCCCGGGTCTCCCGGGCCACAACTCGTTCTCGAGGCGAACTGTGGGCTCCTGAACACACCACGTGTATCCCTGAACCCAGGGTTCGCAGCAACATCCGGTGTCGTCCCCGGCCCATGGTTGCCGAGGGTGGGAGAATGGGCGGATGAGAGCACACCGGGTGGTGGTGGTCGGAGCCGGGTTTGGCGGGCTCAGTGTCGCCAGGAGCCTGCGCCGGGAACCGGTCTCCATCACCATCGTCGACCGGCGCAACTTCCACCTGTTCCAGCCACTGCTCTACCAGGTCGCCACCGCCGCCCTCAACCCGTCCGACATCGCCTACCCGATTCGCACCATCTTCCGGCGCCAGCGCAACGTGGAACGAATCGTGCTGGGTGAGGTGATCGGAGTGGATCCCGCCGAACGGACCGTCGACCTCGCCGACGGGGAGAGACTCGCCTACGACACGCTGGTGCTGGCGACCGGAGCCACCCACTCCTACTTCGGTCACGACGACTGGCGCCAGACGGCGCCCGGGCTGAAGACGATCGAAGACGCGCTCACGATCAGGCGCCGGATCCTGGAGGCCTTCGAGCGGGCAGAGCACCACCCGGAGAACAGCCAGAAGGAACTCACCTTCGTGGTGGTGGGCGCCGGTCCCACCGGCGTCGAACTGGCAGGAGCGCTGGCGGAGATAGCCACCCGCTCGCTGGTGGACGAATACCACCGGATCGACCCGGCATCGGCCAGGGTCATCCTGGTCGAGGGCGGGCCGCGGGTGCTGCCCGTCTACCCGCCACGGCTCTCTGCCTCGGCCCGGCAGCAACTGGAATCGCTCGGGGTGGAGGTCAGAGTCGACTCCGCCGTATCCGAGGTCGACGAATCCGGCGTAGTGCTCGCCGACGGAACCCGGATCGAGGCCGGAACGGTCCTGTGGGCGGCGGGAGTGACGGCGTCACCGCTGGGAGCAATGCTGGGCGTGGAGACCGACCGCACCGGGCGGGTGCGGGTCGGTCCCGACCTCTCCGTCACCGGTCACCCCGAGGTATTCGTGATCGGCGACCTGGCCGCCATCGAGGGTGTCCCCGGCGTCGCCCCGGCCGCCCTCCAGCAGGGGCGCCATGCCGGCCGCCAGATCGCCAACGACGTGGCTGGACGGCCACGGGTCCCCTTCCGCTACCGGGACAAAGGAAGTCTCGCCACCATCGGTAGGGCGAGGGCGGTGGCGGACCTGGGGGTCATTCGTTTCTCGGGATCTGCCGCCTGGGCGGCATGGCTGACGATCCACATCGCCTACCTGATCGGCTTCCGCAACCGCCTGCTGGTGCTGATCAGCTGGGCCTGGAACTACCTGACGTTCCGCCGCGGTGCTCGCATCATCACCGGGACCAGCGACCGGGCGCCCAGCCTCTGACCCGCCCGATCCCGCCGGGTTGGACGACGACGACAAGAGGGGAGGGCCCTTGCGGGCCCTCCCCTCCTCGACCACCGATGGTGATGGGGACCAGCCGGTCGAGGCCGGCAACCGTGCGTGTCACCCCAACAATTGCCGGGGTGCACGGAGGGCGAGGAAGACGGTCCCACACCCCATCAGCGTCAAACCAACCAGCACCGCGAAGAGGCTGAGGGCGTAGCTGACGACCCCCAACTCCAGTGCAGAGACCAACGAGATCGTGGTGACCCAGGCAGCCTTGTCTTCGTTGGCCACCATCACCGGTTCGCCGGTCGAATCGAGGACCGGGTTCCCGGCCTCGTCGAGGGCGGCGACCTCGTCCGGCAGTTCGGCATATCGCAGACCGCCGGTTCGATCGAGTTGTTGCTGCTCGAGAACGTCGGCCTCGGCGCGCATCGCGAAGGGTCCTCGAACGGGTGACGCCGGGATCGAAGCGTCGCCGGGCTTTATCAGGCCCGCTGCTTCCGCTCGATTCCAGGTGTAGACCGCCCCGCCCACCCCTCCGACGACGGCGCCAAGGCCGATGATCAGTGCGAGGACCCCGATGGCGCCCAACAGTTTGTTGCGCCGGCGGTAGTTGACGAAGGCCTTGGCCCTCATCTCCACCTCGGGCGCTCCTGTTGCCGTCATGAGGGATGCTCCTCGCGGGCTGGTGACCTCATCTTGGGCGTTGGTCCGCGGGCGATCTAGGGCCGTTGGTCCCGAGCTGGCGCTGGCGGGATTCAGCCTCCGAGGGCAGCCCAGGTATAGGTCGTCTTCGGATCCCAGAGGAAGAACGAGGGTACCCCGGCCGCCTCGGCTGCATCGATCTGGGCCTTCACCTCGGCGGGCCCGTAGTCGACCCCCAACGAGAAGTCCTGCAGCCAAACCACGATCCCCGCCCCTCCCGGTTTGGTCTGCTCGATGAAGTCGAGCATCGAGGCATACACGATTTCGTAGGGCTGGGCGTTGGGGTTGGCCACGCCGTACTCACCGGGTCCCCAGTGTGACGGGTACACCATCGGGCTCACGTAGTCGACGACATGGGACATCCGCGGGATGTCCTGGGCGATCTCGTCAGGGCGGGTGGCGGCGATCCCGAACACGGCCGCCGCCAGACGGCTGCCGGCGGCATGAATCCGCCCCTGACTGGCCTCGAGGAAGCCGATGATGGCGTCTTCCGGCGTGCCGTTCTGGCCCGGGAAAACCATGTCCTCGATGGCCTGATCGGGGCGTCGCACGTAGTCGTACATGATGTCGTCCACGCCCGCCCGGGCGGCCTCTTCTGCCAGGGCGATGTTGTACTCCCACACCTCGGTGTTGAAGGGATTCGTGAAGCCCCCGTACTTCCCGAATGAGGTGCCGTCGGGGTTCTGCACCACCCAGTCCATCTTCCCGGTCTCGACTGCGTAGGCGGTCAGGCGCGGATCCCGGAAGTTGACGATTCGGCCCACCACCCGGACGTCCAGGGCGTGCAGTTCCTCCACCACCTGGGCGAGATCCCACAGAACGGTGACCGCTCCGATCTCGTGGGCCAGGTCGACGCCGGTGTCGTACCAGACGTCGCCTCCCTCGTCCTTGAGATCGAGTTGGACGGTGTTGATCAGCCCGGCGGCGATGGCGTCGAGGATCGGCTGGCGCAACTCGGGGGTGGCCCAGGTATAGCCGGTGGCGTGGACGCCACGGATCGGATCCTGGCCGGGGGCTCCGGCCAGGAGGAGCGGAACCACCACCTCCACGGTGGCGGCGTTCCCATGGGGGTCGGTGGCAGTCACCGACACCGGGACACGGGGGGGTCGGTCGAGTTGGAGGGTGGCGACTCCGTCGCTCACCGGAGCGGGGGAGTCACCGATGAGCACCGTGGCCTCCGGATCGTCCACGGACACCGACACCGTCACCGGCTGGCTGACACGGACCGCCTCGGTGGGACCAAGCACCGAAACGACCGGGGCGGTGGTGTCGACGGTGAAATCGAGGGCAGCCGACGAATCGAAGACCCGGCCCGCCACGATCACCTCCAGCCGGTGGGCGCCCTCGGTGAGGCCGGCGAGGGTGAGCGTGCCGGAGGTCCCGGCCAGTTCAAACGGGACTCCGGCGCCATCCACCTCGACGGTGACATCAGCACTCTCGACAGGTCGCTCGGTTGAGAACGAGACGTCCACCTCGGCGGCGCCGATGGTGACGCCGGGGGCGATCCCTCCGATGGTCACCTGCTGACCCCGACCCAGCCAGACCACCAGCACCACCACCCCCAACAGAGGAATCATCGAGAACACGAACTTGCCCCGCCGGTTGAGGCGCAGCGGGGCTGGGGCGCCGCCTGCTCGCGTGGACTGCCGCCCCGCCGTGGATACCGTTGACCCCATCGTTCCGGGGAAAGGTAGCCGATCGGGCGGCCAAACCAGCCGGAAACCACCGGTTACGATCGTCGGGCATGCTCTTCCCGACCATCCAGTTCGCGGTCTTCTTCGTGATCGTGCTCACCGCAAACTGGTTGTTGTTGCCCAACCGGCGGGTCTGGGGTCTCTTCATGCTCGGCGCCTCGTACGTGTTCTACGGTGCCTGGGATTGGCGTTTCCTGGGGTTGATCGTTGCCTCCACGATCGGGAATCAGACTCTGGCGACGCTCATCGACCGATCCGAAGGACGGAGGCGTAAGGGTTGGGTGACGGCGGCAGTCGCTCTCAATCTGGCCCTTCTCGGTTGGTTCAAGTACTACGGCTTCTTTGCCACCTCCCTCGTGAACCTCTTCGCCAAGGCGGGGTTGGACCTACCCCTGCCCCTTCTCTCGATCACCCTTCCGATCGGAATCTCGTTCTTCACCTTCCAGGCCCTGTCGTATGTGATCGACGTTCATCGCGGGATCCAGCCGGTGACCACGCTGCTCAAGTTCGGCGTGTTCCTCTCCTTCTTCCCCCACGTGGTCGCCGGCCCGATCGTCCGAAGCTCGGAATTCCTCCCCCAACTCGACGTGCGACCCGACCCCCGCCGGGTGGCGGCGGTCGAAGCCTTCCTGTTGATCGGAGGCGGGCTGTTCAAGAAAGTGGTGGTTGCCAATACCCTGGCGGTGGGCCTGGTCGACCCGGTGTTTGCCGGGCCGCAGCATTTCAGCGCCCTCGAGGTGCTGGTTGCGATATATGCATATGCGGTTCAGATCTTCGCCGACTTCTCCGGCTACACCGACATAGCGATCGGGGTCGCATTGCTCCTCGGGATCCGATTCCCACAGAACTTCAACCAACCCTACGTTTCCCTCTCACTCCAGGACTTCTGGCGACGCTGGCATATGACCCTCTCGAGGTGGCTCAGGGACTACCTGTACATACCGCTGGGCGGCAACCGCAAGGGCGAAGCGATGACCTACCGGAACCTGATCCTGACGATGCTCCTCGGGGGCTTGTGGCACGGCGCGGCCTGGACGTTCGTGTTTTGGGGCGCTCTCCACGGCCTCGGGCTGGCTTGGGAGCGCTGGCGCGGGACACGGCGGGAAACCCACCCTTGGCCTGCACCAGTGCGGCGGCTGGCCACCTTCCACCTCGTCTGCCTCGGATGGGTGTTCTTTCGGGCAGATTCCCTCTCGACGGTGGGAACCATCTTGTCCCGGCTCGTCGATTGGGGCCCGGCGCCGGCACTGACGCCTTCCATCCTGCTGCTCGTCGCCGGCTCCCTGGCCGTCCAGTTCATTCCCCGCAACATCCGCCTCCAGATCCGGGCAGGTTTCGGGCGTCTCAGACCGGTGCCGATGGCGGCGGCCCTGGGCGTGTTCCTGCTCATGCTCGACGGTCTCGGTCCACAAGGTGTGGCGCCGTTCATCTACTTCCAGTTCTGATATGAACCACCGCTCCGACCAACACCCCACCATGCCGGCCGGAACGGCTCTCGCCATCGTCCTGCTGGCATTACTCCTCGGTCTCTTCTTCAACGCGGCCGACATCCTGCGGACTGCGGAGCGCCAGGAAGCGGGATGGGAGCGATCGCTGGCGGTGGGTCTGGCCCAACCCATCGCCGACGCCGCCGGGTGGCTCAGGCTCGACCGACCGAGGGCCTCCTTGGACGTGGCGCTGGGACGGGCGCCCACCGATCCAACCGTGGCTCCCCCAACCACCCAGCCCGCCGTGGCAGCTCCGACGACGACCACCACCGTCACCCAGGAGCGGGTGGTGAGCGCCGCCGAACCGCTTCGGGTGTACGTGGGCGGGGACTCCATGGTGGGCCAGTTCGGACCCATGCTCGAGAACCTGGCGGAGGGGACCGACCTGGCCGAGGTCGAAGTGCGTTACGAGTTCGTCTCCGGCCTAACCCGGCCCGACTTCCTCGACTGGAACGTTGTCCTGGCGGAGGTGGCCACCACCTCCGACCCGGAGACGCTGGTGCTGTTCTTTGGCGGCAACGATGCCCAGGACATCCGGATCGAGGGCCGCTGGGAGCCCTTTGGCACCGACGCCTGGCTGGCCGAATACCGGGCAAGGGTGGCGGCGGTGATGGATGCGATGGAACCGGGCGGGCGTCAGGTCTGGTGGATCGGCATGCCCATCGTCAGTTCCGAATCGTTCCGCCAGAAGCTGCTGCTCCTCAACGAGATCTACCGGAGTGAGGCCGAGAGCCGTCCTCATGTCCATTACATCGACACCTGGGTCCCGTTCTCCGGTCCTGACGGTGGCTATGCCGAGTTCCTCCCGAATGCCGACGGCGACGTGGTCGACATGCGCCTGAACGACGGTGTCCACCTCACCACGGCCGGGGGCATCAAATTGGCTCGCCTGGTCTGGGCCGATATCGCCGGCGAGTACGGCATCACCTCAGGGTGAGCCAAGACGATCCGGCCATCGTTCAGCCGCCGGGAAGCCGCGTGAGCAACATCCCCTGAACCGCCCGCCCCACCGGGCCGGTCGTGTCGAACAGTTCCGAGTCGGCCAACCCGGTCCCATCCGGCTGCCAGTGCGACACCATCCGGGCACCAACCCACTCTCCCACCGGCGGGCGATGCACCAGGATCGTGAGGTCGGGGTTAACGAACGACACTCGATCGAGGTACTCGTTGTAACTGATGCCGTTGCCGGAGTCGGCCAGCGGGCACAGTCGCTGGAACCCGGACGGCTCCTCGCCGGCCAGCAATGGCACGGTCCGCATCCAGATCACCGTCGGGCCACCCGCCCCCTGCGAGCCGGACGGGTCATATCGGACTTCGACGGATGACGGGAACCCGGTGTGACCGAGGCCGATCGGAAATGGCCCCGGTACCGAGTTTGCGAACAGGGGCAGGTCGAACGACGCAGTCTCGAACCGGACTGGTTCGCTCTGGCGAAGGAATTGGGAAGAAGCGCGGGCAAACACGAACTCGTCATCGAGGATCTCGGCCCCGGCGGTGGTGACCGAGCGACCGGGGCGGGTGACTTCTGCCTGTACCCGGAAGCCGGCCAGCGGGATGGGCCGGATCAGATCGATGGTCAGACGGGCCAGCCGCTGGTGGGGTACCAATCGCTCCAGCGCCCGCACCACCAGCCCGGTGGGCGGCCCGGCGTGACAAGCGCGAGGGTCCCACGGACCGCGGGCCAACTCGGTGGGGCGGAACCAGTTGCCGTCGTCGGTGGTGAAGTAGGCGGCGGTCACCCACCCGAGGCTAGGCGACCGACGGAACCGAGGGTCGCCGTTGACACAGAAGACGGCCGCTCAGCCGGTGAGTCTCTGCACGACCTGGCGCAACTGGTCGATCCCCGCCTTCGGTCTCTCCCTCCAACCGACGGATTGCCACGGCTCCCAGGCGTATCCGCCGGTCTCGTGTGCCTCGCCGCCCGCAACCACCACGATGCCGACCCGCTCCACCTGCTCGGTCGTGATGTCGCCCTCCCTCGAGACCCGGTACGCCTGAAGCGACGACGGATCCGAGAAGCCGATGGCGGCATACGGAACACGAACCTCGAGGAATGTTCCTTGCGTCTGCCAGGTGGCGCGCGAGTCGAAGCGAGGGTCGTCGGGATCGCTGGAACCGCGGATCATGATGCCCACATCCATGATTTCGGCCTCCAGCTGCTCTCCGGTCGTCGGAATGACGAGCGGCCAGTTCACGAGCAAGCGACGGTTGGTCCAGGCGGTGGATTGCTCACTGACATCCACGTCGAACGGGACGGCCCGGATTGGCGCGTACTGGAGCACGAGAGGGTCGGCCGAGGCACGAACCTTGATTTCGGCCTTTCCTCCGGGGGAAATGGTGATGGCGTAGTCCCCTTCGTCCCAACCGATTGCCCCCGCGCCAGGAAGTGCCGGCGCGCCGCCCTCGATCGTGTCGAAACCGATCACCACGGGCGATTCTGCCCCGCTCTGGCTCTCGTCGAGGACGATGCCCAGATAGAGATATCCCTCATCCTTGACGGCTCGAACCTCTCGCACCGAACCCCGCTCCTCGAGGATGACCTGTGAGCCGTTGCTTTCCCACTCACCCCGATCCCCGTCGATCAGGACGATGGGCGCCTCGCCTGGCTCCATCGCCAACAGGCCGAAGTTCGCCTCGTTGGTCCACGGATTCGCCCACATCTGACGACGGTCGGATGGTATCTCGAGGTCGATCGTGTTCCAGGTGAACTTGAACCACTCGTCCTGCCAGGCGAACACCAGCCCACCAGCCAGGCCAAGGCGGTGGATCACGTCCATGAGTTCGGCGTTGATGGCCATGGCCTCTCGTTCGGAGTGGCCCCCCTGGTTCCGACCCTGCGGCCCTTGGTGGGCAGAGCCGATCGACGATGGCACTCCGAATTCGGTGATCATGACGGGGAGACCGGCGGCGCGGTGGTGATCACGGAGTTTGGTGAGATACCCGGCGTAGTTGTCAGGCTTTCCGTCGAGCTCGAACCCGGCGATACCAGCCTCGTACCGCTGGAAGTCCGGGTAGTAGGGATAGGCGTGGTAGCTGGCAAAGGTCCCCCCCGGCCAGGAGTCGGTGGCCAGCACATGGTTGGCGTCCACCCCGACCATGTCCTCCTCTACGAGGGGCTCGTCGGGGTGAACGAGGGGATCGGTGGTCGGCCAGTTCACGAACGCAATCGGCATCGTCACCCCCCGATCCGACTCGAGTGAGGCGAGATGATCCATCGCCCGGGCCAGCCACACCTCGGTGGGTGTGGAATCGTCGGTATTGCGGAAGTAGGTGCCGGCATGGGGTTTCATCCCGGCGTTGGCCCGATCCGAAGCGAAGGCTGCGATCGGATCCAGCTCGATTCCGATGACCCAGGCGGCGAGCCACGACGAGACATCGGCGTCGTAGATGCCCGAGGCATGCCCCGGTCGAACGGGGAGATCGAGGTCGCCGTGGATTGCGGCCACCGCCCGCTCGACCTCGACCAGGAAGTCCTGCTGGCTGGCGAAGAGGTCGCGGTTGGCGAGAAACGGATCCTCGGGGAGCCACACCCCTTGCATCAGATAGATCGGCGCGTCCGGATGTGCGAGGTTGAACCTCTCGAGCGACTGGTAGAACGCAGGCGGCATGATCGAGTAGACCCGCACCACCCGCAGCCCAAGGGCGTGAATCTGTGGCAGCCACCGGTCGAAGACGTCGCCCGGTATCGCCTGCTCGCCGGGTTGTGTTCCCGGGATGGTTGCGCCGATGTTCACACCGGGGAGGAATCCGCGATCTCCCCCGACCGTGTGAAGGGCGAAGGAACCATCGGTCACGGTGGCGACGGCTTCCAGACCGTCGATCGTCTTCGGCCGCGGCGCCCAGCCGTCCACCGTCATCCCATCGCCCGGCGGCGAAACCACGCCGGTCCCGCTGCACGCCGCCACGACGAGCGCGATCGAACCGAACCAGATTGGCTTCACGCTTGAGAGATCGGCCGACCCGGCCCTGGCTTGAGCGGTCTGCCCGGAAACGCCACTCCCTCGGGTGGCGACTCGCCGACGACTGTCGTCATGCGACCAGCGCTGCTTTCAGCGTCGCGAACTGTCGTCCCCGTAGGATCAGGACATGAGCGACGCCCTCTTCGAGCGTCAGGGAGACGCATTCATCCCCACCGACCTGACCCGGGGAGGCTGGTCGGACGACGCCCAGCACGGTGGCCCACCCTCCGGATTGATGGCCTGGGTGATCGAAGGCATCCCCACCGCCGGGCCTATGCAGGTGGTGCGTCTCACCATCGATCTGTTCAGACCGGTACCGCTCACACCACTTCGGGTGGAAACGGCGATCCGCCGGGACGGGAGGAGGCTCCAGGTGGTCGATGCCTTGCTGATGGCCGATGGGGTGATGGTGGGGCGGGCCTCCGCCCTCAAGATCAGGCTGGGAGAGGTGGCGCTCCCGGAGCAGGAGGAAGAAGGCTGGCAAGCGCCGCCCGGCCCGAGCTCCGCCGCGCCCGTCGATGGCGGCGCCGGGTTCGGCCATCCCGGTGACCGGAGGCGCTTCCACTGCGACGCGGTCGAGATCAGGACCTTCGACGGCAGCTTCGACGCCCACCGGGTCGGTACCTCGTGGTTCCGGCTCAAGACCGGTGTGATTCGAGACGAGCCCACCAGCCCATTCGTCACCCTGGCCACTCTGGCCGACATGTCCAACGGCAACGCCCAAATGCTCGACCCCCGGGACTGGCTCTACGTGAACCCGGACATCACCCTCTACTCCCACCGCCATCCCCATGGTGACTGGATCGGCATGCGATCGTATTCGCACCAGCACAACACCGGGATCGGGCTGGCCGACACGAGGGTCTTCGACGAGGACGGGGTGCTGGGGAGGATCAACCAGGCCCAGATCGTCGAGCCTCATCTGCCGTAACCAGCCCCGCTCCGATCCCCGTTGCCGGCGACGCCGCCAGGCGCCCGCCGCCGTAGGTACCGATCGAGACGGGTACCGTTCTCACCGATGAGCAAACAATCCGACTACGTGCTCCGCACCGTCCAGGAACGCGGCATCCGCTTCATTCGACTCTGGTTCACCGATGTCCAGGGGTTTCTCAAGTCGGTGTCCATCTCCCCGCAGGAACTCGAGACCGCCTTCGACGAGGGGATGACCTTCGACGGCTCGTCGATCGATGGATACGCCCGCCGCCAGGAGGCCGACATGCTGGCCGTGCCCGATCCGGCCACGTTCCAGGTTCTTCCATGGCGTCGGGAGGAACAGGTGGCCCGGATGTTCTGCGACATCGTCACCCCCGACGGTGAGCCGTTCGGGGGGGACCCCCGCACCGTCCTCAAGCGCAACCTGCAGAGAGCGACCGACGCCGGCTTCACCTTCTATGTCGCCCCCGAACTGGAGTATTTCTACTTCGCCGATTCGGGCCCGGAGCCTAAGGTGCTCGACCGCGGCGGCTATTTCGACCTGACCCCGCTCGACGTCGCCCAGGAGTACCGCCGGGCCACGATCAACTCGCTCGAACAGATGGGCATCCCGGTCGAGCACTCCCACCATGAGGTGGCCCCGAGCCAGCACGAGATCATCGTTCGGTACACGGACGCCCTGACGATGGCGGACAACATCATGAGTTTCCGTCTGACCGTCAAGGAGGTGGCGCTCTCCTCCGGCATCTATGCCACCTTCATGCCCAAACCACTCGAAAAGCACGATGGGTCGGGCATGCATCTCCACCTCTCGCTGTTCCGTGGTGAGGAAAACGCCTTCTTCGGACCGGACCGCGCCAGCGGATTGTCCACGACCGGTGAACAGTTCGTGGCGGGCCTCCTCCGCCACGCCCCCGAGTTGACCGCCATCACCAACCAGTGGGTGAACTCGTACAAGCGGCTGGTGGCAGGTTTCGAGGCGCCCATCTACATCACCTGGGGTCGAAACAATCAGTCGGCGCTGGTGAGGGTTCCCACCGCCAAGAAGAACAAGCCGGCCAGCGTGCGGGCCGAGTACCGCTCGCCAGACTCCGCCGCCAATCCCTACCTGGCGCTGGCGGTGCTGCTGGCGGCCGGGCTGGAGGGCATCGAGCACGAGTACGAGTTGCCGGCCGAGGCACCCGGCAACGTGTTCGAGCTGACCGCGGCCGAGCGCTCCCGGCTGGGGATCAACCGGCTCCCGGAGACCCTCTCACAGGCGCTCGATCTGATGGAGCGATCGGAACTGGTCCACCGGGCGCTGGGAGATCACGTATTCGACTGGTTCCTGAGGAACAAACGCAAGGAGTGGGAGCTGTACAGCCACCACGTATCCCGATTCGAGCTGGACACCTACCTGCCGGTGCTGTAGCAGTGGACGTCGCCCTCTTTCCCAAGGATCCGTCCGAGTCGCTTCTCGCCGCCCTGGCCCTGGCCGGGATCCACCCCGAGCCGGTCGACAGCCTCGAGTCTGTCACCCAGTCCCGGGCTGCCGAATGGTCGATTCTCATCGTGGAACTGGGGGACGAGCCGATGCGACGGATGCGCCACCTGGCGGGGATCGCCGGTGATTCGGGGCTGCCGGTCCTGGTCGTTGCCGAGGGCGATCACCTAGACCTGATGAGCCAGGTGACGGGGGTGTCGGACTTCCTGGTGACACCGGTGAACCCGGTGGAACTCCGGCTCCGGTTGTTGCGCCTGCAGAGGGCTTCAGGCTCGGAAGAACTGATCATCTTCAAAGACCTCCAGCTCAACCCGCTCACATATCAGGCCCACCTCGACGGAGCGCCGCTCGACCTCACCTTCATGGAGTACGAGTTGCTCCGCTTCCTGGTCGAACGGCAGGGCCGGGTGTGGACCCGCGACCAATTGCTGTCGAAGGTATGGGGGTATGACTACTTCGGCGGAGCCAGAACCGTCGACGTCCACATCCGGCGGCTGCGCGCCAAACTGGGCGAGGAGCGCGCCTCCTGGATCACGACCGTCCGCTCGGTCGGCTACCGCTGGGGCTGATAGGCACCAGTCTCGAGTCGCGGATCCCGGCCGAGCCTACGAGTGGGCCAGGCTGTCTCTGACCATCTCCAGACGGGCGCGCACCTCGTCGGCGACCATTCTGATTCCCGGCTTGTCCACCAGATTGAGCACGGCCTCTGGATCCATGAAATCGACCAGGATTCGGCCGGCGCCGTTCTCGCGCACGACCACGTTGCAGGGGAGCAACACCCCGATGGCCGGGTCGGCGGTGAGGGCACGAAAGGCAAAGGGCGGATTGCAGGCTCCGAGGATCTTGTAGGGGGCGACATCCTCGTTGAGCTTCTCCTTCATCGTCGCCGCCACGTCGATCTCGGACAAGACGCCGAACCCTTCCTTGGCCAGTTCGGCCTTGGTGAGGTCGACCACCGCGTCGAAGTCGCCGCTGACGGTGACGCTGAAGTGATATGAGGTCATCGATGCTCCTTGCTCTGGACCGGGGCCTGAATGTAGCCGGACGGACCGACCAGCGGTCCGTCCGGTGATGGTTTTCGCGACCTCAGACGAAGACGATCTGCGCTCCTTCCGAGAGTTCCATGAACTCGGCCACGTTGATGATGTCTTCGACCTCATCGATGAGGTCGTCCTTGGTGAGTTCGGCCATGTCCACCGACAGCTTGCAGGCCCAGAACTTGGCGCCCATGTCGTGGAGCAGTTTGACGAACTCCGGGACCTCGGGAATGTCGAGCCCGGCGATCTTGTCCTTCAGCATCTTGGTGGCGATCGCCTGCATGCCCGGGAGCCCGGCGGCGAGTTGGGGAATCGATGCCGACCCCTTGCCGAGGTGCATGGCCGTGTTCCCCACCGCCGAGAACTTCAGGTGATCCTGGGTGGCCTTGTTGATGATGTCCATGCCCCAGAAGGTGAAGAAGATGTGGGTCTCGATCCCCTCTCCGAGGGCTCCGTTGGCCATGATCAGGGCCGGGTAGGCCATGTCGAGGTTGCCTTTGGAGCAGATGAAGCAGATCTTGCGATCGCTGTCTTCGTCACCGAAATCTGGCACTCTGGCGGGTGCGTCCATGGTGGTGGTCACTTTTCGATCCTTTCGATCAGACGCAGCCGGCCGGCTTGGGCAGACCTGCGACGTAGGCCATCTTCTTGGCGGGCTTCTTCGGGAACAGAACGAACATGTCCTTGGTGGTGACACCGCCCTCGACCTGCATCCGCCGCAGCGTCGGGGTCTCACCCTGAGAGAGGAAGTCCTGGCGGGCGAAGTTGATCGCCTTCCAGTGCTCATCGGTCAGGGTGATGCCGATCTGGGTGGCGAGTTCCCTGGCGAGGTCTTCGTCCCATTCGCCATACTCGGTGAGGAATCCTTCCTCATCGACATGGACTGGTTTTCCCGCGATGGTTGCGGTGCTCAATGTGTCACCTCCTGAGTGTCATGAGCGCTTTCGTTTCCAAGTGAATCGAGGACATGGATCATGCGGGCCAGGCCGCGCCGGGCCTCGGGCTTGCGCAACTGGCGCAGCAGTTCGAACATGCCCGGGGGTTCGGCCGGCTCGTCTTCCACCTTCACGGAGCGGATGGTGCGTTGCAGCATCTGCATGATCTCGGGTTGAGTCATTTCCCGCAGGGTCCTCAGGATGAGAACCACGTTCTCGCCGAGGGCCTCGACGTCGGACTCGTCGAACCCGGTGACGACCCGATCGAGCACTCCCACCCCGGCGCCGGCGAACCGCAGATAGCCGCGCTCGTCCAGGTCGGTCAGCCGGCGGGTGAGGGCCTCGAGGGCGGGGCCCGACAGTTCGGAGACCGTCTCCGAGAGCTCGACGAGTGGTTTGACCGCCGCCAGCAGGCGGTTGATCTCACCAAGCGAGCCGCCCAGAGTCTTGAGCAGGGCCATCGCCTCGGCGGGATCCAGGTCCAGTTCTTCCAGACGCTCACCTGCCGTGGACATAAACTGGCGGCTCACCGGGGCGAGGTCGGCCAGCAGCTCGGCGACGGCCGACTGCCGGATCATGTCGCGACGGGCCTGTTCGACCAGGAAGGCCACCTGCTCGTCGAGACGGTCGAGCCGTTCGTCCAGGGTCGTCGTCGTCATGAGACGACCTCCTCCTTCCCCGCCATGCTCATCAGTGCGGGGAGCGGCAACTCCCGTCCGGGGAGAAGCACGTTCCAGTACATCCACTTGAACATCAGCTTGCCCCAGTGGTTCATTTCGGTCTCCTTGAGGAGACTGAAGGGGCCCACGCCGGGGAGCGGGTACTTGCCGGGGAGGGGCTGGGTGTCGTAGTTGAAGTCGATCAACATGCCCTTGCCCGAGCCGGACTCGATGAAGCAGTTGGCGTGGCCGTCGAAACGACCGCTCATGCTCCGCCCGGCGATGTGCTCGAGGAAGTTGTCCGTGAACACCTCGACCGCGAAGTGGGCGACCGATCCCGCCTTGGAGGTGGGGAGGTCGGCGGCGTCTCCGAGGGCGAAGACGTTGTCGTACTTGGCCGAGAGGAACGTCTCCTTGTCAACCGTCACGAAGTTGAGCTCGTTGCCGAGCCCGCTCCGGCCGATGTAGTCGGCTCCCATGTTGAGGGGCACCGTCACCAGCAGATCGAAGGGGATCTCGCGCTCGTCGTAGGACACCAGCATCTTGGCGTCGGGGTCGATCCGCTCGATCATGAAGTCCGTCTCGAGATGGATCTTGCGTTCGTCGAGCATCCCGGCCAGACGGTGGGCGGCCACAGGCTTCGTGAACGCTCCGTCGAGCGGGGTCACATAGACGATCTCGACGTTGTCACGCATCCCCTTGTCCTGGAAGAAGGAATCGGCCAGGAAGGTGAACTCGAGCGGGGCAACCGGGCACTTGATAGGCATCTCGGTGATGTGGACCACCAGGCGTCCACCCTCCCAGTCGGCCAGACGATCGTGGAGTGCCACCGCCCCCTCGAAGGTGTAGAACTCATGGACGCTCTTGCGCCACTCGCCCTCGACGGTTCCCGGGATCTGATCGGGCCGGGGGGTGACGCCGGTGGCGATCACCAACTGGTCGTAGGCGAGTTCGGTGCCGTCGACCAGATAGACCTTGGACGACTCGGGATCGACCCGGTCGATCTCGCCGGAAACGAGTTCGATGCCGTCGGCGAGGAGAGCGTGAACCGGCTTGGTGACTTCATCCGGGCTGTACACGCCGAAGGGAATGAACAGGTAGCCGGGCTGGTAGTGGTGGACCTTGGTCTGGTCCACGATGGTGACGGACCATTCGTCCTTGGAGAGCCGCGGGCGGAGCTTGTTCACGACCATCGTTCCGGCCGTGCCTGCTCCGAGTACGAGCAGCCGTTTCATTGAGTACCTCTCTTGTGGTTGATTGCGAATTGGGAGATCAGCGCACTGATCCGGGGAAGGGCATCGAGGACCGCAGCTCGCTCGGGCGGGGCCAGCGTCACGAACTCGGAGTCGGAGGCCTGGAGCGGTGCGATCCCGCCGGCCAAGACCATGCCCACCAGTTCGGGGCCGGAACGGACAAAGGCCCGGGCGCACTCGAACCCGAAGACGGATTCGACGAAGCGGGGCATGAGATCGAGGTCTGCAGCCAGTTCCCGCCACTCGTCCAGGCAGCCGGACAGAACCGTCTCCGGTTGGTCGTGCCGGGCCATCCAGGCGGTCGGGTTGACGATTGGTGTGATGGGCAGACCGTGGAGGTCGGTGACGACCATCATCACCCGGAGGGAGGGGGCCACGGCTTCGAGGATGTGGTGGGCCGCCTCGGCGTCGATCTTGCGGGTGCCGGGGCGAGGATCGAGGTCGTAGAGCCGTTCGAGCTCCTCGACCGGGAACCGCCACTGTCTACCCACCCGGACTGCCGGGAGCCGCCCGTCGGCGGCCATCCGGTAGACGGTCGAGCGGTCGATGTCGAGCAATGACTGCACATCTGCGGCTGTGAGGTGGGCTCGACTGGTGGTCTGCATGATGTCTCGGGAACATCATGTGCAGATCTGTGCATATGCACCTAGAGGCATAAGTCCCACCCTCCAGGGACCCTTGCCCTTCGCCACCACCCTGTGGAGGAGCGACTTTATGTGGTGAGAGGGCAGATTTCTGCCATCTCACCGCGCGATTTGCGGTTTTGGGGTCGGGTGGGCCGGTTCAGCCGAAGGTGAGACCCTGGGCCAGCGGGAGATCGTCGCCCCAGTTGATGGTGGTCGTCTGCCGTCTCATGTAGAACTTCCACGAGTCGGAGCCGGCCTCGCGCCCGCCACCGGTCTCCTTCTCCCCACCGAATGCGCCACCGATCTCGGCACCGGAGGTCCCGATGTTGACGTTGGCGATCCCGCAGTCCGACCCGATGATCGACAGGAACCGCTCGGCCTTGCGAACCGAGTCCGTGAAGATGGCCGACGACAGACCCTGGCGTACCCCGTTCTGAACCGCGATCGCCTCCTCCAGCGAGTCGACGGTGATCACCCACAACACCGGGGCGAAGGTCTCCTCCTGGGTGATGGCAGCGTCCTTGGGGACGGCCACGATGGCCGGTTCGACGAAGGAACCGGGCCGGTCGAGCCGGTTCCCGCCGGTGAGGACGGTGCCACCCTGCTCCAGGGCAATTTCGATCGCCTCGAGATAGGCGGTGATCGCCCGCTCCGCCACCACCGGCCCCATCAGGGTCCCCGGGTCGAGTGGGTTGCCGATGGGAACCGACTCGTAGGCCTTGACGAGGCGGTCGAGGAACTGGTCCGCCACGCTCCGGTGGACGATCAGCCGGCGCAGCGAGGTGCACCGTTGCCCAGCGGTGCCCACTGCCGCGAACAGAACTGCCCTGACCGCCAGTTCGAGATCGGCATCCTCCATGACGAGGATGGCGTTGTTGCCGCCGAGTTCGAGGATGCTGCGACCGAGCCGGGCGGCGACCGCCGGACCGACCTCTTTGCCCATTCGGACCGAGCCCGTGGCGGAGATGAGCGGCACCCGCTCGTCCTCCACCATCATCCGACCAATGTCACGGATGCCTGCCGCCAGGTTGAACACCGCCTCGAATCCGCTCCCGGCCATGACCTTGGCGGCGATGTTGGTCACCGCAACCGACGTGAGCGGGGTCAGCTCCGACGGCTTCCAAACGGTGGTGTCGCCACACACGGCGGCGATGGCCGCATTCCAGGACCACACCGCCACCGGGAAATTGAAAGCGGTGATCACGCCCACCGGGCCGAGCGGATGCCACTGCTCGTACATCCGGTGCATCGGGCGCTCCGAGGCGATGGTGAGGCCGTACAACTGGCGTGACAACCCGACCGCGAAGTCGCAGATGTCGATCATCTCCTGGACCTCGCCGATTCCTTCGGGGAGGATCTTGCCCATCTCCATGCTCACCAGCGCCCCCAGGGCGTCGCGGTGCTCGCGCAGCGCATTGCCGAGGAGCCGCACGTACTCGCCCCGCTTGGGAGCGGGGAGCAGACGCCAGCGATCGAAGGCTTCGAGGCTGGTCGCCATCACCTCCTGGTACTGCTCCGGGGTGGTCGACACCACCACCCCCAACAACTCACCGGTGGATGGGTCGAAGGACTCGACATGCTTGCCGGCGCCCTCGAGCCAGCGCCCGGCGTAGGCGCCAGGGTTGACGTCGTGCAACCCGAGTGCTTCGAAGACCTGATCCTTGTTCATATCAACCTTCTTTCGCGTCAACGGGCGGCGATCGCTTCGATCTCCACTTTGAACTCGGGCTTGGGCAGGGCGCCGGCCTGGATCGTGGACCGGGCCGGAGGGTCCGACGGGAAGTGTTCCCCGTACACCTCGTTGACCCGGCCAAAGTCGGCGACGTCGGCGAGGAATATGGTGGTCTTGACCACGTCGGCAAAGCCCAGACCCAGGTCGGAGAGGATGTTGCCGAGGTTGGTCAGGACCAGCCGGGCCTGGTCGGCCACGTCTTCCGGGGTGGGACCGCCGGCCGGGTCGATGGCCACCTGGCCCGAGATGAACACGAATCCGTTGGCCTCCGTCGCAACCGAGTATGGGGCGATCGGCCTGGGAGCGGACGCCAGGGTCGGAACGGTTTTCGGCATGCGTGGTTCTCCTCCGACGAGTCCAGGCAGGCTACCCCAGCCGCAACCAGTTGGTTTCGGCCCCAGACGCGACGAAGGCGGGCTCGATGCCCGCCTTCACCAACAGGTGCGCCGTCGCTCAGCTGAAGCTGTTGCCGCAGCCGCAGCTGCGGGACACGTTGGGATTGTCGATCGCAAAACCGGCCCCCATCAGACCGTCCTTGAAGTCGAGGGTCGATCCCCGCAGGCGCTCGACGGACTGGTTGTCCACCACGACTCGCACGTCACCGAACTGCTCGACCACGTCGCCATCCTCGGTCTCCGAGTCGAAGAACATCTCGTAGGAGAACCCGCTGCACCCACCGGGACGTACGGCCATGCGCAGGGCCAGGTTGGGGTCACCCTCGGCCTGGACCAGTTCCCGGATCTTGTTCACGGCGTTGTCGGTGAGGGTGATCGCCTTGGGCGGCTGGGTTGACTTGATGGACAGCAACTGGGTCATGCTTCGAACCTCATTGGGGACGGCTGATGATGATTGTAACGCCAAGCGGCCCGTGAACAATTCCCACTATGGCCATAGTGGAAATTAGCCTGAGCGGGTGATCACCACCACCGAATCCGTCTACGAAGCGCTGCGGGGCGTGATCGATCCCGAATTGGGCGGTGACATCGTCACGTTGGGGATGGTGAGCGGGGTCTCGATCGACAACGGTGTGGTGGTGGTCGACATCGCCCTCACCATCGCCGAGTGCCCGATGCGTGGACAGATCGAAGGAGACACCGTCCGTAGGGTCAAGTCCCTCCCGGGGGTGTCCGAGGTGGTGGTTCGCACCACCGCCATGACCAAGTCGCAGCGAGCCGATCTGATGGCGGTAGCCCGCAAGCGGGCCCGGGATTCGGCAGAACTGACCCAGGTCCACCCCACCACCCGGGTGATCGCCGTGAGCTCGGGCAAAGGCGGGGTCGGAAAGTCCTCTGTGAGCGTCAACCTTGCGATCGCCCTGCACGGACTCGGGTACCGGGTTGGTCTGCTCGATGCCGACATCTGGGGGTTCTCGATCCCGCGAATGCTGGCCGCCGAGGAGCGACTGGAGGCCGACGAGATCACCCGGCTCATCACCCCGGTCACGGTGCAGGGGATCAAACTCGTCTCGACCGGGCTCATCATCGAGTCGGAGGAGACCGCCCTCATGTGGCGGGGACTCATGCTCTCCAAAGCCCTCGAACAGTTCCTCAAGCAGGTCTCATGGGGCGAGCTCGACTATCTCGTGATCGACATGCCGCCGGGGACCGGCGACATCCAGATGGCACTGTCCCGGCTGTTGCCGCAGGCGGAGATGGTAGTGGTTACGACACCGCAGAAGGCGGCCCAGAAGGTGGCCGTGAGGGTGGCGGACATGGCGCGCCGGTCATACATGCCGATCGTCGGCGTGATCGAGAACATGTCGGGATTCACCTGTGAACACGGGGTGACCTACGACCTGTTCGGGGCGGGCGGGGGAAGTGAACTGGCCGACGACCTCTCGGTCCCGCTCATCGCCCGCATCCCGCTGGACGCGGCAGTCGTGACCGGCGGCGACGAGGGACTACCCGTCACTTCGGCCGATCCGAACAACCCTGCGGCGCTGGCATTTCAGAGGGCGGCCGAGATCCTGGTGGGACTGGTGCCACCGGCCCAGGACGAAACCTGCACCGGCCGTATCGCCAAGCTGCTGGAGGGGTTGGAGTCCCAACCCGCCCAGGTCACAGCTTGAAGATCTCGGCTGAGAACGGCTCCTTCGGCTGATCGGACAGGACAACGGTGCCGATGATCTTGTCGGCCAGCGTCTGCCGCATCGGGTCCCACAACGGGAACAGGTAGCCGATGTAGCAGATGATCTGGTCGACGATGTGAGCCAGGCCTCGCACGATCCCCATCCCGCCACCGAGCACCTGTCCGTCGGCCAACTTCACGACCTTGAGTCCCATCACCCGCTTGCCGGGCGAGGCACCTCGTTGACCGGTCATGTAGAGAATGTAGAAGTAGTAGGCGGCAACCACCAGATACAGAAGGCCGCTGACGAGTGCCGCGAGGGTGTCGCTCACCGCCCCGATGATGGCCGAGACGATGGCGATCACGATGTAGGCGGCCAGTGCCGCCGCGTAGTCGATCAGAGTGGCCACCGCCCGCTTCCCGAAATCGGCCAGCGGACCCCACTGCGATATGCCCGGTGCCGGTGCTCCTCCGGGAGGGGGCGGAGGCGGAGGAGGCGGAGGGCTTCCCGGTTCGGTCATCTCGATCCCTTTCTCGGCGTGGCCGAATTCAAGCAGGGCGAGACCCCGCGCAGCGGGAGGATGACCGACCGACTCGCTCCTCGAGTTCCCCGGCCGCCGCCGGAGCCGGCCGGGTCGGCTCCGAGGAGGTTCACCGTACGTCGTCGAATGACTAGTCACTCCGGGTGAATTGAGAACAAACTGGATTCCCGACCGCGCGCAGGCCGATGATGGGGGGGAACGTGCCACGGCAGATGACCGGCACCAGGACGGAACACACTGGTGACTGGTAGGGGTCTCGGGTGCTGGGAGGCTACCGGGCAACAAACGGGGGCAGGGAGGATCGGGTTCGGGTCGATCGTCGTAAACGACGGTCGACCCGAGTCAGACCCGACGGAGACAAATCGACCGACCAACCCGATCGACATCACGACTTCGAGCGCTGTTTATCCCCTTCACGGCGCTCGATTCGGACGAGGGCCTGAGGTTCCCCCGCAGGCCCTCGTCCTATTTGGAATCCCCCTCGACCCTCCAGCGACCCGACAGGATCCGGATGACACCATCGGCGGCCAGTTTGCGGAGATGAGCGTCTACCGATCGCGCCGCCAGCGGATGGAGGCTCGGATCGACCTCCCGGTACACGACCTCCACCACCTCGCCGACCGAGGTCGCCCCCGCCCGGACGGCCGCCAGGATCTCTCCCTCCCGCTGCAGACGGTGGGCGATGTACCAGGAGATCACCTGGCGGGGAGAATCGATCTCGGGACCGTGCCCGGGGTAGAGGCGGGTGAGATCGAAGGCAGCCAACCGCTCGAGCGAGCCCAGGTAGGCGGCCACATCCTCCACCATCACCGAGGATCCTCCCATGATGTGATCTCCGGTGAACAAGGTCGACCCGAGGCGGAGACAGAGGTGGTCCTCGGAATGACCGGGCGTGTGGACTGCCACCAGATCCACCCCCGGAACCCCGATCGCCGACCCGTCGCTCAGGATCCGATCAGGGACGAAGTCCGGCCCTGGTCGGTTGCCGAGGGCGGGCACCCCCAAATCCCGGGCTAACGGATTGGCCAGAGGGGCGTGGTCTGGATGGGTGTGGGTCACCACCACCGCTGCCGGTCGGCGGTCGCCGATGACCATCTCGATCGCCCGACGGTGATCGCCATCGATCGGTCCCGGGTCGATGATCACCGCCACCTCGTCGCCCACGACGTAGGTGTTGGTCCCCGGCCCCGTGAACGGACCGGGGTTGTTGGCGAGAACCCGATCGATCCTCACGACTCGAACCGGGGATCGCCGGCCACCTCGATCTCGGCGCGGCCACCCCGTTCGAACAACCTCGGTTCGATCTGGGGGATCCGATCGAGCGATCGCACCGCCGAGAGCAAATCGGCCACCAGGCCAAAACCGCCCACGTAGCGCAGGTGGGCGATCGTGGGGAAGATCATCGGGAACTCTCCGGCGGATTCCCGGGAGAGGGCCTCTGCCACGGGGACCCACTCGATCCGTTCGAACTCGCTGCTCACCACGCTCGGTGACGCCCCGGCCTCCTCGATGACGAGATAGAAGCGGGTGTCGAAGCGCCGCTTGACCGGTCGGGGGGTCACCCAGTTGGACAGGTAGACCAGACGGTCGGTGGCGAAGCGGGCGCCCTGCTCCGACAGGCTCCGATGGAGATCGCCCACCAGTTCGAGGCTAGGCACGGCGGGAGTGGTGATGAGGATCCCGGTCTCCTCCGCCGTCTCCCGCAATCCCGCCAGCCTCCAGGCGAGCTCGTCATCCCCGCCCGCCGCCTCGACATCGATCGGCTCCACGGCCCCGCCGGGAAAGACCCAGATCCCTCCGAAGGCGCCGCCCGCCGGGCGGAGGCCCATCACCACCTCGATCCCGTCGCCGTCCCGAACCAGGAGGACGGTGGCAGCCGGGATCGGTTTCATGCGGCGACGATACCGGGCAGCGATCAGCCGTCGGCTGTCAGCTAACCGCAACTCCGGAGGGTCCCGAGAGCCTTGGCCCCGCAACCAGCAACGTCGGACCGTGCCCCCTCCCCCCTTCGGGGTACTCCCCCCTCCGGAGGGAGACAAAACCGGTCGCAAGCCGCGACCAATTGGGGGGTGCCGGGGGGTCATCCCCCTGCAGTCATTCATTGGGGGGATGCCGGGGGGTCATCCCCCTGCAATCGTCACAGGGCCGAGTGTTGGGGGAGGTGGCGCCGACCCTCGAAGGCTTCGGCGACGGAGGGGCACTCGGCGACGGGGCTCGGGCCGCGTCGGAGCACACGGACCGGGCCCCCCTCTCTCAACCGGAGGGAAGGACAAAGCCGGGCACGCTCCAGCTGATGGCTGATAGCTGATGC
>DAIOGO010000010.1:0-37741 GCA_036745195.1 Actinomycetota bacterium | reverse complement strand
AGGTGCCTTGGTCCTCAACGCCAGCTTCGAACCATTGTCTGTCGTCCACGCCCGGCGGGCGGTCGTCCTCATCTTGCGCGGGCGCGCCGTTATGGTCGAGGCCCGTCCCGAGGTGTGGCACGCCGAGCGAGCAGAGGTGGCCGTCCCCTCGGTGGTGAGGCTGACCAGTTATGTGCGCGTCGCCCACCATCGTGTTACCCCGGTGACGCGACGGGCCGTGTTCGGTCGCGATGCGTTCCGCTGTCAGTACTGCCAGGCGAGCGCCGAGAGCATCGATCATGTGATCCCTCGATCACGGGGGGGCCAGCACGTCTGGGACAACGTGGTTGCTTGCTGCCGCCGGTGCAACGCCCGCAAAGGTGACAGGCTGCCAGAAGAAGTGGGGCTGGCTCTGGTACGCAGGCCCTCCGCCCCGGCCCACCACGCCTGGGTCTACGCCAGTTCGGGATACGCCCTCGATCCCGTATGGCATCAATACCTGCTGCTCGAAACCGCCTCCTGAAGCCGGTCGGCAGTCGGCCGTCGGCAGTCACCCTGATTCTCCGCTGAACGTTCCCATTTCAGTACCTCTGTGGTGCGCTGGGGGTGAGGGTGGGATGAAATGGGGGAGAAGTACTTGCAAGTGGCGCGAAGTGGGTTATGATGCCGCCCGGAGGACAGCAGACCGCTACAGGCAGGACTGATCGATCGTGTTGGTCGGAGAGGATTTCCACACGCTGGACGGAAAGGGCAGGGTCGTCATGCCCGCCAAATACCGTCGTGAGCTCGAATCGGGCTGTGTGGTGACCAAAGGCCGGGACGGTCAGCTGATGATCTACACCACCGACGCCTTCGAGAAGAAGAGCGACGAGATGGACGCCCTCACCGACACCCCGGTCAACCGGGATCTCATCCGGACCTTCTTCGGAGGCGCCGATGTCCAGACCATGGACAAGGCCGGACGGATCCTGGTCAAGCCGGAACTGCGCAATTACAGCGGGCTCGAGCCGGGGGAAGAGGTGGCACTGGTCGGGATCCGCAAGGGAATCGAGGTCTGGAGCAAGCCCCGCTATCTGGCGATCCGTCAGCGGGGCGAGCAGAACTACCTGGCGGAAGGAGAGTGATCGTCATCGCCTGAATGCCTGTGTCTGGCTCATTGCCAGCCCCCCGGAACCAATGGAAGGCCCCTGACTCCGCCCGCTTCCTTTGGTACCAGCGCCCGGGGGGCTGGCAATGGCCCAGGAACCGGAACACGAAGACCACTACCACCTTCCGGTCATGGCCGACGAAGTCGTTGCGCTGTTTGGGCCAGTCGAGGGAGGGGTGGTGGTCGACGCCACCTTTGGTGGTGGCGGACATGCGAAGCGACTGATGGAGGAGTTGAACGAGGTGACCGTGATCGGCATCGATAGAGACCCGGCCGCCAGAGCCCGGGGAAGAGCCCTCGGCGTGGAGGTGCTGGCCGGCTCGTTTGCCGATCTCCGGGTCCTGCTCGAACAGGCCGGCATCGAGTCGGTGGCCGGAGTCCTGTTCGATTTCGGCGTGTCCTCCCATCAACTGGATGAGGCGGGGCGGGGGTTCTCATATCGATTCGACGGACCGCTCGACATGCGGATGGATCCGGAGCAGTCGCTCTCGGCCGCCGACATCGTCAATTCCTACGAGGAACGGGAACTCGCCGGGTTGATCCGTCGATTCGGGGAGGAGCCACACGCCGCCCGTATCGCCAGGGCGATCGTCGCTGCGCGCCCGCTGACGACCACTCTGCAACTGGCCGAGACGGTGGCGGGGGCGGTGCCGGCGGCCGTCCGGCGCAGAGGGCACCCGGCCCGCAAGACCTTTCAGGCGATCCGAATCGCCGTCAACGAGGAGTTGGAGGCGATCGTCGAAGGCCTCGACGCGGCGTTGACGATGCTCCAGGTCGATGGCCGGGTGGTGACCATCGCCTATCACTCGCTCGAGGACCGGATCGTGAAGCGCCGCTTCGCCGCCGAGGTGGCGGGTTGTGTCTGCCCACCGGGTCTACCGGTGTGTGGCTGTGGGGCCAAGGTCGAGTTCCGGCTACTCGGTTCGGCCAAGCCGTCCCCGGCCGAGGTGGCCGCCAATCCGCGGGCCCGGTCGGCCAGGCTGCGGGCAATCGAGAGGATCGCAGCATGACCGCCAGACCACAGGCGGTTCCCCGGCGGGCGCCGGGGCTCCGGGTCATCGGCGGGACTGCCCCGCGCTTCAAACCGCGGCTGAGCCCTTTCGTGTTCTTCGCGCTCGTCGTGGTCCTGGCGATGTTCGCCATGGTCGTCGTCAGGACGACGCTGGATCGTGGCGCGGTCGAACTCTCGACTCTCGCCACCCGGATCGAGGCCGAGCAGGCGAGGGTCGAGGAACTGAACCTGCGTCTGGCCGGGCTGGAGAACGCCACCCGGATCGGCCCGCTGGCCGAGCAGATGGGCATGGTCTATCCAGACGATCGCCTGGTGTTGGTGGTCGACGGAGTTGTTCCCTCCCATGGGGAAGTGGTGGACGCCGGTCAGGATCTGGCCATGGAGGCCGCCCCATGAGTGCCCGCCGGTCCGGGACCGGCTGAATGGCAGCCCGTCCCGCCGCCCGCCGCCGCAATCAGGGTCAGGCCCGGCTGGCCGTGCTCGGCGCCTGCCTGTGCCTTACCTGGCTGGGACTCGCATACCGACTCGTCGACGTGCAGGTGGTCCAGGCCGCCGAGTTCGAGAGCAGGGGTCTCGAGCAGCGGGTGCGAACGGTCACACTCGAGGCGCCCCGGGGGACGATCTTCGATCGCAATCTCGCCCCGCTGGCCATCACGGTGGATTCCCGGGCCGTGTACGCGGTGCCGGCCGAGATGGATGACCCGCTGTATGCCACCCAGGTGGTGGCCGCCCTCACCGGCCAATCGGTCGAGAAGGCGAGGGCGAGCGTCGCCAAGAGCGATTCGTTTGCCTACCTGGCCCGCCGGGTGGACCCCAGTCTCGCCGACCAGGTGGTCGCCCAGGGTCTCAAAGGCGTCTATGTGATGCCCGAGCCGATGCGGGCCTACCCGGCCGGGGCGCTGGCCGCCTCGGTGGTCGGCCTCGTCACCACCGACGACAAGGATCAGATCGTCGGGCTCGAAGGATTGGAACTGGTCTACGACGAGGAACTGAGCGGCAAGGACGGTGTTCTCGAATACGAGGCGGCGGCGGCCGAGGTGCGAGCGATCCCGCAGGCGCCCAACCGTCGTGAGGTGGCAGCGGTCCGAGGTAGCGACCTGGTCTCCACGATCGACTCGTCCCTCCAGTACATCGGATACGACGTGTGCCGGCGCCGATTGGAGGTCACCGGCGCCATCGGCTGCTCGATCGTGGTTCTGGAGGTCGAGACGGGGGAGATCCTGGCGCTGGTCGAGGCTCCCGCCTTCGATCCCGTCAGCCGGACCGTGGTTGAACCGGTCGTCGAGGCCCAGAACCACTACTCCAACATCGCGATTCGCAGCACCTACGAGCCCGGGTCCGTCCAGAAGCTGATCACCATCGCTTCGGCCATCGACACCGGGACCGTGGACATCGACACCGTGATCCCGCAGGTGGCGGATACGATCGAGACCACGAGGGGCGCCTGTCAGTCACCCGACGACGACATCAACGGGTGTTTCAAGGACTCGACGGAGCATGCCACCGAGGACCTGACCGTCCGCGAGATCTTCATCCGCTCGTCGAACGTGGGCACGATCATGGTGCAGCAGCGGGTGGGTCACGAACACCTGGGCGACTACATGACCCGCTTTGGCCTCGGGCAACTCACCGGGGTGGACTTCAACGGCGAAGCGGCGGGGTCGTTCCAGCTCGATCCTTCGTGCAGCTCCTGCCAGGCCTCCGCCGCCATCGGGTACTCGGTCGCCGTGACCCCGTTGCAGATGGCCGCCGCCTACGCCGCCATCGCCAACGACGGCGTGTGGACCAGGCCGTCTCTGGTCAAGGCGATGATCGACGAGAACGGCAACACCACCCACCTGACCCCCCAGACCCACCGGGTGGTGAGCGAGCGGACCGCCTGGGTCATGCGTCAGATCCTGGCCGACGTCGTGACCGACGGCACCGGGAGCGAAGCCAAGGTGGAGGGCTACCGGGTCGGGGGCAAGACCGGCACGGCCCTCAAGCTCGGCACGGACGGCAAGTACACGGCGGCCACCCGGGCGAGCTTCGTCGGGATGGCTCCGATCGACGATCCCAAGATCGTCGTGGCGGTGCTCATCGACGAACCCGCCTACGAGTTTCGCTACGGGGGAGCCGCCGCCGCTCCGGCGTTTGCCGAGGTGATGGAGGCCGCCCTCAACCAGATGGGCGTGATCCCCGATGCCATCGCAGGGTGAGCGCCTCGGACGGCTTGCATCCATCACCGGAGGCACCGTGGTCGGCGACCGCCAGGTCCGGGTCATCGACGCCACCCACGACAGCCGGCAGGTGGTGGCCGGCGGGTTGTTCATCGCCGTGGTGGGCACCTCGGCCGACGGACACGAGTTCTGCGCCGTCGCCGAGAAGGCCGGGGCGGCCGCCCTCATGGTCTCGCGACCGGTGGCGGTCGACCTTCCGCAACTGATCGTCGCCGACACCCGACAAGCGATGGCGCCGGTCGCTGCCGCCATCCACGGGAATCCGAGCCGTCGCCTCGCGTTGGTGGGGGTCACCGGCACCAACGGCAAGACCACATCGACCTTCCTGATCGAGGCAATCGCCCGATCGAAGGGATTGGTGACGGGTCTGATCGGCACGGTGATGACACGGGCCGCCGACGATCTCATCCCCAATCCCCGCACCACTCCCGAGGCGACGGACTTTCAGCGGATCCTGGCTGTGATGGTCGAGCGGGGGGTGCAGGTGGTGGCGGCCGAGGCGTCGTCTCACGCCCTCTCCCTCGGCAGGATCGAATCGACCTGGTTCGAGGTGGCGGCCTTCACGAATCTCTCGCCCGACCATCTCGACTTCCACGGTGACATGGAGTCGTACTTTGCTGCCAAGGCGGCGCTGTTCGACCCCGAGCGGGTGGGCACGGCCGTGATCAATGTCGACGATCCTCATGGAGCTCGGTTGGCGGGGCAGGTGGCGTTGCCGGTGGTCACCGTTGGGGCCGGCGCCGACCTGTCGGGGGAGATCATCGAGTCCACGACCCGGTCACTCCTGATCGAGATGCGGTTTCCGGATGGGTTCGACCGTCGGCTGCTGCTTCCCCTGGGAGGAACCTTCAATCTGGAGAACGCGCTGGTGGCGGCGGGCTGCACCTATGCCCTCGGGTACACGCCGGAGGAGATCGTGGCCGGACTCGAGCAGGCGCCCCAGATCCCGGGCCGGCTGGAGACTGTGTCGGGCGATCATCCCGTGACGGTGATCGTCGACTATGCCCATACCCCGGCGGGGATCGAAGCGGTGCTGGCGGCGATGAGACCACACACCGCAGGGCGGCTGCTGGTGGTGGTTGGGGCGGGGGGAGATCGCGATCGATCCAAACGGCCCGCCATGGGGGCGGCGGCGGCGGCGGCGGACGTGGTGGTACTCACCTCCGATAACCCGAGATCGGAGGACCCGGCTGCCATCATCTCTCAGGTGATGAGCGGAATCCCTCGGCATGTCGTTCCCATCGTGGAGCCCGACCGGGCGAGGGCGATCGACCTGGCCGTGTCGATGGCCGAACCCGGGGACGCGGTCATGATCCTCGGTAAAGGCCATGAGCGGGGTCAGGAGGCGGCGGGGAGGATCGCCGCCTTCGATGATCGGCTGATAGCCCGGGCTGCCATCGAACGACGAGGGCGGCCGACGTGATCGCCCTGCTCACGGCGGCGGGCTTGTCGATGCTGATCGCCATCTCGGCCACTCCCATCGCCATTCGCTACTTTCGGAGTAGGTCGATCGGTCAGTTCATCCAGGAAGAGGTGAAGGGCCACCATCACAAGCAGGGAACACCGACGATGGGGGGCGCCGTGTTCGTGGTGGCATCGGTGGTGGCCTATCTCGTCGCTCATCTCCGAATCTGGTCTCCGGTCGCAGGGTTCGATCTGGCGGTTCGCCCGTTCAGCGCCGGCGGGCTGCTCGCCATGGGCACCCTGGTGGGTATGGCGTTCATCGGCTTCCTCGACGATTACGTCAAACACACCAAGAAACGATCGCTCGGGCTCAGCATCAAGGCCAAGTACAGCGGTCAGCTCCTCATCGCGATCGGGTTCGCCTGGGGGGCGCAGGCGGCCGGCGTCAACACCCAGCTCTCCATCGCCCGGCCGTTGGGGATCGGGCTCGGCCCGGTGTTCGTGGTGTTGGCGATTCTGATGATCACAGGCTTCGCCAACGGAGCGAACTTCGCCGACGGGATGGACGGGCTGGCGGCGGGGTCGGGGGCGCTCATGTTCGGGGCATACACGATCATCGGCTTCTGGCAGTTCCGAAACCCATCGGTCTATCCGTTCCCCGAGTCGATCGATCCCGCCGAGCTGGCAGTGATCGCCGCCGCCATGCTCGGAGGGTTGCTCGGCTTCCTGTGGTGGAACGCCGCCCCTGCCCGGATCTTCATGGGTGATGTCGGCTCCAATGCGATCGGAGCGGTGCTGGCCGCCCTCGCCATCCTCACCAACACCCAACTCCTCCTGATCGTGATCGCCGGGTTGTACGTGGCGGAGAGCGCCTCGTCGGCCCTTCAGATCGCCTGGTTCAAGGCGACCGGGCGGAGGATCTTCCGGATCGCGCCGATCCATCATCACTTCGAACTGGCCGGGTGGCCGGAGACGACGGTGGTGGTACGGCTGTGGATCGTGGCCGGGATCGGGGTGGCGTTGGGTCTTGGTCTCTTCTACAGCGACTTCATCAGGGCGGGGGGTCTGTTCTGATGCGCACCCTGATCGTGGGCGCCGCCGTCTCCGGGATGGCGGCCGCCCGACTGGGGAGGCGGCTGGGTCACTCGGTGACGATCTATGACCAGGACCCCGCCAGGGCGGGGACGATCATCGGTGCCGGGTTTCCGGCTCTGGTCGGAGCCTGGGATGTGACCTCGCTGGCCGGAATCGACCTGGTGGTGGCCAGCCCCGGCGTCCCCGAACGGTCCGAACCGTTCACCCACGCCACCGAGATGGGGATCCCGGTGTGGAGCGAGATCGAGTTTGCCTGGCAACAACTCGACTGCCGGACGGTGGCCGTGACGGGTACCAATGGCAAGACCACGGTGACGACGCTGGTGGCCGAGATGCTGACTCCCTCCTGTCCCGCCACGGCGGCGCTGGGCAACATCGGTCAGCCCTTGTCCGATGCCGTCGACACCGGGTTGGAGGCGGCGGTGATCGAGGTCTCGTCGTTCCAGTTGCGCTTCACCGAACGATTCCGCCCCGATGTGGCGGTGGTCACGAATGTGGCCCCCGATCATCTGGACTGGCACGGGTCGTTCGATCGGTATCTGGCGGCCAAGGCCGAGATCGTCGCTCGCCAGAAACCCGAAGACGTCCTCGTCTTCGACGGAGACGATCCGGGAGCGCAACGGATTGCCCGGGTCGCCCCGGGAATCACGGTCGAAGTGTCGGGAACCAGGCGTCTCGACGGGGGAGGGGTGGAGAACGGGATGTGGTGGATCGGCGACGATGCTGTCGCCATCGAAGAACTGGGTGTTTCCGACCCGGCCTTCCTGGCCGACCTCACGCTGGCCGGAGCCGCCGCTCTTCGGGCCGGGGCCCGCCTCGACGACGTCCAGACGGTGGCGCGGGGTTTCAGACCTGGCGCCCACCGGCGGAGCCTGGTCGGCGAATGGGATGGGGTCCGGTATGTGAACGACTCGAAAGCAACCAATCCCCACGCCGCCCTCGCTGCCATCAGGTCCTTCCCGAGCGTGATCCTCATCGCCGGGGGCCTCGCCAAGGGCCTGGACATCTCACCACTGGCTACCGAACCGAACGTGCGCCACGTGGTCGCGATCGGTGAGGCGGCCGGTCAACTCCAGTCGGCTCGACCGGAAGCGACCACCGTCGCCTCCTCGATGGACGAGGCGGTCCGGCTCTCGCATCGGCTGGCCCGATCGGGGGACACGGTCCTCCTCGCCCCTGGTTGCGCCAGCTTCGACATGTTCGCCGACTACTCCGCCCGGGGTGACGCGTTTTCCGGCCTGGTCCGCGCCATCATGGGCGAGATGGAAGGTTCTTCGTGAGTTCCAACGTCACGTCGATCGCCGAGGTCCGGGCCGCCGCCCGCCGCCGAAGCGATCGGGTCATGGCCGCAAACCGGCAGGTGACCCTGTTGTTCCTGATCGTGGCGATCTTGCTGTTGATGGGACTCACCGAGACGATCTCGGCCTCTTCGACAGTCGAGATCAAAGAGCAAGTAGAGCGATTCTCCTATTTCAAACGTCAACTGCTGGGGGTCGGCCTGGGAACGGTCGCCCTCTTCGTCATGAGTCGCATCCCCTACCAGACCTACCGGCGGCACGCCATGGCCATCTATCTCCTGGCAGTCGCCCTGCTCGTCCTCGTCCTGGTGGTAGGCCGTCGGGCCGGAGGGGCGACTGCTTGGCTCGACTTCGGTCCGCTGTCGTTTCAGCCCAGCGAGGCCGCCAAGTTCGCGGTGATCGTGGCGCTCGCCAAGGTGATGGAACGAAAGACCAAGGTCCTCGGTGATTGGAAGCACTTCGCCGCACCGGTGCTCGCTCTGGTGGGGGCAGTGGCGATCCTGATCATGCTCCAGCCCGATCTCGGCACCCTCATCATCGTCGGGGCGGCCTCGATGGCGGTCCTGCTGACTTCGACGGCTCCCCTCAGGTACGTGCTCCCGCTGGGGGTGGGAGGGGCGGGACTGGGGGTTCTTCTCGCCTACGCCGACCCGGAACGATGGTCGAGACTCACGAGTTACCTGGACCCGTGGGCCGACGCCGGCGACACCGGATACCAGGTCATCCAGAGCCTCTACGCCCTCGGCAACGGAGGCCTGTTCGGGGTGGGACTGGGTGCGAGCCGGGCCCGCTGGTACTACCTGCCCAATGCCCACACCGACTTCATCTTCGCCATCATCGGTGAGGAGACCGGGTTGGTGGGGGCCATGTCGGTGATCGCTCTCTTCACCCTCTTGACAGTGGTCGGCTGGTCCATCGCCGCCAAAGCCCGCGACCAGTTCGGCAAGATGCTGGCGGCCGGCATCATCACCTGGCTCTCCTTGCAGGCGGTGGTCAACATCGGCGGTGTGGTCGGGGCCCTTCCCATCACCGGCATCCCGCTTCCGTTCGTGTCTTATGGAGGGACGGCGGTCGTCATCAGCATGGCGGTCACCGGAGTCCTCGTGAACATCGCACAGCAGTCGGGCGGGGTCAAGGCGAGGTCGTGAGCTTCGCCATCGCTGCCGCCGGAACGGGCGGTCACGTCTTTCCGGCGCTGGCAGTGGCCGAGGCGCTCGTCGACGACGGTGTCGAACCCTCCGACATCCACTTCGTCGGGGGAGGACGCCTGGAGGCGAAGGTGATTCCGGCGGCCGGATTCCCTCTCCATCAGATCGAAGTGCGCGGGTTGGAGCGAAGCCTGACCGTCAGGAACCTCACGCTGCCGCTGCAGGTGAGTCGTAACGTCGGGCGCCTCCGCCGGTTGTTCCGGGACGAGGCGGTCGGGGTCGTCCTCGGTGTCGGAGGCTACGTCACCCCCCCGGCGGTGATCGCCGGCCGGCTGGCCGGAGCCAGGGTCTTCGTCTCGGAGCAGAACGCCGAGGCCGGTCTCGGCAACCGGGCGGTGGGGCGGTTGTGCACCGAGGTGTTCGGCTCGTTCCCCCGCACCGCCGGGCTCCCCACCGCAGTCTGGGTCGGGAATCCGGTGAGGTCGAACCTCGCCCGGTTCGACCGCCCGGCGGCGAGGCCCGGGGCCATCGCCGCCTACCAGTTGGACCCGGAGAAGCCCACGATCGGACTACTGGGCGGGAGCCTGGGGGCGGGTGCCCTCAACGAGGCGTTTGCCGGTGTTGCGGAGGCGTGGACGGGGCCCCCCGTGCAGTTCCTCCAACTTGCCGGGGATCGGTTCGCCGCCGAGGTGACCGGGCGGGCTGCATCGTCCGGGAGGCCGTGGCGGGTGGTCGGCTTCGAACCCGACATGGAGCGTTTCTATGCCGCCTGTGACCTCGTGGTGTCGCGAGCGGGTGGGGCCGTCGCCGAACTCGCCGTCACCTCCACCCCGTCTGTGCTCGTTCCCGGCGTGTTCGGATCAGGCCGCCACCAGGTGGAGAATGCCCGGTCATTCGTCGAGCATGGAGCGGCCATCATGTTGCCGGAAGACCGTCTGGCCGAGTTGGGCCCGCTGCTGTCATCGTTGCTCGCCGATCCGAACCGGCTCGCCGAACTGGTGGCGGGAACCCGGCGGCTGGCCAAGCCAGAGGCGGCCAGGGTGATCGCCCGGCGGCTACGGAGTGCCCATGGCTGAGGCGGCACTGTTGATTCCCCATCGCAGGATCCATCTGATCGGGGTGGGTGGCGCCGGCATGAGCGCTCTCGCCCGGGTCTTGCTCGGGGCAGGCCACGACGTGACAGGATCGGACCTCCATCCGAGCCCCGCGCTGGACTCGCTGGCCGATCTGGGTCTCGAGGTCTGGTCGGGTCATGATCCATCCAGAATCGGCGCAGTCGAACTGGTGGTGGCGTCGTCGGCGATTCCCGACTCCGACCCGGAATGGGAGATGGCTGGACGGAATCGGATCCCGCGCTGGCACCGTCCTCAGCTGCTGGAAGCCATCACTGCCGCCATTCCCACCATCGGTGCCACCGGCACCCACGGCAAGTCGTCCTCGACCGCGATGATGGTGACGGCCATCCGGGCGGCGGGCGGATCACCGTCGTTCGTGGTGGGGGCGGATCTACTCGATCTCCGCACCAACGCCGCCTTTGGCTCCGATCCCCTGCTGGTTCTGGAGGTGGACGAGGCGTTTGGCACCTTCGAGCACCTCCATCTCCACGGGCTGATGGTCACCAACATCGAGGCTGATCACCTCGATCATTTCGGTTCGCTCGACGCCATCGAGGCTGCCTTCACCAGGGTGGTCCGCAAGGTCGACGGCCCGGTCGTTGTCTGCCGGGACGATCCGGGAGCAGCCCGTCTCGCCGCCCGGGTCGGCTCCGCCACCTATGGCCTCGACCCGGAGTCGACATTCGTGATCGGAGACCTGAGGCTCGGTCCGGACGGGGTGGGCTTCCGCCTCGTCGGGCCCGACACCGACGTCCGGGTGGAGATCAAGAGACCGGGTGTCCACATGGCCCGCAATGCGGCGGGGGTGGTGGCGCTCACGGCCATGCTCGGATACGACCCGCAGGCGATCGCAGATGGCCTGAGCGGGTTTCACGGGGTACGACGGAGGTTCGAGCACCGAGGGACCGTGAGGGCGGTGACGGTCATCGACGACTATGCCCATCATCCCACCGAAGTCGCCGCCACCCTGCGTGCGGCCCGTGAGGTGGCGCCCCGGCGGTTGTGGGCGGTGTTCCAGCCCCATCTCTTCAGCCGGACGGAGCGGTTTGCCGGGGAGTTCGGAGCCGCCCTGGCGCTGGCGGACCGGGCGATCGTGTGCGATGTGTACGGGTCACGTGAGACCCCGATCCCCGGGGTGACCGGAGAACTGGTGGCGGCGGCCGCGGTCCGGGCGGGCGGTCGAGACGTCGAGTATGTCGCCCATCGCTCGGATGTGGCGCTTCGACTGGCCGGGCTGGTCGAGCCGGGAGATCTGGTCGTGTTCATGGGAGCCGGCGACATCACGACCGCCGCCGGGGAACTCGTCACGCTCCTGGGAGCGAGGTCATGAACGCCCTGGACCGCCTGGTCGACGAGGGTTTCGTCTCTGCAAAGGTGCAGCTCGGCGCGCTCACCACCTACAAGCTCGGCGGGCCCGCTCGCTACTTCCACGAGGCGACCAGTCGGGAAGATCTGGGGCGAGTGGTCCGGGCCCGGGTCGAGGCGGGGGTCCCGGTCCTTGTGCTCGGCCGGGGAAGCAACCTGGTGGTGTCCGAACGGGGTTTCGATGGCCTGGTGCTTCGACTGGCGGGAGCCTTCGCCGGGATCGAGTTCGATGGGGAGGAGATCATCGCCGGGGGTGCGGTTCATCTCCCGACGCTCGCCCGGTCGGCCGTTCGAGGTGGGCGGCTCGGCCTGGAGTTCTACGTCGGTATTCCCGGTTCGGTGGGAGGGGCGGTCCGCCAGAATGCCGGCTGTCACGGCCAGGAGACGGCCGATCATCTGGTGGAGGCGGAGATCCTCGAGTTGGGCAACGGGTCGATTGCTCTCCGGGCGACCGCCGCCCTCGACCTCGGCTACCGCCGGTCCAACATCACGGGTGACCAGGTGGTGCTCGGCGCACGCTTTCGCACCACCTCCGGTGATCCGAGAGATGGCGAGGCCCGCCTGCGTGAGATCACCCGCTGGCGGAAGATCCACCAACCGGGGGGAACCCTGAATGCCGGAAGTGTCTTCAAGAACCCGCCCGGAGATGCCGCCGGCCGGATCATCGATGCCCTCGGTCTGAAGGGACTCACGGTGGGCGGTGCCTCGGTATCGGAGCGTCACGCCAACTTCTTCGTGGCTTCCACCCAGGCCACTCCCTCCGATCTCCATCGCCTGGTGGTCGAGGTCCAGCGCCGGGTGCAGAACGCCACCGGGATCGAACTGGAGCCCGAGATCGTGTTTGTCGGGGACTTCGAAGACACATGATGGATCCCCGGATCGAGGAGAGACGGAGGGCGGTTCGGGAGCAGCGAGCCCGCGGTTCGATGTCCCGATTCCTGCTCGTGCTGATCGTCGTCGCACTGTCCGGCTTGATCGTCTGGACCTTGTTCCGGGCGCCGCTGTTCTCGATCAGGCATCTCGAGATCAACGGCGCCGTCCAGGCCGATCCGGTGGTGGCGCTGGCTGCCGCCGGGCTGGCGGTCGGTCGGCCGATGGTCACCGCCGATCTGGGGGCGGCGGTGGAACGGCTCCTCTCCGACCCGTGGATCGCCCAGGCCTCCATTGCGAGGGAGTGGCCGGATCGGATCATCGTGAATCTGGTCGAACGGACCGTCGTAGGGTCGGTGGAGTGCGCCTCGGGGACGGTGGCGGTGGCCGTCGACGGAACGGTTCTCCCCGATGCCGATCCGACCGCCGTCGGCCGGATCGTCACCTCCACCCTTTCCTGTGACTCGCTCGCCACCGATCGTGGGGTTGCCATGGCTCTCGAGTTCCTGGCCGAACTGCCAGCCCGGATCGCTCGGGGGATAACCATCACCGCCGGGGTGGAGGGTCTGGTTGCCACCACCGATCGGTACGTGATCAGGCTCGGGGCGGCCGATCGGGGCTCGGAGAAGGCGCTGGCGCTGGTGGCGGTGCTCAACGATCCCCCCGAACCGGGCTCGGTGATCACGCTGATCGCACCCAACCGCCCGGCGGTGTTGCCGCCTCAGGTCACCTCGTCGACGGTCGCAACCACCACCGAACCCTGAAGTTCCATCAAGCTCAATCTCTAGTTGAGCCTTATGGCGATGGGCTTTACGTGGGGTGGGAACGTGTGTAAAGCTAAGCAAGGCAGTTAGCCCTGGCCCCGTCGCATGACGTCGGCCTGCTCCGAACGATGGTCGTTCTCTCCCCTCCGAAAAGGTGGTTTCCATGGCAACAACCAAGACATCAGGCGGTTATCTGGCCGTCATCAAAGTGGTCGGCGTCGGCGGTGGCGGTGTCAACGCCATCAATCGCATGATCGAGGCCGGGGTGAGGGGTGTCGAGTTCGTCGCCCTCAACACCGATGCCCAGGCACTGCTCATGTCCGATGCCGACGTCAAGGTCGACCTCGGCAGGGACATCACCCGGGGGCTGGGAGCGGGAGCGAACCCGGAAGTGGGCCGGGCGGCCGCCGAAGCCCACCGCAGTGAGCTCGAGGAGGTGCTCAAGGGGGCCGACATGGTCTTCATCACCGCCGGCGAGGGCGGTGGAACCGGTACCGGCGGGGCTCCGATCGTGGCCGAGGCGGCCCGGGCGCTGGGTGCCCTCACCGTCGGTGTCGTCACCCGTCCGTTCGGTTTCGAAGGGCGGCGGCGGGCCCTCCACGCCGAGGAGGGGATCCAGGCGCTGCGGGAAGCGGTCGACACACTGATTGTCATCCCCAACGACCGCCTGCTCGAGGTAGGCGATCCCAAGGCCCCGATGACCGAGACCTTCCGCCTGGCCGACGACGTCCTCATGAGCGGTGTGGCCGGGATCACGAACCTGATCACCACGCCCGGTCTGATCAACGTCGACTTCGCCGATGTCAAGACCGTCATGTCCGATGCCGGTACCGCCGTGATGGGAATCGGACGCGCCTCGGGCGAGGAACGCGCCCAACAGGCTGCCCAGCGGGCGATCTCCTCGCCGATGCTCGAGACCTCGATGGAGGGCGCCCGGGGGGTGCTGCTGTCGGTGGCCGGTCCCGCCAACATGACCCTGCACGAGGCGACGACCGCCGCCCAGGTGGTGGCCCAGCACGCCGACGACGACGCCGAGATCATCTTCGGGGCGATGATCGACGACTCGCTCGGCGACGAGATGCGGGTCACGGTGGTTGCCGCCGGGTTCGATCGGAAGCGAACGCGGGGTTCGGGCTCGGCAGCCGGGGCCGCCCGGCCTTCGTCCGGTTCGAGGGTTTCCACCCTTTCCCCCACCTCGCAGGGCGGAGACGATCCGCTCGACATTCCGCCATTCGTCAGAGGATGATCCGCTTCCCGGCGGCCGCCTTCACCGAGGCAGTCGATGGTGACCAACGGTCCGACCTGGCCGCCCGAGCGGCGGTATCGAACGCCCTCGGTATCCCGGCGGCATGGGCCACGGTCCGGCAGGTGCATGGTTCACGGGTGGTCGAGGCCGATCATCCCGGCGACCAGGGCGAAGCCGACGCGCTGTTCACCACCCTTCCCTCGCTCCCGCTGGCGGTGTTCACCGCCGATTGTGCCGGGGTGGTGGTGCAGGCCGACTCTGGGGTGGGGGTGGCCCACGCCGGCTGGAGGGGGGCGGAGGCGGGGGTGGTGCTACGCCTGGTCGAGACGATGCGAGCGGCGGGTCTCAGCCCCCGAAACATCCTGGTGGGTCCCTCGATCGGCCCCTGCTGCTTCGAGGTGGGGAACGAGCTGCTCGCCCGCTTTCCGACGGCGGTCGCCCGGACCAGCTGGGGAACCCCTTCGATCGACCTGCGCAAGGCGGTGGCCGACCAACTGGGTGAGCTGGAGGTGACGGTGGTGGCCGGGTGTACCCGCCACGATCCGGGCTGGTTGTCGCACCGGAAGGACGCCACCACCGCCCGGATGGCGACGGTGGCGTGGTTGCCGTGAGGTACGGGGCGGTGATGGCCAGGGTGGCGGAGGCCGCTTCGGCGGCCGGCAGGAACCCGGCCTCGGTACGGGTGGTGGCCGTCTCGAAGGGGCGCTCGCTCGAGGAGATCATGCAACTGTATGGGCAGGGTGTCCGCGACTTCGGTGAGAACCGCGCCCAGGAGCTGGCACAGAAGGCGCCACTTGCGCCCGACGACATTCGCTGGCATTTCATCGGTCCGCTCCAGTCGAACAAGGTCAGGATCGTCCGCCCGGTGGCATCGGTGCTCCATTCCCTCGACCGGGTCGAATTGGCGACTGCGTGGATGAAGGGTCAGGGGAACCCGCCACCGGTGCTGCTCGAGGTCAACGTCGCCATGGAGCCGCAGAAACACGGGGTGGCACCGGGCGAGGTGATGGCCACTCTCGAGCGAATGTCTGGGCTCGACGTACCGGTTCGAGGGCTGATGACGATCCCGCCGGTGGTGGACCGTCCGGACGAGGCGAGACCGTTCTTCGCCCTGTTGGGCGAGTTGCGGGATCTGGCGGCCACCCGCTGGCCCCTTGTTTCGGAGCTCTCGATGGGGATGTCCGACGACTTCGAGGTCGCCATCGCCGAGGGTGCGACCCTTATCCGGATCGGCCGGGCTATCTTTGAGGGCTGACATGTCTTCTTTGTTCTCAAAAGCGCTCCTGTACCTCGGCCTCGTCGACGAGGACACCGTCCCCGGCGATGAGCCCGAACCGGTCGCTGCGGCCGAACCGGAAGGGCGCAGGTCCCGGCCGATCGCTCCGGAGGGTCGGCGGGTGGAACCTCCCGCCTCGACGGCCCGAACCTCACCCCGGGGTGAGACCCTGGCCGGGGTCAGGACGATCCGCCCCCATGCCCAGACCGACATCCTGGTGGTGGAGGAGTTCTCCGATGCCAGGGTGCTGGCCGATCGGGTTCGGGACCAGATCCCGGTGGTGGTCGATCTCCGCCATGCCGACACGGATCTGGGTCGCCGGGTGATCGACTTCTCGTCCGGTCTGATCTACGCCCTGGACGGGAAGATGAAGAAGGTCGGAGACGCCCTGGTGTTGGTGACACCGCGGGGTGTCGACCTGTCGACCGACGAGAAGCAGCGGCTCGCCCGTCTCGGAGCATACGAGATCGACCTCGACGCCTGAGGATGGGTCAGCTCTACGCGCTCCTCTGTCTGGTGCTGAATCTCTACAGCCTGGCGCTGTTCGCCTGGGTGATCTTGAGCTGGGTCCGGATCTCATCCACCCACCCGCTCGCCAAGCTGCAATTGATGCTCGATCGAATCATCTATCCAGTGATCCTGCCAATCCGGAGAGTGATTCCGCCGGTGCGGATCGGAGGGGCGGCCATCGACCTCTCCGTGATCCTGGTCTTCATCCTGATCCGGGTCATATGCTGATGCTTGGTCGCCGCGTCTCATCTCCGTAACCTGGGCTCACCGACAATCCGAGGTGCTTCGTGCCATTGACACCGATCGACGTTCAACAGAAGACTTTCGTCACCACCTTCCGGGGTTATGACCTGGACGAGGTCGACGACTTCCTCGATGAGGTGGTCACCTCGCTCAAGGACTACGAACAGCGGCTTCACGATGCGCAGCAGCGGATCGCCATCCTGGAGACGCAGGCGCTGGGCCGGGGTGACTCCGAGGCAGCCATCTCTCGTGCGCTGGTGTCGGCCCAACGTTCGGCGGATCTGATCGTCTCCGACGCCAAAGGCGAAGCAGAACGAATCCTCGATACCGCCCGGCTCGATGCCCGTACCCTCGAGTCGGAGCGGACTGCGGAGGAGTCGCGAATGCGCAGCGAAATCGAGCACATGCGCTCGGTGGTGGGCGAACTGAAGGATCGTCTCGCCTTGCTGGCAGCACCGATGCTCGAAGACGCGGCCACCATGGAGAACGCGACGGTGGCGGCAGAATCACAGTTGATCGTCTCCGGCGCCGAGCCGGATGAGGAATCGGTCCCGGTGGCCGAAGAGACCCCGTCGATCGTCGATCTGGTCGAGGAGGAAGCGATGCCGGCCTACGTCGCCGCAGACGACGACGAGATCCCCGAGCACGCCGACGAAGAGGTCTTCGATCTGGGTGACGAGTTCGAACCGGCCGGGTTGGAGCAGCCGGGAGACGAGGACACCGAGCCCGATCTGGTTTCGTTGGGTTGGGAGGTGGCCAGGGACTCGCGAGTGTCGAGCGCGGTCGACGAGCTGGAGCTTCCCGAGATCACCGAGCGGATCCCCCGCCCCTGGGAAGACGTCTGACCGAGGTCGTCCTCAGCGTTTGGTGACCTGAAGACGCAGCAGATGCCCCTCGAGCGAGAGAGGGGAGGCGGGCACCTCGGCCTCGGCCAGCGACTCGGCCAGCACCTCGCGTCCGATCAGATCTGCATGCTGTTTCATGATCTCGCGTACCGCCGGGTCATCGGAGGCCCACTCCACCAGGATCCGGTCTGCCACGTCGAATTCCGCTTCCTTGCGCAGGGTCTGGAGGGCACTGATGATCTCGCGGGCCAGACCCTCCTGGAGAAGGGCCTCGTCGAGATGCGTGTCGAGTGCCACCGCCAGCTCGCCATCGGTCTCGACGACGGTGCCGTCCCGAGCGCTCCTGGTGACGATCACATCGTCGATCGTGATCGTCTCTCCCGCCACCTCGATTGAGCCGCCGGCCAGGAGACGCTCGATGGTCGTCCCGTCGAGGACCGCCACCGCTTCGGCCACCGATTTCATCCGGCCACCGAGGCGGGGGCCGAGCTTCCTGAAGTCGCATTTGGCGCTGAGGTCCACCAGGCTCACCTCGTCCTCCTCGGTGGCCACCGTTCGCACGTTGAGCTCGTCCGAGATGAGTGCCTCGTGGGCGGCGACTGCGGCGGCGACCCCGGGCTGGTGGCTCAGAACGATTGCCCGGGAGAGCGGCTGCCTGACCTTGATCCCGTGCTTCTTGCGGACCGAGTGACCCAGTTGGACGACATTGCGAACGATCGCCATCTCCTGCTCCAGACGCGCATCGATGAGGTCGGGATCCGCCTGCGGATAGTCGCAATGATGGACGCTGCGAGGGACGGTGGGATCGAGGGAGGCCTCCAGGTCCTGATGGAGCCGCTCGGTGATGAACGGGAGGACCGGGGCGAGAACCTTGGAGAAGGTGGTGAGGACCTCGTACAGGGTCGCAAAGGCCGCCAGCTTGTCGCTGTCGTCGCCGCCGCGAGCGCTCCAGAACCGGCGGCGGGAACGTCTCACATACCAGTTGGTGAGGTCGTCGATGAACCCGAGAGTGGGCGGGATGACGTCGTAGAGGTAGTAGCCCTCCATCCGGGCGTTGACGTCTGAGATGAGTGACTGGAGAACCGAGAGGATCCAGCGGTCGAGCTCAGGGCGTTCGGGCGGCGAAGGAGCGTTCCGAATGTCGTCGAGGGTGATCCGGTCCGCCTCGGCGTAGGTCGTGAAGAAGCTGTAGGTGTTCCACAACGGCAGGAGGACGCTGCGCACCACATGGCGAACTCCCTCCTCCGAGAACCTGAGGGGCTCTGCTCGCAGCACCGGTGAGTTGATCAGGAAGGCCCGCAGTGCGTCGGCGCCGTGGAGATCGAACACCTCGGCCGGATCCGGGTAGTTGCGGAGGCTCTTCGACATCTTGCGCCCGTCTTCGGCCAGGATCATGCCGTTCACCACGCAGTTGCGAAACGCCGGAGTCTCGAAGAGGGCGGCGGCAAGAACATGGAGCGTGTAGAACCAGCCCCTGGTCTGGTCGAGGCCCTCGGCGATGAACTGGGCAGGGAACGAGGCGTCGAACCGTTCCCGGTTGGCGAACGGGTAGTGAATCTGGGAGTAGGGCATCGAACCCGACTCGAACCAGCAGTCGAGGACCTCGGACGTGCGGCGCATCGTCCCACCGCACTCGGGGCATGGCCAGGTGACCGGATCGACGAAGTGTTTGTGGAGGTCGGTCAGCCGGGTCCCCGACCGTTCGGCCAGTTCGTCGATCGAGCCGATGCACTCCTGGTGGGTGCAACCGTCGCACAGCCACACCGGGATGCACGAACCCCAGTAGCGGTTGCGGCTGATCGCCCAGTCGCGGGCGTCGGCCAGCCAGTTCCCGAATCGTTTGTCTCCCACGTACTCGGGTACCCAGTGGATGCTGTCGTTGAGCTCCACCATCTTGTCGCGGAAGGACTCCACCTTGACGAACCAGGTGGGGATCGCCTTGTAGATCAGCGGGGTCTCGGTTCGATAACAGAAGGGATAGGGGTGACGAATCCGCTCGTTGCGCACCAGGATGCCTCGTTCGGCGAGCAGCTTGAGCAGGGTCTTGTCTGCCACCTTGATATTCAGACCCGCCACCTCGGGCACCTGATCGGTGAAGTTCCCGCCCAGGTCGACCGGGTCGACCAGGACATCGAGACCGGCCGCCTGGAGTGCCAGGAAGTCGGCCTCGCCGTAGGCGGGCGCCATGTGAACAAGACCGGTTCCGTCCTCGATGGTCACCGAGTCGGAGGCGATCACCCGGAAGGCGCCGCGGTCCCGTTCCTCGCCGAAGTAGTCGAACGGTGGCCGGTAGGAAGCGCCGAGCAGGTGGGTCCCTTTGGCGCTATCCACCACCTGATCGGGCGAGAAGCCCGACGCCTCGAGCCTGGCTTCGGCCACCCAGTGGCGCTCGCCGGCCACCTCCACTGCCACGTAGGCGATATCGGGGCCGACCGCCACCGCCAGGTTGCCGGGGAGGGTCCAGGGGGTGGTCGTCCAGATCAGGAGGAAATCCCCCGTCCGGGCCGGGCCGGCATCTTCCAGGATCTCGAGTTTGAGGGTGATCGCCGGGTCATCGACGTCGCGGTAACCCCCGAGGTTGACCTCGAAGTTCGACAGCGGGGTGGTGGCTCCCCACGAGTAGGGGAGCACCTTGAAGTCGCGGTAGATCAGGCCCTTGTCCCACAGTTGCCGGAAGACCCACCAGACCGACTCCATGAAGTCGGGGTCCATGGTCTTGTAATCGTTCTCCATGTCGACCCAGCGGCCCACCCGCCTGACCATGGTGGCCCAATCCTCGGCCGTGTTCTCGACCAGGGCCCGGCATGCCTCGTTGAAACGGTCGATGCCGTATTCGGCGATCTGTTGCGGACCGGAGATGCCGAGCGCCTTCTCGACCTCCATCTCCACCGGCAGACCGTGGGTGTCCCAGCCGAAGCGCCGTTCCACCCGGTAGCCGCGCATCGTCCAGTAGCGGGGGACCACGTCCTTGATCACCCCGGCCAGGATGTGGCCGTAGTGGGGGCTGCCGTTGGCGAAGGGAGGCCCGTCGTAGAAGACGTACTCCTTGGTCGGTGAGCGCATCTCCACCGAGCGGGCGAACGCGTCGATCGAATCCCACAACTCCAGCACCTCGTGTTCGAGCGCCGGGAGGTCGACCTTGGGGTCGACCCGCTTGAAGTCGGATGTGGGCAACGTCTGCTCCTGCCGTCGGTGGCGGCCCGATGGTAACGAGGTCCGATCGCTCACCCGGAATGAATGAAACGGCCACAATCCGCCCGATGGCGGATTGGGTTCGGCTGGGCGGCGAGGTTGTCCTCGTCGATCTGTGGGTGGTGCCCGGCGCTTCCCGCACCCGGGTGACGGGTCGGCGGGGCGATCGGGTCAAGCTGTGCGTGGCCGCCCCGCCCGAGCGGGGCAAGGCCAATGAGGCGATGCTGACCTACCTGCGGGATCGGCTCGCCCCCGCCTCGGTGTCGCTGGTGAGCGGGATCTCCGGACGCGCCAAGACGGTGTCCGTGGAGGGCTTGGCGGTGGCGGAGATCAGGGACCGACTGACGGGATAGCGGTGGCGGCCTGGTATCGTCCCGCTCCGCCTGAAGGGAGGCGCAATGGCCAGGGCATTGGCTAAATCCACGCTGAGTAAGTTCAAGACCCAACTCGAGAGCGAGCGTCAGCGGCTCGTGGAGCTGATCGCCGAGCACGAACGGGATCGAGAAGAAGCCAGACTCAGCGAGACCTCGGCTGACAGGAGCCCTGATCCGGGCAGCGCCGAGGCCGGGTCGATGAAGTTCGAATACGAGAAGGAACTGTCGATCGAGAAGAACCTCGAAGACCTGCTCCACAAGGTGGAACACGCCCTGGCGAGGGTGGAACGAGGCATCTACGGCATCTGCGAGAGCTGCGGCGAATCGATTCCTGTTGCGCGTCTCGAGGTCCTTCCGTACGCCACGTTCTGCGTTTCGTGCGCAAAACGAAGCTGAGGCCGTATCTGGTCGCAGTCCCGCTGGCGGGGCTGGTGGTGGCGATCGACCTCTTGACCAAACGAGTGGCGGCGGCGACATTCGCCGGGTCGCCGCGGGTGGTCATCCCCGGCGTGCTCACTTTCACCTTTGGCGAGAACCGGGGAGCCGCGTTCTCCATGTTTCAGGAAGGTGGGCCTTTTCTCGCCGTTGCCGCCATCGTTGCGGTCGGCGTGATCCTGTGGGCGCTGCGGGTCCCCCGCCCCGGTCTCGAAGTGGCCGGGCTCGGGCTCATCATGGGGGGAGCCGCCGGCAATCTGATCGATCGTGTGGCGAGGGGAGAGGGGCTGGTCGACGGGCTTGTCATCGATTGGATCCAGTTTCCGAATTTCCCGGTCTTCAACATCGCCGACTCCTCACTGACGATCGGGGTGGGATTGATGTTGCTGGCGACCTGGCGAGCGAGGCCGTCGGCATGAGGGCCGTGTCGGTGAGCGCAGAGTTGGCGGGAGAACGAGCCGACCGGGCGCTGGCGGCCCTGGCCGGGATCAGCCGCTCGGCGGCGAAGACGCTGATCGATGCCGGCCACGTCACGGTGGCCGGGAAGGCCGCCACACCCAAGACCAAAGTCGCCCCCGGGGACCTGATCGAGTTCCCCGAGAATGCGGTACTGGTGAATCTCGAGCCCGAGGAGGTTGCCTTCGGGGTGGTGTACAGCGACGAGGTGCTGATCGTCGTCGACAAGCCGGCCGGGGTCGTGGTCCACCCAGGGGCAGGGCGCCGGACGGGGACACTCGCCGCCGGCCTGCTGCAACGATTCCCCGAACTGGAAGGGGTGGGGGAGCGCGACCGTTGGGGGATCGTGCATCGGCTCGATCGGGATACGTCGGGGTTGATGCTGGTCGCCCGAACCGGTGCGGCCCACGAGAAACTGAGCAGGGCCCTCGCCCGCAGGTCGATCGAACGGGTCTACCTGGCCCTGGTCATCGGCACGGTCGAGATGCCCAATGGCACCATCGATGCTCCGATCGGGACCGATCCGGCCGATCCACGCAAACGCAAGGTGATCCTGGGGGGACGGGCCGCCCGTACCCACTATCGGGTGATCGGTCGCTACCAGGACGTCACGCTTCTCGAGGTCAGATTGGAGTCGGGGCGCACCCACCAGATACGGGTTCATCTGGCCTCGATCGGGCACCCGGTCGTGGGTGATCCCTGGTACGGGCGGCCGTGGCGGGTGGGGTCGCCGAGGGTGTTCCTGCATGCCACTCACCTCACCTTCGAACACCCGAACACCGGGGAGTCGATGAGCTTCGACTCCCCGCTGCCGGCCGACCTGGCGGCCGTCATCGCCGGTCTGGAACCGGCCTGATCCGTCAGGCGAAGAACCAGGCCGCTTCTTCGAATCTCCGGTGAGGAACCAACCTGGGCTCGGCGCACGCTTCGGCCAGCGAAACCGCCTCGATCTCGGATCCGCGCAGTGCCACCATCAGCCCTCCGCTGCCGGCCATGGCCAGTTCGGCCGCCTTGACCCCGAGGCGAGTGGCGAGGATCCGGTCATAGGCGGTCGGTGTGCCCCCACGCTGCAGGTGACCGAGGATCATGACCCGCGTCTCGAAGCCGGTGGCGGTCTCCAGTTCCCGGCCGATCACCTGGCCGATCCCCCCGAGCCGTTCGAAGCCGTAGGCGTCGTTGCCCTGGGTCGAGGGGGCCCCATCGGGCGCCTTGGAACCCTCGGCGACGACGACGATGGAGTAGTTGCGCCCGGCGCCGTGCCGTCGCTGCAACCGCTGGGCGAGGGCCGAGATGTCATAGGGCTCCTCGGGGATGATGATCGCCTCGGCCCCTCCCGCCATGCCGGAGGCTGTGGCGATCCATCCGGCCGTCCGACCCATCACCTCCACCACCATGATCCGGTTGTGGGCTTCGGCGGTGGTGGTCAGCCGGTCGATGGCGTCGGTGACGATCTGGACCGCGGTGTCGAAGCCAAAGGTCATGTCGGTACCGGCGATGTCGTTGTCGATCGTCTTGGGCACCCCCACCACCACCAGGCCTTCCTCCTGGAGACGGGCGGCGGTGCGCAGGGAACCGTCGCCTCCGATGACCACCACGGCGGTGATCCCGTTGTCGTCGACCGTGGCCTGGAGCCCGGACAGACCCTGACCGTGGACGTAGGGGTCGAGGCGGGAGGTGCCGAGAATGGTGCCGCCTCGCCCGATGAGACCGCGGACCGAATCCCGGCCGAGCGGGATGGTCCGGTTGTGCATGAAGCCTTCCCACCCGTCGAGGATCCCGACCACCGGGACGTCTTCCGCCGCACAGCGGACGACGACGGATCGGATGACGGCGTTTAGGCCCGGGCAGTCGCCCCCGGCGGTGAGAAGTCCTATCGGCATGGGGTGAACGTATCACGGATCGGGTTGGGGGAGGTGCCGGGTAACCTCGCAGCGTGGAAGACCCCGTAATCACTGTCTGTTACCGGCACGGCGACCGCCCAACCGCCCTCGCCTGCTCGCACTGTGGCCGGCCGATCTGCGCCGATTGTTCCACCGAGGCGCCCGTCGGCCAGCGGTGCCCGGAGTGTCTGCGCGAACAGGGACGTCAGACAGTGATCCATGGCCGGCGGATACGGTCTCGCCCTACTTTCCAGCAGGCGCCCGTCACATTCCTGCTCATCGGTGTCGCCGCCGCCTTCTTCCTGATGTCCTTCGTCCAGCGGGCGCTGTGGAACGACCTCGCCGACCGGCTGGCGATGTGGAACCTGGGGGTGGCCGAAGGTGAGTGGTGGCGGATGTTCACCCTCGTCTTCCTCCATGCCGGGCTCATCCATGTCGGGTTCAACTCGTTGTTGCTCTACCAACTGGGAGTGCAACTGGAGCGTCAGACCGGCTCGATCCGCTATCTGATCCTGTTCTTCGCCACCGCCGCCACCGGATCGGTGCTGGCGTTCCACCTCGGAGAGCCTGGTGATGTGGGGATCGGCATGTCGGGGGCCGTGTTCGGGGTGGTCGGGGTCTGGCTCGCCTCGGGTTTCCGGCACCGTCGCACGGCTCAGGGGAGGATGATCCTCGACCAGCTCACAGGACTGATCGTGTTGAACGCCATCGTTCCGTTCGTGATCCCCAACGTGTCGTGGCAGGGCCACCTCGGTGGGCTGGTGGGAGGATTTGCCATAGGTCAGATGTGGAGCGCGATCGGGCGGCTCGGCATCTCCTACCGATGGCTGCAACCCGTTTCCGGCCTGCTGGTGGCGGCACTGGCGGTCCTCTCCACCCAGCTCTGACGAGGGCAGCCGGCAATGATCGGCCCGGGGGGCCTGGGTGCTATGTTCGGGGGTTCAGAATGACAGCCCTGTAAGTCGAGATGTCCCGCTCTTTCGCCCACCTCCATGTTCACACCGAGTTCTCGATGCTGGACGGGGCAGCGCGGGTCGACGACGTCACCCGGGCCGCCGCCTCCGACGGACAACCGGCCATTGCCATCACCGACCACGGCAACCTCTACGGGGTCGTCGACTTCTACCGGGCCGCCCGCAAGAACGGCATCAAGCCGATCCTGGGGATCGAGGCATACACCACTCCCGGCTCCCGGTTCGACCGTCCCCCCCGGGGCGGTGAGCGCCACCATCTGCTCCTGCTCGCCACCTCCAACGAGGGTTATCGCAACCTCAGTCAGCTGTCCTCGAAGTCCTACCTCGAGGGGTACTACTACAAGCCGCGGATGGACAAGGAGCTGCTGGCCCTCCACGCTCCCGGCCTGATCGCCACCTCGGCCTGCCTCGGTGGTGAGGTGGCCAAGTGGCTGGCGCCGGATGCCTCACGCGAGGAGGGGCAGGGGCGGGAAGTGCGTGACTTCGATGCTGCTCTGGCCGCCGCCGCCTCGTACCAGGACATCTTCGGCAAGGACAACTTCTTCATCGAGATCCAGGATCACGGCATCGAGGCCCAGCGACGGATCCTGCCCGATCTGCTCGAGATCTCCCGGCGGCTGGGGGCGCCGCTGCTCGCCACCAATGATGCCCACTACACCCATCGAGAGGAGGCGGAGTCACACGACGTGTTGCTCTGCATCCAGACCGGGGCGACCATCGACGAGCCGAACCGGTTCCGCTTCGAAGGAGTCGACCATTACCTCCGCACCGCCGAGGAGATGCGCAGGATCTTTCCCGACGACGAATTCCCCGGCGCCTGCGACAACACACTCGCCATCGCCGAACGATGCCAGGTGGATCTCGAGTTCGGGAACATCTTCCTTCCCGAGTTCCCGGTTCCCGACGGTTTCAGCGAGCAGAGTTACCTGGAGATGCTCGTCTACGCCGGGGCGAAGGAGCGATATGGAGATCCACTCCCGACCGAGGTGCGCGACCGCATCGATCACGAACTGCGGATCATCGGCGACATGGGGTTCCCCGCCTACTTCTTGATCGTGTGGGACCTCATCCGGTATGCCCGCGAGCACGGGATCCGCACCGGGCCCGGCCGCGGCTCTGCGGCCGGATCGATCGTCGCCTACTGCCTGCGCATCACCCAGCTGGACCCGATCCGGTACGGGATGATCTTCGAGCGGTTCCTGAACCCTGGTCGCAAGCAAATGCCCGACATCGACATGGACTTCGACGAGCGGTATAGGGCAGACGTGATCCGGTACGCCTCGGAGAAGTACGGCTCCGCCCACGTCGCCCAGATCATCACGTTTGCCACCATCAAGGGCCGGCAGGCGATCCGCGATGCCGCCCGGGTGTTTGGGTATCCCTACGCGGTCGGCGATCGGATCGCCAAGGCGATGCCCCCGGCCATCCTGGGCAAGGAAGCCTCGCTCGACCAGTGCTTCAATCCGCCCGGCCCCGACGACGACGGCGATGTCAAGGATTGGTACGGGGCCGCCACCGAGTTGCGCCAGATGTACGAGGCCGAGCCCGAGGTCAAGCGGGTCGTAGACGCCGCCAAGGGGCTCGAAGGGCTGCGTCGGCAGGACTCGATCCACGCCGCCGCCGTCGTCATCGCCCCGACCCGGATCTCGGAGATCATCCCCGTCCAGCAGAAGGGGGAAGGGGCCGAAGTCGTCACCCAGTTCGAAATGGGGGCGGTGGAGGCACTCGGGCTCCTCAAGATGGACTTCCTGGGGTTGCGCAACCTGTCGACGATCGAGCGCTGCCTCGAACTGGTCGCCAAGAGCAAGGGAATCGAGGTCGACATCGACCGGGTGCCGCTCGACGACCAGAAGACCTTCGAGCTGCTGCGGCGGGCGGAGACGATCGGGGTATTCCAACTCGAGGGCTCCAACATGCGGGCCCTGATCAGGGCGTTGCAGCCAGACACGTTCGAGCACATCATCGCCGTCAACGCCCTCTACCGGCCGGGGCCGATGGGCAAGAACATGCACTTCGAATATGCGGACCGCAAGAACGGGCGCAAACCGGTGTCGTATCCGCACCCGGCCACCGAGCCGTTCCTCGAGTCGACCTACGGCATCATCACCTATCAGGAGCAGGTGATGCAGGTGGCCAGGGACCTGGCCGGCTACTCGATGGCCGAGGCGGACAATCTCCGCAAGGCGATGGGCAAGAAGATCCGATCGGTGATGGACGCCGAGAAGGAAAAGTTCGTCGCCGGGTGTGTGACCCAGGGCCATCCCGACAAGCTCGGTCGTGAACTGTGGGATTCCATCGAGCCGTTCGCCGGATATGGATTCAACCTCTCCCATTCTGCCTGTTATGCCTACGTGGCCTTCCAGACCGCCTATCTGAAGGCGCATCATCCGGCCGAGTACATGGCGGCGCTCCTCACCTCCACCAAACGCGACAAGGACAGGACCGCCCTCTATCTCAACGAATGTCGCAACATCGGCGTCGACGTGCTCGTCCCCGACGTCAACGAGTCGGACGTCGACTTCACGGTCTCGGACGGCAAGATCCGGTTCGGGATGTCGGCGGTCCGCAACGTCGGTGAGGGGGTGGTCGAAAGGATCATCGAGGCGAGGTCGTCGGGCCCGTTCTCCGATTTCACCGACTTCTGTGAGCGGGTCGAGATCGACGTTCTCAACCGGCGGACCATCGAATCGTTGGTCAAGGCGGGAGCCTTCGATTCCCTGGTCCCTTCCCGCAAGGCGCTGTTCCTGGGGTTCGAGGCTGCGATCGAGGCGATCATCACCCGCCGCCGCAACGAGGAGATGGGGCAGTTCTCCCTGTTCGGATCGGACTCGGCCGCCAACCACCACGTGCCGCTCGACCTGATGGGCGACGAGTGGAGCCAGAAGACCAAGCTCGCGTTCGAGAAGGAGATGCTCGGTCTGTACGTGTCCGACCACCCTTTGCTGGGAGCGGCGTCGTCGATGCGGGCGGCGGGCGTGATGCGGATGCCTTCGTTGTGGGACATGGGCGACGGCGCCAATGTCGTCATCGCCGGCCTGGTGTCAGGTATCACCCGCCGCACCACCCGCAAGGGCGAGTTGATGCTGTTCTTCAACCTCGAGGACCTGGAGGGCTCCGTCGAGGTGTTGTGTTACCCGCGGACGGTCGCCGAGGCGGGGCAGTTCGTCCAGGACGACGCCATCCTGGTGGTGGAGGGGAGGCTCGATCATCGCGGCGAGGACATCAAGGTCATTGCCCGGGGTTTGCGTGAGCTGGCGATCCGCACCGACGACTCGCTCAGGCTGGAGGTGCCGGTGAAGCGAATGTCGGCGGACATCGTCTCCCGCCTCAAGGGGATCCTGGTCAACCACCCGGGGACGGCTCCGGTGATGCTGCACATGGTCAACGGGCCCTCGCACAAGGTGTTGCGCCTCTCCGACGAGTTCAGAGTCGAGTTGCGCTCCGCTCTCTACGCCGAACTCCGCGAGCTGCTCGGCCCCCGAGCAGTCGGCTGAGACGAAGCTTTCAGCCTTCGGCTTTCGGCTGTCAGCTTTCGTTCTTCGTTCTTCGTTCTTCGTTCTTCGTTTCTCTCAGGCGTCGAGCAACTGGTCGAGCTTGTAGCCGCCCGTGTTCGTCACCAGGCGCTCGAGTGCGTCGAGATCGGTTGGGGGCTTCGACTGCCAGGGGATGGTGGTGAGTTCGGTGCGGTAGCGGCTGGCGAACTCGGCGCGCAGGTCGTGCTGGCGCTGGGATTCGGCGCCCCAGCGTGCGAGGTTCTCTGCCAGATCCGCCCTGACCCGCCCGGCCCTGGCACCGATCCAGTCTTCGGGCAACGTCCGGTTGAAGATGACGCCGACCGGGCGGGCGGCCACCTCGGGCAACTCGCGGAAGAACCGGACCGCCTCACGGATCGGCGTGGGGTCGGCGGTGGTCACCACCAGGGTGATGGCCTTGCGGAGATGGGCCTCTATCTCTTTCGAGCGCCGGGCGACGCCGTCGTAGGTGGTACGCAGATCCATCAGGAACTCGGCTACACCCTCCAGCAAGGTGGCGCCGAGGATCTGGTCTCCGATCCGAAGCGCCGGGCGGGCGGTCCGGTCGAAGAAGAACCGTCTTCCCGGCATCCTTCCGCCGGTCAGCCAGCGGAGCAGGCGGCCCCCGACGAGATCGGTCATCGCCCCGGGGGCGGTGAAGAAGTCGATGCCTCCGGCAGCCGGAGGTGTGTCGATCACGACCAACTCCCAGGCCCGGGCATCGAGAAGGCGGGCGGCCTCCTCGGCGGCGGCGAAGGACTGGGAAGCGGGGAAGTGGTTGGTGGCGGCCTCGAAGAAGGGGTTGTTGACCAGCCGATCGGCCACCGCCGGATCGGCATACCGGCGGGCGAGCGCACTCCAGGATGCTCCGGCGTCGATCATGGCGGCCCACAACCTTGGTTCGGTGGGATGCGGGGCCGGTTCGGATCCGAGTGCATCGACACCCAGCGCATCGGCCAGCCGCCGGGCCGGATCGACCGTGACCACCAGCGAGCGGGTCCCCTGCCGGGCGGCCGCCACCGCCAGGGCGGCCGAGATGGTGGTCTTGCCGACCCCGCCACCGCCGGTCACGAGGAGCGCCTTCGTCATGACAGGTCCTCCAGGCATTCGGACAGTCGGGCCGCCACCTCCGAGGCGGTGACCACCCCGAACAGGAAGGGTAGGGAACGATCGACCGGCAGCTCGGCAATCCACCTGGCCTGTTCCTCCTGCAGTGCCAGTTGGAGCCGGGCGGCATCGCCCGCCCGTCCGGTGGGGAGATCGTCACCGTCCACTTCGAGGGCGGGTAGCACACGATTGTTGTAGAGCTGGATGGCGTGGACCAGGTTCTCCTGGCCGAGCCAGGCGAGTGACTCTTTCGTCTCGGAGACCGGGAGCTCTTCGGGGACCGAGACGAGTGTCAGTGTCGTCTGGGTCTTGAGCACCTGCTCCATCCAATGCGCCTGATCGCGGATCTTCCCGGTCGGCACGAGATCGGTGATGGTCTTCATCGCCCGCAGGTACGAGCCGATCTGGCCCGTGGGGGGACCGTCGGCCACGATGAGGTCCCACGCCTCACGTTTCACCTCGTAGACGACCTTGCCGATGGTCACGATCTCACGGACCGCCGGAGCGGTGGAAGCGAGAACGTCGAAGGCGCGAGCGATCGGACCGAATGCAGCCAGGGCGGGAAGCCCCATCTGTACCTGGAGGTATTCGACCAGCGCCCGGGACCTATCGATGACCAGCGCCGACAGCCCCGGACGCACTTCGACCGGGGCGAACGAGAGCGACCCCGCCCCCAGATGAGCGGCCAGACCGTCGCCCTCTCCCGTCATGGAGATCGCCAGCACGCGACGGCCCGACCGGTGGGCGGCGAGAGCGATGGCGGCCGTTACGGCTGACTTGCCGACGCCGCCCTTGCCGGACACGACGATCAAGGGGTCCATGTCAGGCGAGGGGAAGCCGGATCACGAGGTGGTCACCCTCGACGCTCCAGGTGGCATTCCCCACGATGCTGTAGTCCATGAAGTCGATCTCGGCTTGCTGGATGAGTTTGCGCCGCTCGTCGCCGGCCACCGGTGGGAGCGGCCTGGTGCGGACCGCCTCGGCCCTCTCCCGGAACCGGGCAATGAACGAGTCGACATCGAATTCGGCCATGACCCGAATGGTAGGCGGCTCTGACCGGAGCGCAGCTTCAGGGCTGGGCGGCCGCCCGCCTCTGTTCGGATCGACGCTCCGATTCGAGGCGTTCGAGTTCGACCGAACCATGATCGACGAACGACATCGCCCCGGCGATCAAGCGATGACCGGCGACCTCGGCGATCTGGCGGTGCATCTCCTGGGCTACCCGGCGATAGGCCAGGTGTCCGGCCGGCTGGCTGCGCAACTCGAGGAGATGGAAGGCCTCTCTCGGGTTCAGCTCCATCGAGAAGCGAACGTTGGCCGCCAGCGGCACCACGTACTGGGCCACGTCGGGCCCGACGGTGCGACGGGTGTCCTCGTACAGCGAGGCAGCTTCGGCCGTCAGTTCACTCCAGAGTGGGCCGAAGCCGGCATCGACGATGTCCTCGGGAAGGTCGAACCCGAGCCGGGTCGAGAACCGCTGCCAGTCGAGCGTGAGCATCCGATGGCGCTGGAGATCTCGAAACGCCCCGAAGTCGCAGACGATGTCGAAGCGATAGGAGGTCCGCTCGAATGCCCGTCCTGGCTTGTGGCGGCGGTTGCCTCGTTCCCCGATGGCCAGCTTGAGCAGGCGAGCCCGCTCGCCTTCCGACATGTCTTCGACTCGCTCCAGCACGAATGAGTCCGAGAGCTGGACGTGGGGGTACAGGGCGGCGGCGGCGATCTTGGTCTCCGCCTCCGGATCCCAATCAGTGAGGGTCACGCTCCATTCCTGCGGGCTGGGAGCGAGGTCGAGCTCTTCGGCCGCTTCTTCCAGGCCGGCGGCGAGGGAGGCGAGGTAAGCCGACGCAGCCACTCCCCGGTCGGGTCGATCGACTCTGGTGAGGAAGGACGGGATGACTTTCCGTAGTTCCCCCAGCATCATCGACCCGTAATGCCGTACCTCGTCGAGCGGGTGGGCCTGCATTCGCATCAGCGCCATCTCGTAGGCCTGCCCGGACCCGTAGATCCCGACGTTGGACAGGGTGGAGGCGGGGAGAAGGCCCCGGGCGGCGTCGCACGCCTTGGCCCGGATGGTGGCATTCCACACCGCCTGAGTGTCGCCTTCCTCACGAGGGAACCGCTTCTCGTACCGGATCTTCATGTCGGCCACCAGGCCCGAGTAGGCGTCGAAGATCCGATCCATGAACCCGAGGTAGGCGGTGTGGAGGTGCGAGCCCTCGATCTCGGCCGGGACCAGATACCGGTACCGCTCACCGAGCTTGGAGTCGTAGGCGATGTAGCGGGTGCTCTGTTCGAGGTAGGCGGCCAGCCTGCCCCACTCGAGGACCTTGGTGAGAACGTTCGATGCCTGCTCGCAGGCAAGGTGGGTTCCTCCCAGTTGCGCAACGGAGTCGTCGCCGTACTCGAAGAACACCCGCTGGTAGAGCTGCTCGGCCTTGCGCAGGTCGATCAGGGGATCCTCCGCCCCCAATTGCTCGGCCATCGCCGCGATCCCGGTGTCCGGATCGGCGATGAACTCGTCGAGGAACAACCGACGGATCGACTTGGCCGAGCGGGAGTAGCGGGCGAAGAGGGCACCTTTCACCACCTCGGGCAGGTTGATAAGGGCAAACACCGGGAGGTCGGTGTTGGTGAAGAAGCGGGACAGGACCGTCTCTTCCGCGACGGTGAAGGCCTCTCGGTGATATGTCACAACGCCGATTGTATGCCCGGCGACGGGAGCTGCCGCCTCCTCGGATTATCCTCAGCCCGGTGGATCAACGCACCGCTATTCGGCTGGCCCGGCTCGTGCTGACGCTGCTGGCGGTGCTCCTGGCCGCCTTCCCGCTCTTCGTCCTCCTCGACCTGGCCGATGGCGGAACCGGTTTCGGGTTGTGTCCCGACGGTGTCCGCACCTGCCGCAACCCCTACACGGCGGCGCCGGAGCTGACCATCATGCTCACCCTGGGGCTTTTCTCGGTTCTCGGGGGGCTGCGGGTGGCCACCCATCTCGAGAAACAGGGCCGAACCCGGCGCCCGACCGTCGGCCACTGAGGTTCAGGCGCCCGGACGGACGAGTTCGGCCTCGAGGGTTTGGGGCTCCTCGCCCCGGGAGAGCACGATCTGGATCGCCGCCAGTACCAGCCCGGCTCCCAGCCACCCCCGGATCGTGAGCCGCTCGCCCAGCAGCAGGATCCCGCCGATCACCCCGAACACCGGCTCCAGGCTGAGCACGATCACTGCCCGGGTGGCATCCACCCTGGTCTGCGCCCAGATCTGGAGCAGGAAGGCCAGTGCGCTGGCGGCGAGCCCGGTGAGCAGGAGGGCGGGGAGTTCGGCCCGGCCGGGAAGCCCGGGTTGCTCGAAGAGGAGCGAGGCGAGACCCGCCAGGGCGGCGGTGACCAGCAGTTGGGCGGCGGTGAAAGGGACGATGGCGTGGCGGTGAACGGCCCTGGACAGAAAGGCGACATGGGCGGCGAACGCCACTGCGCAGCCGAGGGTGAGTGCATCGCCCGCTACCAGCCTCAGTCCGTTGGTGGCCGTGAGCAGGGCGATCCCCGTGAACGCCACCACCACCCCGATGGTCACCAGGGGAGGGGGGGTCTTGCGGCGACCGATGGCGAGGATGAGCGGGGTGAACACCACGTACAGACCGGTGAGCAGCGCCGAGTTGGCCGCCCCGGTGGTGGTCAGCCCGATGGTCTGCAACGCGAATCCGGCGAACAGGATCGACCCGGCGATGAGGGCGTCCCGCCAGACATCGGATCGGCCCGGGAAGGCCAGCACCGCCAGCGCCCCGCCGCCGATGGCAAACCGCCACGCGACGAACGCCAGCGGTGGGAAGCCGGCCACCGCGTCTTTGATGACGACAAAGGTCAACCCGTAGAGGACGGCGGCGACGGCGAGGGCGGCTAGGGCGGATCGGTCGTGGCGCATCGCTTCGCGACGCTACCAGTGGGGGCGGTTGCCCCGGGCGGAGCTCAGAGGCTGGAAACTTCGGCGGTCACCAGGTAGAGACCGGTACCCTCCACCGCCGGGCGACCATCGAGGGTCAATGCCCCCGACACCCTCAGCCGTCGCCCTTGCCGTTCCAGCACCCGGGCGCTTCCCTGGATGTGACCACCGACGGCCAGTGGGCGCCGGTAGCGGAGATCGAGGGTGCCGGTGACCGTCATGACCCCTTCGCCCAGGATTCCTGCCCAGACCAGGAGTTCGTCGAGAGCCGTGGCGGCGATCCCGCCGTGCAAGGTCTCCAGCGCACCCCGGAACTCGGGTCGGGCCTCGAAGCGCGCCGTCACCGTTCCGTCGTCTTCCAGCTCGAGGAACTCGATGTGGAGCCCGCCGGGATTGCTCGGCCCACAGGCGAAACAGTGGTCGCCGTAGGCCTTGCGAACACGATCGACTGTGGCGGCGACCTCAGGCGACAACCGGCCGGCCCCCCTCGATGCCTGTGATCACCGCCGCCGACACCACCTCGACGCCGGCCGCCTCCAGCAACGCCCGTCCGTTCCCGAAGGTCTTCTCCACGCAGAACCCGGCGGCTTTCACCTCGACGCCGGCCTCGCGCAACATCTCGACGAGGGCGAGGGCGGTTCGCCCACCCCACAGGAAGTCGTCGACGATCGCCACCCTCCCCAACCCGGCGATCGCCCGTGGGGTCAGCGCCAGCCAGGTGGTGTCGCCCTTGGTGGGTGACACGATCCGGCGGCTGAGGCTGCCCGTTGGCGGCTCCGGCCGTTTCTTGGCAAAGACCATGTCGACGCCCAGGGCCCTGGCCGCTGCATAGGCGGGAGCGATTCCCGACGCCTCCGATGTCACGATCGCCTGACAGGGGCCGAGGGCAGCGGCGAGAAACCGTCCCACCTCGTCTACCAGTTCCGGCTCGACCCGGTGGTTGAGGAACTCGTCCACCAGCACGATCTCGCCTTCCACCCTGGCCCTGGTCAGGATGGCCTGTTTGAGGAGTGTGCTCATGGCCACCCAGCCTACCCAGCGGCCGCCAGTCCGGATCGGGGCCGGCCCCGCCGCCGGCGCCCTTCCGTCCGGTTCCCCCCTGGATACACTCCCGGCCCGAATGGCCATCACCCGATCCGACGGCACCACGCCGAGCCCGGCCGACAAGGGCCAAGCCAGGGCGATCTGGAATCGGTTGCGGAGGCGGTACCCGACCATCGCCACCGCCCTCGACTTCACCGACCCGTGGCAGCTCCTCGTCTCGACCGTTCTCTCTGCGCAGACGACCGACGACAACGTGAACCGGGTGACTCCGGTCCTGTTCTCGCGCTATCCGACACCGGTCGATCTGGCCGGGGCGGAGCGGTCGGAGGTGGAAGGGATCGTGTTCTCGACCGGCTTCTACCGGCAGAAGTCGGCCGCCGTCATCGAGCTGGCCGCCGACCTGCTGGAGCGATTCGACGGCGTCGTTCCGAGCACGATCGAGGAGTTGGTGACGCTCAAAGGTGTCGGCCGCAAGACCGCCTCGGTGGTCCTCGCCGAAGCCTGGGGGAAACCGGCGATCGCGGTGGACACCCACGTTCGCCGGGTCGCCAACCGGCTCGGGCTCACCCGCTCCCAGGATCCGGTCAAGATCGAGCAGGATCTCAAAGCCGTCTTCCCGCCGGATCGATGGTCGGGCTTGTCGATGCGGATGATCCAGTTCGGTCGGGACGTGTGTGATGCCCGCCGGCCCCGCTGCCCGGACTGCGAGCTGCGACCGATATGCCCATTCCCCGGGAAGACGGTGTGAGCGGAGTCCCCACCCGGAGGATCCTGCGGGTGGCTATCCCGGCCCTGGGCACCCTCGCCGCCGATCCGCTGCTGTCGCTGGTGGACACCGCCTTCGTCGGCCGGTTGGGGACGACGGAACTCGCCGCCCTCGGTGTCGACTCGGCCATTTTCGGGTTTGCCTTCGTGCTGTTCAACTTCCTCGCGTACGCCACCACCCCGATGGTGGCGGGGGCGAGGGGGGCGGGGAGGTTCGACGAAGCAGGTCGAATCGTGCAGCGGGCGATGGTGCTGGCAGTGATCATCGGAGTTGCGCTGACCGCGGTCCTGGTGATCGGGGCCCGGCTGCTGGTGACGGGGATGCAGGCCGCGCCCGAGGTGGTCGAGCCGGCCGTGTCCTATCTGAGGATCCGGGCTCTCGGGCTTCCGGCGGTGTTGTTGATCACCGCCTCCAACGGCGCCTACCGCGGCTTCGAAGACACCAGGACCCCGTTGCTGGTGGCGCTGGCGGTGAACCTGGTGAACTTGGTGCTCGACCCCATCCTGATCTTCGTCGCAGGCCTCGGGATCGAAGGGGCGGCCTGGGCGAGCATGGCCGCCCAGTGGCTGGGGGCCGCTCTGTTCCTCACTCTCCTCCGAGTTCGGGCCGGGCGGGAGCAGTGGCCGGTCGAGCGGGCGACGCTGTCGGGACTCGTTCCCTTCCTTCGAACCGGCTGGCTCCTGATCGTCCGGACGGGCTTGCTGGTCGGGTCACTGACGGCGGCGACGGCGGTGGCGGCCCGAGTCGGAACCCGCCAGGTCGCCGCCCATCAGGTGCTCAGTCAGGTCTGGTTCCTGCTGGCCATGATCGTCGACGCCATCGCCATCGCCGCTCAGACGCTGGTGGCGTCCTTGCTCGGGGCGGGAGCCCGTCACGAGGCGAAAGCGCTGACCGGGCGGCTTCTCCGCTGGGGTGGCTGGTTGGGGGTGGCGCTGGGGGTGGCGGTGTTCCTCGGCCGGGAGTGGTTGGGGGTGGCCTTCACCGCCGACCGGGCAGTGCGTGCCTCGATCGCCGAGGTCGCCCCGATCGCCGCTCTCATGCAACCGGCGGCGGCGGTGCTGTTCGTGCTCGACGGGGTGTTCATCGGGACCCTGTCCGTACGCCTTCTGGCCCGGTCCACATTCGCCGGCTCTCTGGCTGTCCTCGTCGTGCTGGGTGTCACGCTCGGGCTCGACCTCGGCCTGGCCGGGGTGTGGTGGGCGATCACTGCGATGGTGCTGGCCCGGCTGGCAGTTCTGGGGCGGGCCTACGCCGCCAACCCGCTCAGCGGCTGATCCCTCGTTTCGGGCAGCAGCAGGGTGAGCCCGATGGCGACAACCGTCGGGACCGTCATCAGGTAGACGGTGGCGCTGAGGCCGATCCGGTCGATGATGAGCCCGCCGGCGAAGAGGGCCAGCGCCGACCCCAACGTCGCCAGATAGGCGCCCATGGCGGCTGCCGTGCTCCGGTTCTCGTTGGGGAAGAGTTCGGCGCGATGGGCCGAGGCGGCCGGGAGGTAGGCAAAGCTGCCGAAGGACCCGAGAGCGATCGCCGCCGCGATCTGTCCGACCGATGTCACCGAGTACAGCCAGACCCCACCGAGGCCGGCCGCACCCAGGGCGGCTGCCGTGGCGCCTCGCCGTCCCCATACATCGGCCACCCTCCCCCCGATCCAGAATCCCAGGCCGCCGACGGTTCCACCCAGCAACCCGATGGTCACCACCATGCCGGTGGCGAGGCCAAGTCCATTGATAAGACGTTCGTTCACGAAGGCGATGGAGACCGCGGGGAGGGCGGCGGCCATCAGGGCGGCGACACCGGAGATCCAGAACCGCCTCGCCAGCCGCCCGCGGAGGAGAATCGCCACCGGGACGCTCTTCTGTCTGACCGCCAGCGGGGACTCGGTCAATCTCCAGAACCAGGGCAGCGCGATCACTCCCACTGCGGTGGCGGCAAAGGGGATACGCCACGCCTGGGGACCGTTGTCTGCGACCAGCAACATCAGCTGGCCGCCCCCCGCACCGAAGCTGGCGGCGGCGGCGAATACGCCGATCCCGAAGGCGCGGAAGCGGGGGGTGATCGATTCCGCCACCAGCACCGCCCCGAGGGTGCCGACCGCCGCCGAGGCGACCCTCCCGAGCGACTGCAGCACGGTGAACTCGGCTGCCGACCGGGTGGCGGCGGTGAGGGTGGTGGAGGCGATGAGGAGCAGGATCGCCGCCAGGTAGGGCCTCCGGCGGCCGGTGCGATCACCCCACAACGAGAAGACAATGGCACCGAGAGACGCCAGGCGGGTGATCGAGAGGATGGCGCTCATCCCCCCTTCGCTCACCGCCAGCGCCGCCCGGGTGAAGGGGACCAAAGCCGAGAGATGGGCCTGCGAATAGCCCTGCAGCACCCCGATTCCGCCCACCACCATCAGCAGCTTCTTGTCCTCCCCGGACAGGAGCCGGAAAGGAAAGAGCGACTGCAATCGGCTGTTCACGTGGCGGCAGGGTAGGCGAGCCAGTCCCTCAGCCGGCTCCCGGCTGGTAGCCGATGAACGATGAACGA
>DAIOGO010000009.1:30835-38965 GCA_036745195.1 Actinomycetota bacterium | reverse complement strand
AATTCGGCCGATCTGGCCCGTGTCGGCGACATGGTGGCGGCGAGAACGCTCACGCCGGCCATCGACCGCATCTATCCGCTGGAACGGGCCGCAGAGGCATACGCCCGGGTGGGCGAAGGTAAGGCTCTGGGCAAGGTCGTCCTGTCCATCGCACCCTGACCGGCGCACAACAAGCGGGCCGGTGGACCGGTTTGGGGCTTTTGCCCCTGTCCGACCATCTCACCTTCCCCCAGCATGCAGGGGTGACGACATCGCCTCCCGCGGTTGCCGCCGGTGGTCGGGTGGACCGCTTCGCCAGGCTGGTCGCTATCGCCGGCCCGGTCTTCTACGTCGTTGTGACGACCGTGCTCGGACTGGCCTGGACAGGGTACGACCCGGTGCGCCAGACGCAGAGCGAGTTGGGTTCGGTCGGCGCCCCCCACGCCGCCATCATGAACTTCGCCGGGTTCTCGTTGCTCGGGGTCGTCCTGCTCGTCTTCGCCTACGTCTTTCGCAGCTCGATCCCCGGGGGCGCCGGGACCTGGTTCGCCACCCTCCTGATCGTGATCGCCGGACTCGGAATGGGTGTCGTCGGGTTCTTTCCGTGTGATCCGGGCTGCATCGACGTGACCGCCACCGGACGGCTCCACGCCACGTTCAGCATGCCGGGAGCGATTGGCTTGCCGCTCGCCATGATGATTTCGCCCGGCCTGTTCCGCAGTGACGGTCGCTTCGGCCGCCGCTGGCAGGTGGCGTCGTTCGTGGTGGGGGCCCTCGGCTTGATGAGCGGACCGGTGATCGCCGCCGGTCTGCTCGACGACGTGGACGGCCTCCTCCAACGGGCGGCTATGTGGCTCCCACTCTTGTGGACGAGCGCGGTGGCCCTCCACATCCACCGGGCGGGCTGACCACAACGGAGGCTTCAGCCCGACCCCCATGCGCCCCGAGCCCCGCCCACTACCTTCGGTCAGGGTCGAGACGCAGGTGGACGGCCACCACCGAACGTTCCTCCAGACCTTCCCTTTCCCGGATCGCCTTCTTGACGGGAAGTACGAACGAGGCGGTCTTCTTGTCGGGAAACAGCGAGGTGCTCCAGGTGCTCCAGCCGATGGTCACCTCGACGGGGATCGACCCGAAGCCGGCCCGCTCGCCCGCCGCGTCGTCGATCTCGTCGGCAACGTCGTTGGGAAGGGTGACGAAGAACCATGCGCCCTCTCCCGGGTAGAGCCACAACTCGCTCATGAACTCGAAGATCGACTGCTGCACTTCGACCGTGACTGCCTCTCGAGGATGAGTGGGAATCTATCCCGGCCCAAGGACCGGCGATCCATGCCGCACATTCTGATCCAACCTTCATCGTGTGGCGACGTGGGGTAGGTTTACTCGGTGACCGTCGACGAATACCTGGCCGGGGCGCCCGAGCCCCAGCGCAGCACCCTGATGGCGTTGCGCACGCTGCTCGCCTCACTCCTTCCCGCTGCAGCCGAGGGCATGTCATACGGCGTCCCCGCCTTCCTGGTCGAGGGCAAGCCCATTGCCGGATATGCCCATGCCAAACGCCACTGCAGCTACTTCCCCCACTCGGGGTCGGTCCTCGACCAGGTCGAACCGGAGCTGCTGGAGGGGTACGACTGGTCGAAGGGGACGCTTCGCTTCGATGTCGACCGGGTCCCCGATGAAGCGCTCGTGCGCCGGCTCGTCGAGCTGCGCCTGGCGATGCTCGAAGCCTGATCTCCCGCCCGCCACTGGGCGATTCCCGGTACCGCCGGCGCACCCGACCGTCGTCATCGCTAGCGTCCAGTTCCTCACTCCCCTACCGCGAGGTGTGTCCCATGACCGGGCAGGACGAACGGGCAGCCCTCTTTCACCAGTTGCACGCAGAAGGCTGCTTCGTGATGCCCAACCCGTGGGACGCGGGAAGCGCACTGGCACTCGAACAGATGGGCTTCCCGGCGCTGGCGACGTCCAGCGCCGGCCACGCCTGGACATTCGGTCGCGCCGACAACGAGCTCACGCTGTCCCAGGCTCTCGACCATCTGCGGAGTGTGGCCGGTGCGGTGGCCATCCCGGTCAACGCCGACTTCGAAGGGGGTTACGCCCGCGATCCGGCGCTGGTCGCCGAGAACGTGAAACTGGCCGCCGCCACCGGAATAGCCGGGCTCTCGATCGAGGACTCGACCGGCGATCCGGCTGAACCCCTCTTCGAGTTCGAACTGGCGGTGGAACGCATCGAGGCGGCCCGTCAGGCGATCGACGAGAGTGGTTCCGGCATCGTCCTGACCGGTCGGTCGGAGGGTTTCGTGGTCGGACGCCCCGACCTCGACGAGACGATCCGGAGGTTGCGCGCCTTCGCCGAGGCCGGCGCCGACTGTCTCTACGCCCCCCGGATCGACTCCACCGATCAGATCTCCGCCATCGTCGATGCGGTGTCACCCAGACCGGTGAACCTCCTCATCAATTCCCCGTTCATCACCGTGGCCGAGGCGGCCGCCCTTGGGGTGCGCCGGATCAGTGTCGGTGGCACCCTCGCCCGAACCGCCTGGGCGGGGTTCCTGCAGGCAGCCGCCGAGATCGCCGGCGAGGGGACGTTCACCCGGTTCACCGATCTCCCCAACGTCGACGCCCTCTTCCGCAATCGATAGGCCCACCCAGTTGGATGATGCCAGGATGGTGCGGTGCAACAGGAGATCCACCCCGAGTTCCGGACGGCGGTGAGGCGCCTCCCCCGGTTGCGTCTGTCCCGCCGAACGGTCCGAATCGTCCGACCCCTGCTGGGACTCGCCCGCCTGCTGGTTCGCAACCCGCCTCTCCCCGACGGGATCGCCATCACCGATCTCACCGTCCAGGACGAAGGGCGGGAGATCGACGTTCGCCTCTACCGCCCGGCCGGGGCCACCACCGCCCTCCCGGTTCTCGTCTGGATCCACGGTGGGGGCCTCATCCTCGGCGACCATCGCGACGACGTTTGGGGGGCGTATTACGCCGACCGTTTGGGGATCGCGGTGGTCTCACCCAAGTACCGGCTCGCCCCGGAGCATCCGTTTCCGGCTCCGCTCGAAGACCTGGCAGCGGTCACCCGCTGGGTGATGTCCGGGAGGGAAGGCAGGTTCGACCCCACCCGGGTGGCGATCGGCGGCGAGAGCGCCGGTGGAGGCTTGAGCGCCGCCCTCGTCCAGCGCCTTCACGACCAGGGCGTTTCGGTGGCGGGCCAACTCCTGGTCTATCCGATGCTCGACGACCGCACCGCGGTGCGGTCAGACATCGGCGAACACCAACACGCCATCTGGGACAAGGCGCTGAACCACCTCGGCTGGTCGTGTTATCTCGACCGACCCCCGGGGAGCGCCGAACATCCGGCCTATTCGGTCCCGGCCCGCCGCCTCGACCTGACCGGTCTTCCGCCCACCTGGATCGGAGTCGGGGCAATCGACCTCTTCCACGACGAGAGCCGGGACTACGACGAGCGACTCCGCATTGCCGGGACCGACAGCCGGTTGGAGGTGATCGACGGCGCTCCTCACGGATTCGCCTCGATCGCCCCGACCGCTTCGATCACCCTGGCCTTCAAGGAGTCGTCGAGCTTGTTCCTGCAGGAGGTCCTCGCCCCCGATGTCTGATCACCCGAGGGTCATCGAGTGGTTGCTCGACCCCGCCGAGTCCGATCCTTCCATCCGCTGGCAGGTGATGCGCGATCTCCTCCACTTCCCGGAGGCGGAGTGGGCGGCCGAACGCGCCAGGGTCGAGACGGAGGGGTGGGGCGCCCGCCTGCTCGGTCTCGAGGACGAGGACGGGCAGTGGGATGGCGGCGCCTTCTGGCCCGCCACCTTCGATTTCACCGGTCCCGAAGCCCAACCCGGTGCCGGCCAGCCGTGGACGACGACCACCCACGTTCTGACCCAACTCAGGGAGTTCGGGCTCGATCCAACCTCTCCCCGGGTCCGACGGGCGATCGACCTGATCGGGGTCAACTCACGCTGGGAAGAAGGCAACCAGCCGTACTGGGAGGGAGAGGTCGAGCCGTGCATCAACGGGAGGACCGTCGCCAACGGCGCCTACTTCGGCGTCGACGTCAGCCCGATCGTCGACCGCCTTCTCGGTGAGCGGCTCGAGGATGGCGGCTGGAATTGCGAGACGATCAACGGTTCGATCCGGTCTTCCTACCACACCACGATCAACGTGCTCGAGGGACTTCTCGAGTACGGGCGCGCCACCGGCGGGACAGATCGGTCCCGGGCCGCCCGCCGTTCAGGCGAGGAGTATCTGCTGGCCAGGTCGCTGTTTCGCCGTCTCAGGACCGGTGAGCCGGCCGACTCCCGGTTCCTCTATTTCATCCACCCGTCCCACTGGTTCTACGACGTGCTTCGCTCCCTCGACTACTTCCGGGCGGCCGGGGTCCTCACCGGGACCGCACCCGACCCACGCTGCGGCGAGGCGATCGAGCATGTCCGCTCCAAGAGAAGGGAGGACGGAACCTGGGCGCTCGACTGGAGCCCCACCGGCCGGGTGTGGTTCGAAATCGACGAGGGGCCGGATCAGCCATCGCGCTGGGTGACGTTGAAGGCCCTGCGGGTCCTCGACTGGTGGGATCGACGATGACCACCGCCGGGTCGATCCCCGCCCAGCTGTGACAGAGCGGGCTGGGATGGGAGAGCGGCGGAACGCGATCTATTCCACCGCCGCGAAGAGGTGCCACTGCTCGGGAACCCCTCTCAGCTCATGCTCGCCGCGATCTTCGAACCGGATCCCCGACCCGACGACGAGGTCCTTCACCGTGCTCGACACGAGGATCTCGTTGGGTTCTGCCTCCGACATGATCCGGGCACCGATGTGGACACCGATTCCGCCGATCTCCTCCCGTCTCATCTCTACCTCGCCGGTGTGGAGGCCGCAGCGGAGGTCGAGCCCCACCCCACGGAGGCCGTTGCGGATGGCGAAGGCGCTTCTCACTGCCCGGGCGGGACCGTCGAAGGTGGCGAGCATCCCGTCCCCCGTCGTCCTGACCAATGTCCCTCGATATTCCGCCAGTTTGCGCCGGACCAGGTCGTCGTGGGCGTCCATCGTCTCCCGCCACCGCCGATCTCCCAGCGCGGCGGCCCGATCGGTGGACTTGACGATGTCGGTGAAGACCACGGTTGCCAGCACCCGGTCGGACTCGATGCCAGACGGTGCGCCGGTGACGAACTCCTCGATCTGGTCGAGCACGTCTGCTTCACCGAGGTAGATGAAGTAGTCGCTTCCCGGCAGCTCCACGTAGTTCGCCCCGGGTATCTCCCGGCCCAGGTAGCGGCCGTGCTCGACGGCCAGCATCGGCATCTGCGCCCGTTGTACCACCAGGGTCGGCACCTGCACCCCACCCAGGAAGGGGCGAACGTCCATGGCGAAGATGTGGCGAGCTCCGGCGGTGCTCGCCGAGGGACTGGCCGACATCCTCTGGTAGCGGCCCCACCACTGGGCGTACTGGGAGTCCCCGGTCTTGCTCGGGGCGAAGACGTCGATCATCCCGCCTCCGCCCCAGGTCTCTTCTTCGTGACGGAGGAAACTGTCGACCTCATCCTCGGTCTTGCCCCACGGATAGTCGGGGGCCCGGGTGAAACGGGCAGCGGTGTTCACGAGCACCAGACCGGCCACCCGGTCGGGATGGGTGGCCCCGAACAGGACGGCCACCGGGCCGCTGTCCCCCACCCCTGCCACGAATGCCCGCTCCGATCCGGCGGCATCCATCACGGCGAGGATGTCGTCGGCCCAGTCCTCCCACACCGCCGATTCGGCGGGGAGCGGGTCGGAGGCTCCGCTTCCCCTCCGATCAAAGACGATCAACCGGGCATACGAAGAGAATCGGCGAAGCATGCGGGCGAACTGCGGTTCCTCCCACCGTCCGTCCACGTGGCTGAACCACGCCGACAGGAAGACCAGGTCGACCGGTCCATCGCCCACCACCTGGTAGGCGATGGAGCTGCCCGGCCTCCGACAGAAACGGGTCTCAGGTGCGCCGTGCTCCACCAGGGCACGGTACTCACCCGGCTCCTTCCGTGTATCGCCGGTGTACCCCAACCCCCAACGGGTCTCGCCGGCGAGGAACAGCTCGATCGTCAGCGGAGTCAGGCCTTGGCGAATGAGTTCACGATCACTCCCGATGAGAAGGTTCGGGTGTCGACCAGTCGGAGACTGATCGGTGCATCGAGCTGCGGCCAGAACGGCGTGCCGCCACCGAGGACGACCGGGTGCACGACGAGGCGGAATTCGTCCACCAGCCCGCGACGCACGAACTGGGCGGCCAGGTTGGGGCCGCCGACCTCGAGGTCGCCTGGGAACTCCCTGCGCACCTCCTCCAGCACCTTCTCCACGTCGCCACGCACCAGGCGGGCATTGTGGTCGACTTGCTCGAGAGTCTGCGAGAAGACGAACTTGGGCACGGGCTTCCACAGCCGGGCGTACTCCCGCATCACCGGCGTGGCAGTCGGGTCTTCTTCTGCGGTGGGCCAGTAGTCGGCCATGAGCTGGTAGAGCCTGCGACCGTAGAGCGATGCGTCGATCGAGCGCAGCTCGTCGTTGAACCAGCTGTGGAGCTCCTCGTCGACAGTCGCCCAGTCGAGCCCGCCCTGGCGTGTCTCGACATAACCGTCGAGCGAGACGTTCAGTTCGTAGACGAGCCGGCCCATCAGCCCTGCACCCCCGCACCGCGGTTCTCGGCCAGGATCGCGTCGATCTGGCCGGCGGCCCCCTTCAGCCCCTCCTCCATCCCCATGGCGAGCATCTGCTCCATCACCTCGGTGCTGGCAAAGATGCTCTCGATCGCCATGCGGGTCTTTCCCCCGCCGATCTCCTCGATGCTGACCCGGGCGATCGATTCGGGGAAATCGGTGTTGGGTGTGCCGTCGTCGTTGGCGAACCCGTCTCGGAACACCAATCGGTGCGGCGCCTCCACCTCGTCGATCACCCAGTAGCCCATGGGCTGGTCGCCTTCGGGCCCGGTCATGTGGTAGGTCACCCGCCCGCCCGGGCGCAGGTCGTGGGATGTCACCGTTGCTGGATAGGTCGGTGGCCCCCACCAGCGCTCGAGCTGGCGCGGGTCGGCCCACAACTGCCATACCCGCTCGGGCGAGGCATCGAACTCGGCCTCCAGCACCATGGTGCGGGCGGCCGGGTCCTTGTGAATGGCGATGACGGTCATCGGTCTGTCTCCTTCGATTCGTTGATCATCTGCCTCATGCGATCGACCCGTTCACGCCACAACTCCTCGTACTGATCGAGGAGACGCCTCGCCGCTCCAAGCGCGGCGAGGTTGGTGTGGACGACCTTGCGCCGGCCGACCTGCTCTTTGGTGACCAGGCCGGCGCGCTCGAGGATCGCGATGTGCTTCTGCACGGCGGCAAAGCTCATCGGATAGTGCTCGGCCAGTTGTGCCACACCCTCTTGGCCGTCGATGGACCGGAGAACGATGTCCCGCCGGGTGGCATCGGCCAGGGCGCCGAAGATCCGGTCGTGGTCGAGAACGGTTTGCACTTGTACAACCATACGGTTGTATCTTGCCTATGTCAACCACAGTGGCTACTCAGGGGTGACGGGGATCACCTCGACCGGGAGTCGTCGACCGCCCTTCAGGGTGGGCTGGTCACTTGACCGACGCACACCGGCGAGCCAATGTCAGCATCCATCGTCCCGCCGCGGGACTCGGCAGAGGAGATCGCAATGGCCATCAGCAAGCCGTCCAAGGGCAGCAGTCAATCAAACACCGAGGCCGCGGGTTTCACCGCCGAGGAGCGGGCAGCCATGAAAGACCGGGCCAAGGAGATGAGAGCCGCCAAGGGTGGGAAGAACGTCGACGGCACCAACGAGGTGCTGGAGAAGATCGCCGCCATGGCCGACGCCGACCGCCTCATCGCGGCGCGTCTGCATGAGATCATCACGAAGGCAGCCCCCGAACTCACCCCCAAGACCTGGTATGGAATGCCCGCCTACGCCAAGGAGGGAAAGGTGGTGTGCTTCTTCCAGGACGCCGGCAAGTTCAAGGCGCGCTACGCCACCCTCGGCTTCCAGGACCCCGCCAACCTCGACGATGGTGCCATGTGGCCGACGTCCTATGCCCTCACCAAGATGACCCCTGCCGTGGAGAAGCAGATCGTGGCCCTGGTCAAGAAGGCAGTCGGCTGA
>DAIOGO010000009.1:0-30735 GCA_036745195.1 Actinomycetota bacterium | reverse complement strand
GGTCCGGACGGTCCCTTCGACTCGCCTGCCATGGCCATCGGCGCAAACGCCATGACCAAGAGCAGGACGAGGACCAGCCATGATGCTCTCTTCATCTCGCCTCCCTCTCTCCACTGCTGCCTCGCTGACAGCGCACCCGGAATGGTATCCCGCCCCGGGCGCCTCTGTCGGGTGAATTGAGGGGTTTGATGTGCTGGCTTGTGACCCCTTCTGATCAGCGGTCAGGTCACAGACCAACGGGTTGGCGGGGCCTCTCCTCGAGGCGAACCGGTGCCGGTTGCCGACCCATGACGGACCGGCTGTGGCGAACGGTGGCCATCGCCCACAACACCACCGTGGCGGCCACCAACACGGCCAGCCACCCACTCTCGGCGCTGACCAACAGTCCGATCCCGGCGCCGAGGGCCACCAGACCGAGCAAGGAGGCAACCACCAGGTAGATCCGGTCGCCATGGATCAGGCCTTCGAAGCCGGGGACGACGGCGCCTGCCGACGCCACGAATCCGCAGACCATCACCACCACACCGGTGGCGCGAACCCCCTCGAGTCCGGGCAGGGTGGCGTCCACCGCCCACAGCACCGCCATCAATGTCGCCAGCGCCACCATCCCGGTGGCAAACCAGTCACGGCGGGGAAATCTCATGACCCCTCCTTTCGCGGGTCTCGGGCCGGCGCCGGTGCGCCGACCTCTTCCCCGATCGTACGACCAGGCCCGGCCCGGTGATTAGTGCCCGTTGGCCCTATCCCCCATTCGAAGGCAGCCGCCTGTTGCGGTACGAGCGCGCTGGTCGAAGGCAGCCGATACCTGGGCGGGCCGGTTCAGCCGTGGGCGATGCTGCGAGCAAGAAGCCCGACCATCAGTGCGGCGACCGGCGCCGCGACGAGTGCCTGACCCAGTCCCCGCAGCGTCGGGCGAAAGGCGAATACGGCTGTTCCGGTCGAGATCGCCGCTCCCAGCGCCCCGAACAAGAACACCTCGTCATCGAACAACGGGGGCGGATCGGCCGGGCAGGTTCCTCCGTAGGCACCACACCCGCCCAACGCGACGATCGCCGCCACGAACACCAACCCGAGCACGACCGCCAGAACACCGACGACCCTGGCGATCCACCGCTTCCTGCCCCTCTGCGGCTGGAGGCTTGGCGTCTCGGGCATCCGGCAACGCTACCCCTTCGAACCTGAAGCGGCTCTCGGTAGTATCCCCCTGCTACTCAGGGTGGTGTCGGAGTATGAAGGAGAGTGTGAGCCTCCCGAACCAGGACGTTGAATTCCTCGACGAATACGCAGCGTCGAATGCACCTGGAACTGCGACCAACATGAGCGCTGCAACGCCCGGCCGCAGTGGGGTGCTTGTGACCGGTCTCTACGGGGCGGGCAAGTCCTCCGTCGTCGAGGAGATCTCATCTGTGCTCGAAGACACCGGTGTGCCGTTCGGAGCTCTCGACCTCGACTGGCTCTGGTGGTTCGGGATTCCCGGTCTGGACCGAGCCGAGGCAAGGAACATCCTCTTCCGCAACCTGACTTCGATCGCCCATACCTACCTGGCAGCCGGCGTCACTCATTTCGTGATGGCGTGGTCGCTGCAAGACCCCGACGATCTGGGCGACCTCCGAGCAGCGCTGCCGTTCCCGGTCCTGGTGGTCGAGTTGACAGTGCCGCTGTCTGTGATCGAGGAGCGCCTCGGCTTGGCGGTCACCGCCGGTCGGGCGGACGACCTCGAGGAGGCTCGTCGCCGGCACGCCGCCGGGATCGGCGTCGGGCTCGGTGACGTCCAGATCGACGGCGATCGGCCCGTCTCCACGGTTGCCGGCGACGTTCTCGACTGGCTCGGCTGGTGGTGATGCCAAAGGGAGGGGCCCGGTCGCCGGCCGGACCCCTCCGCTTCTTCCCTTTGCGTGATCGCTACCGGGTGATCGATCGGCTCAGCACGCTGTTGGCGCTGTCGAACAACGTGCCGCTCTTCGTTACCCCGGTGACGGTGAGCGTGTAGGTGCCACGTCCGCCGGAGGTGGCCACCCGGGCCTGGCCCTGGGTGTCGGTGACGGAGGTCGCCGAAGTGGTCGAGCCGTTCGGGTACGTCCAGGTGACGGCCACCGTTGCTCCGGCGAGGGCGGCACCGGCGTCGGTTCGCACCGTCACCGTCCCGCCCACATTCACCACCCCCCGGCGGAGCTTGGCCGACAGGGCGATGTTGGTCACCCTCGTCTGGGTCACGGTGGGGGCGGTGGCTGAGGCGATGTTCGACCACTCGCTCGGCCCGCCCACGCCGACCGCCCGTACCCGGTAGTCATACCGTGTCCCCGGGGTGACGGTGGTGTCCTGGTGGAAGGTACCCATGCCGGGTGGGACCAGGGCGATGGGTGACCAGGTCGAGGTCCCGCTCACCCTCCGCTCCATTTCGAAGCGTTGGGTCAGCGCCGGATCGGCATTGACCCACGACAGGTCGATCGATAGATAGGGCTCGGAGTCGGTGGGCGGGTGGGCGACGGCGGTGAGACCGGTGGGGGCGGCAGGCGGCGGGAAGGAGCCCTGCGGTGTCAGTCGCATGGCGCTGCGGGCGCCGGTCGTCGAGTTGGTGGCGTACGCCACCACCACACCGTTGTCGTCGATCTTGGCATTGCCACCCGCAAACCATCCGGCGGCAGTGACTGCCGGATCGATGAGGGCGTTGAGAGCGAAGGTGCCGAGACCGTCGAAATAGATCCCGGGGGCGTTGGCGAGCCCTTCGCCGTACGTGATCGTGCCGGCGGCATTCATGTCACTCGCCGTCGTGTAACGCGACGAGCCGGCGATGAACAGCCATCCACTCCCGGGTGTGTACCGCCAGACCCGGGCGATCGGAAGGCTCCCAGATCCGAAGCTGAGACCGAGCACCTGATCGGCGTCGTTGAGCACCGACCCGCCGATGTTGCCGATGGCGGCCGAGGCCTGGCTGCCGATGTCGGTCGCCACCCCGGTGTCGAGGTCGAAGATCTCCACACCCGAGGTGATCACCCCGTTGTTGTTGATGTCAGCCGGGGTGGCGAACCAGCCGTAGGTGGCATACAGGTCGACGATGCCGGTGGCATCCGAGTAGACCCAGCCGAACCCGTCGGGAAGGCCGAACAGGCCGGCCCGGGATCCGATCACCTGGCCGAGGTCGTTGATGCCGCTGGCGAGCGCCGACGTCTGACCCGGCGCCAATGGCAGCAGGCCGGCGGTGTAGCCGGTGGGAGAGGGCGTCCACCGGGCAGCCCGGGACGTTCCGGTCGACCCCTGGTTGACGTTGCCCACGATGACACCGGCGTCGTTGACATCGGTCGGGGTGGCGCTGGTGTAGCCGGCGGGCAGTGGCAGGGTCGCCCAGGAACTGCCGCCGACGCTGATGAGTGGAACGTTGGCGAGGGTGGTCTGATCGGTGCGAACTCCGACGACCGTGCCGGTGTCGTTCATCGCCGTCGGGATGCCGTCCCCGAGGAACTGGACCGAATACACGGGAGGGGTGGCGGCGATCGCCGGGATCGCCGGAGCGAGGGTGAACGCCGACACCAACACAGTGGTGACGGCGGCGAGTTTGGATCTGAGCAATTGGGGTCTCCTAGTTTGCGACGGGACGCCGACGGCGTTGTGCTGATCGTCGGCGCCCGGATCTCCATGGAACCGGATTCGACCCGCCTCACACCGTCTCACTCGGGACCGGCCGACTCGATCGGACCGGGTCCCCGCCACGATGCGGTTCGTCACCGTCTCTGGAATAGCCGAATGGGCTTCTCACCCGGGCGGCAGCCGGGCCAGGGATCGCACACGAACGAAGTGCCCTACGCGTTTCACCCCCCCATCGTGCAGGCATCTCCCTCATCGGCGCCTCAGCGAATCCTCAAAGAATCACAAAGCTCGTCACCGCGTTGTCACCCGCGGCGTTATCGGTTCGGACCTGAGTAGTACCGCCCGCGCGCCCAGAGGGCGACAAAGACGAGTCCGACCAGGGCCGGCACTTCGATGAGGGGCCCGACGACACCGGCCAGCGCCTCCCCCGAGGTGACGCCAAATACGCCGATTGCCACCGCAATGGCGAGTTCGAAGTTGTTGGAGGCGGCGGTGAACGCCACGGTGGTGTTCTTCTCGTAGGAGAGCCGTAGCCACAGTCCAATCGCGAACGACACCGCCCACATCAGCGCAAAGTAGACGAGGAGAGGGAGGGCGATCCGGGCGACATCGAGCGGCCTGCTGGTGATGGTCTCACCCTGGAGGGCGAACAGGATCACCACCGTGAACAGCAACCCGTACAACGCCCACGGCGCGATCCTGGGAATGAACTCATTCTCGTACCAGTCGATGCCGCGGACCCGTTCGCCCCACAGTCGGGTGAGGTAGCCGGCGGCGAGGGGGATGCCGAGGAAGACGAGGACGATCTTGGCGATCTCCCACATGGTGACGTCGAGGGTGGCGGTGTCGAGTCCGAGCCAGTCGGGGAGCAGTTGCAGATAGAAGTAGCCGAGAACCGAGTAGGCGACGATCTGGAACACCGAGTTGAGAGCCACCAGGACGGCCGCCGCTTCCCGGTCGCCGCAGGCGAGATCGTTCCAGATCAGGACCATGGCGATGCAGCGGGCCAGGCCGATGATGATCAGTCCGGTGCGGTACTCGGGGAGGTCGGGAAGCAACAGCCAGGCCAGGGCGAACATCAGTGCCGGACCGATGATCCAATTGAGGACCAGCGAGGTGACCATCAGTGTTCGGTCGGCGGCGATCTCGCCGATCTTCGAATAGCGAACCTTGGCCAGAACCGGATACATCATCGCCAGCAACCCGATGGCGATGGGGAGCGAGACGGTGCCGATCTTGACTGCGTCGAGCCAGTCGTTCAGGTCTGGGATCAAACGGCCCAGGAGAAGGCCGGCCACCATCGCCAGCCCGATCCACACCGGGAGGAAGCGGTCGAGCAACGAGAGCCGCTCGAGAACCGGCGTCTCGATCGCGGCGGTGTCGGTCACCTCGATACCTCCTCGACGAGCGGTGGGGGGAGGGCACTCGTCACTCTGGTGGTGGCGTCGTCGGAGAGCCGGTAGTCGACCCATCGTCCCCGCCGGGTCGACTCCACCAGGCCGGCCTCACGGAGGACCCGTAGGTGATACGACAGCAGGTTCGGGGCGATGTCCAGCCCCTCCTGCAGCTCACACACGCAACGCTGGTTCCGGTTCAATTGGTCGAGGATCGACAGCCTGATCGGATCGCTCAATGTCCCGAAGATGGCCGCCCTCGATTCGAGCGATGTTGATCCAAGTTCGGTTGAACTCACGAGGATCAGCTTGCACCTGTCCATCGCCCCGGTCCCAGGGCGCAAAGTCACATCGTTCGAAGCGCAGCGTCTCGCCACCGGAACGATCGAGCGAACAGGTCGTTCTGCCGGCGTTCTCCCTAGGATCTGCCGCCCATGACACAACAGGGCGTTCTCATCATCGCCGACATCACCGGCTATTCGAAGTACGTCAACGAGTCGGAACTCGAACACGCCCGCGACAGTCTCGCCGACCTGCTCAATCTGTTGATCAAGCACACCCAATCCCCCTTGGTGTTGTCCAAGCTGGAGGGCGACGCCGTCTTCTCCTACGCGCCGGCCGGCGGATTCATCCAGGGTCAGAGCCTGCTGGACATGATCGAATCCACCTATGCCTCGTTCCGCAAGGCGCTCGAACTGATGGTGCTCAACACGACCTGCGCCTGTAATGCGTGCCGGAACCTCCCCAACCTCGACTTGAAGTTCTTCGTCCACTTCGGTTCATTCATGACCCAGAAGCTCGGAACGTTGACGGAGTTGGTGGGAAACGACGTCAATCTGGTCCATCGCCTCGCCAAGAATCGCATCAAAGAAGAGACCGGCTTCAAGGCGTACGCCGCCTTCACCCAGTCGGTGATGGACGCGTTGGGGCTCGAGGAGTTCCAGAAGAGCCTGACTCCTCATCGCGAGGCCTTCGCCGACGTCGGTGAGGTGCAGATGTACGTGAGCGACCTGCACGAGGTGTGGGATCGCCTCAAGGAAACCGTACGGATCGAAGTGAGTAGCGAAGAGGCGCTACTCGTGCGCGAGCAGACGTTCCCGGTCCCGCCATCCATCCTCTGGGATTACCTGACCAAGCCCGAATACCGGATCCTCATCCTCGGAGCGAGCGAGATGGACCTTCGCAACCGGGCAAACGGACGGATCGCGGTCGAGTCGGTCTACTACTGCTACCACGGCAAGATGCAGAGCCAGCACACGATCGTGGACTGGCAGCCCTTCGAGCGCTTCACGATCAACGGCACCACGCCCATCAAGGTGAACTTCGACACCACCTACCTGTTGGAGCCAACCGAGGACGGGACCCGTTTGGTCTCCTTGTGGGGCAAGGCACGAGGACCATGGATCCTCTGTCGTATCAGCAACCTGCTGCAGAAGATCCTGTTCGTCGGCCAGACCGACAAGGCGATGGATCAACTCCGGGACCTCATCCGCAAGGACCTCGCCGAAGGCACCGCCTTCGTCGCCCCGACCATCCAACTCGACACGGCCCAGATCGTGTCACTCGCCACCCAGACCCTGACCCGCACCGACGCAACCTGACGGAGGCGACGCGTTCCGTCTCTCCCTCCGCAGGGGGGAGTACCCCGAAGGGGGGAGGGGGGCAAGGTCCGACGCGTTCCTCCCCGGCGAGTGGCGTTATCGGCGCGATCCGACCTTGGGGCCCTGCTTCGCCGGCGGTGTGGTGGGCGACTCGAAGAGTGAGTGGACAGCAATCGAGGCGCCCGTCAGCACCACTGCCAAAGCGAACACCGCCAGCGCGCCGGTGACCGACTCCATCGCCTGCGGAGCGAACAGCAGGGTGCCCGCCAGGGCGATCATCACCCAGCCCGAAACGAGCTTCAGCATCCGGCCGTGACGCTCTTCCAGCTTGCCTACCCGCATCGTCGCCACCGCCACCCCGAACACGACGAGTTCGTCGATCAGGAACACGAGCATGTAGACGGCGAAGAGGACGGCGGCGCCGGCCATGGCGACCTGCTGCTGGTTGAGCAGGTTCACCCACAGCAGTGGCAGCCCCGCAGTGCAAGGCGTCTCCAGCAGCGAAACCCCCACGGCGAGCGCCACGGTTCCACCGAGCACGGCAGGAAGCGGCTTGTCGGCAACGGCGACGCTTCGCATCTTCTGGTACAGGCCGGGTTTGCGACTGTCGGCGATGGTGAGGGATGGGCCACGCCGGAAAGCGAAGTAGTCCTTGACGTTCACCACCCCGAACACGACGGCAATGGCCGCCATGACTCCCCGGATCCACTCCAGATGCGTGACGTATGAGAGCACCCCGTAGATGCCGAACATGTAGAGGCCGTACATCGCCGCGGTGACCGCCAGGAACACGCCACCGACAGTCAGCACCCGGCGACGGGACCCGGTGTGGAGCACGAGGGCGAGGAGGATCGTCAGTACCCACAGCGAACACGGGTTGAATCCGTCGACCAACCCGATGATCACGGTGGCCCCGAGGAGAGGCATGCCGCCGACGTCGACCAGGCCAATGATCGGGATGTCGACCACCCTCGTATCCGTCGCCTCGGGCTCGAGCGGTGTGGCGGCGAACGCCGCCTCCACTGCGCCGGTGATGTCGTCGGCGATCGGCTGACTGAAGCCAACCCAGTAGCGGTCGCCGAATACCGTCGTGGGCACCGCCCGCGGCTCGAAGCCCACCCGGGCGGCGGTTGCTGCGAACACCTGCTGGTTCGCCGGGTCGTTCCACACCTCCCGGATCTCGACCTCCAACTCAGGGAACTCCTCCATCAGGCCCGGGAGCCACTGGATCTCCATTGCGCAGTAGGGGCAGCCCTCGCCGTAGAAGAGGACGAGGGCCGGCGGTTCGGCGGTCTCCTGGGCGAGCGCCAGGGAGGGGAAGGCGAGGGTAACCGCCAGCGCAAGGCAGAACCATCGAACCCGGTGGATCCGGTTCACGGATCCAGTGTGCGCAAGCAGACTCGCCTCGTCTCGGGCCGAAAGCCACCTAGTGAGTGGAAATCCTGGGCTGGCGCCCGCACCGGAACCCTCGGCTCTGCTGTATGTTTATCGGGTAGCGACCCAGGGAGTACGGAATGCGACGCTTGGTATTGGTCTCGTTTGGAGTTGTCACACTGCTGGTGGCGTCCCTCGCACCGGCGATGGCCGACAACACCCAGGACGCGGTCCGGTTCTCGACCTTCAACGCATCGCTCAACCGGTTCAGTGCCGGCGGCCTCGTCTCCGATCTCTCGACACCCAACAACACCCAGGCCCGAACCATCGCCGAAATCATCCAGCGCACCCGGCCCGATGTACTGCTGATCAACGAGTTCGACTTCGACGCCGATAATCAGGCGCTCGCCCTCTTCCAGCAGAACTACCTGTCCATCTCGCAGAACGGCGCCGACCCGATCGTCTACCCGCACGCCTTCACGGCTCCATCCAACACCGGGATCCCGTCCGGTAAGGACCTCGACAACAACGGCGTGATCGGCGGGCCGAACGACGCCTTCGGGTTCGGGTTCTTCCCCGGCCAGTTCGGCATGGCGGTCTACTCGATGTACCCGATCGACCACGACGCCATCCGCACCTTCCAACTCTTCCTGTGGAAGGACATGCCGGGAGCCCTGCTCCCCGATGACCCGAACACCCCGGCGCCCGCCGACTGGTACTCGGCCGACGAACTGGCCGTCTTCCGGCTCTCGTCGAAGAGCCACTGGGATGTGCCGATTCAGATCGGCTCGAAGGCGGTCCACTTCCTCGTCAGCCATCCCACCCCGCCCGTGTTCGACGGCCCCGAGGACCGCAACGGCACCCGCAACTTCGACGAGATCCGCTTCTGGGCCGACTACATCAGCCCCGGTCAGGGCGGATACATCTACGACGACTCGGGAGCATCCGGTGGGTTGAAGCCGGGCGAGTTGTTCGTGATCGCCGGCGACCAGAACTCCGACCCGCTCGACGGTGACAGCATCCCCGGTGCCATCCAGCAACTGATCGATCATCCGCTGGTGAACGCCAAGTTGACCCCGTCGAGCCTCGGGGCGGTCGAGCAGTCCGCGCTCCAGGGTGGCGCCAACCTCACCCATGAGAGCGATCCCGCCTTCGACACCGCGGACTTCAGCGACTCGGCGCCCGGCAACCTGCGGGCCGACTACGTGCTCCCCCGCAAGACGCTCCAGCTGATCGACGCCGGCGTGTTCTGGCCGTTGCGCACCGACCCGCTGTTCCCGCTGGCGGGGGTATTCCCCTTCCCGAGCAGCGATCACCGCCTGGTCTGGATCGACGTGACGGTTCCGACCGCCAAGTGAACAGGACCTGATCCTGTCAGAGGGTGGACGCTGGAGTCACCCTCCGCTCTGCCAGCGCGCTTCCAGCTCTCCGGCAACCCTTGGCCACGACGGGTAGTCGAAGACAAGACCAGCCTCGAGAAGGCGTCCCGGAATCACCCTCCGGCTCTTCATGATCAGCTCGGGATCGGTCCGCAGCGCCAGTGCCCCCATCCCGACCATCCACGAGGTCGCCCCGGTGAGTGAGACGTCGAAGATGTCCCGAGAGCCGCGGGCCATCATTCGCTGGAGGAGCCGCGCCCGCCGTCCGAGGGGACCGGACGCGAGGTCCAGATTGAGGTGTACGGTTGGACTATCTGATCGGAGACTCAAGATGAGCGCACCAGCAGGTGGTCCGGTTCTCGAATGCTCGGGCATTCGCAAGTCCTTCGGAGATCATGCCGCCGTCAAGGGAATCGGGTTCAGTATCGCTCCCGGCGAAACCTACGGACTGCTCGGTCCCAATGGTGCCGGCAAGACCACCACCATCTCCATCATCGCCGGACTGCTCGAAGCCGATGAGGGATCGGTGACGCTCGGTGGCGAGGCGATGAACCCCGACGCCACCCATACCAAACGTCTGGTGGGCCTGGTTCCGCAGGACCTGGCTATCTATCCCGATCTCGGGGCGACCGAGAACCTCGAGTTCTTCGGCCGCCTCCACGGGATGAAGGGCCCCGAGCTCCGCCGGCGGGTGGCCGAGGTGCTCGAGATCATCGAGCTCACCGATCGAGCCGGTGACCGCACGGAGAAGTACTCGGGGGGAATGAAGCGCCGGCTCAACATCGGGGTGGGCCTTCTGCATCGCCCGGCGTTGCTCATCCTCGACGAACCGACGGTCGGCGTCGACCCGCAGAGCCGCAACGCCATTCTCGACAGCATCGAACGTTTGGGAGAACAAGGAATGGCCGTCCTCTACACCACCCACTACATGGAAGAGGCCGAACGACTGTGTCATCGGATCGGAATCGTCGACCAGGGTGAGTTGATCGCGGAGGGCTCGCAAGCCGATCTGGTTCGACTGGTCGGCCATCGTGACCGGCTCAAGCTCACCGCCACCGGGTCGTTGGCGGCCACGGCGGCGGCCCTCGGCGATCTTGCCGCGGTCGACGATGCCGCCGTCGCCGATGACGGGATCACGCTGATCGTCGACCGCGCCCACGATCACCTCCCCGAGATTCTGGCGGTGGCCGGTCGTACGGGATCGTTGGTCAAGACCGTCGACGTGGACTCGGCCGACCTGGAGTCGGTGTTCCTGAAGCTGACGGGGAGAGCCCTCCGGGAGTGATCGTGGGTGCCGCCTGGACTATCGCCCGTAAAGACCTGAAGCAACGGCTTCGAGATCGATCCGCCTACATCGTCGGAATCGTCGCCCCGCTTGGGCTCGCCCTGGTGTTCGGGTTCGTGTTGAACCCGCTCTCCGACTTCGAGTTCAACGCCACCTACGCGGTAGCGGACCTGGACGGCGGGCCGGTGTCGCGGCTCTTTGTCGACACCGTGCTGGCGAACGCCGAAGGCATCAAGGTGATCGAGGTCGCTTCGACCGACGAGGCAGAAGCGCTGGTAGACACCGAGGTGAGTCCGTTGGGCGGAGCCGGCGACACCGAAACCGCCGACGCCGCCATCATCTTCCCGATCGGCTTCTCCGACGACGTGCAGTCGGAACGCCCCGTGACCATCCAGGTGATCGGCAATCAGGGTTCCGAAACCAATGCCGGCATTGCCGTCGCCTTGGTGGAGGGGTATGCCAGCGAGCTGACTTCGGTGCGGGTGGCGGTGGCAACGGTCGAGAATCTGGTGCAAGAAGAGGTTGATCGATTGGCGATGGGCGTCGAGGTCCTCCAGACCCCCAACCCGGTCACACTCCGCGATGACACGGCCTCCACCAAGCAACTCGACGGAGTCACGTTCTACGCCGCCGGCATGGCGATCTTCTTCCTGTTCTTCACCGTGCAGTCGGGTATCACCGGCATTCTCGAAGAGCGCCGGACCGGGACGCTGGCCCGGCTGCTGTCATCGCCCATCACCCGTTCGTCCGTGCTGGCAGGCAAGCTGTTGAGTTCGTTCGTCATTGGCCTGGTGAGCATGACCGTTCTCTTCGTGGCCACCACGTACGCGGTCGACGCCGATTGGGGGCCACCTGCTGGCGTGGCCCTGCTCATCCTGGCCGCGATCGTTTCCGCTTTGGGGCTGGTCTCGCTTCTCGCCGGTTTCGCCCGCAGCGCCGAGCAGGCGGCAGCCACCGGCTCCATGGTCGGCATGGTGCTCGGCTTCCTGGGTGGCACGTTCTTCGACGTTTCCCAGGCCGGTGGCCTTCTCGCTTCGCTGCGCTTCGCCTCTCCCCACGGCTGGTTCATGCAAGGGTTGGCCGACCTTCGCTCCGACGACCTGGGCGTGGTCGTGGCTCCGGTGCTGGCAATGGTGGCTTTTGGAGTGGTCACCGGAGCGATCGGCGTCGCCCGTCTCCGCAAAGGGCTGCGGCCATGAAGCCCTTGTCCATCGCCCGGGTCAACCTGGTCCGCTTCTTCCGGACGCGCTCGGCGGTATTCAGCGTCTTCTTGCTGCCCATGCTGATCGTGCTGCTGCTCGGAGCCATGCAGGGCGGTGCCTCGAATCCCAAGCTTGGGTATGTCAGCGCCGGCGAGGACACCTTCACGCTCGAGCTCTTCGCGATTCTGGATGGTGTCGACGGCTTCGAAGTGCTGGAGATCGAGGATGAGGCCTCGGCGATCCGCCAGGTCGAGCGGGGCGGACTGCGAGCTGCAGTCATCGTCCCCGCCGGGTTTGAATCCACGCTGCGCTCCGGGGGTGACGTCGAGATCGGTCTGGTGACCAGAGCGGAACAAGAGGTGCAGGGCATCGGTGACGTGGTCAATGCGGCCATCACCCGTCAGTCGATCTTGCTGCGCACGGCGCGGTTTGCCACGCAGAAGGGTGCCGGTACTTTCGACGAGGCGCTGGCCGTGGGCGAGGTCGCCCAGGAAACCTTGCCACCGGTTTCCGTCGTGGCCACCATGGCCGGCGAACCGTTCGTGCTCGCCGGTCTCGGCAGGTTCGACATCTACGCCCAGGGGATGCTGATCCTGTTCATCTTCCTCACCACCCTCAACGGCGCCAGCCACCTGATCCAGGCACGTCAACTCGGTGTGACCCGCCGGATGTACTCGACCCCCACGCCGGTTCGCACGATGCTCGCCGGGGAGGCGCTGAGTCGTTTCAGCATCGCCATCATCCAGGGTGGGTTCATCTTCATCGGAACCTCACTGATCTTCGGGGTCGACTGGGGCTCACCAATCGGCGCCACGCTGACGATCATCGCCTTCGCCCTGGTATCGACCAGCGGCGCCATGCTGCTCGGGGCGCTGGTCAGCAACGACCAGCAGGCGGGGGGAATCTCCACCGCCCTGGGTTTGGGTCTCGCCGCCCTCGGTGGATGCATGTTCCCGCTGGCGGTACTCGAGATGCTCTCCGACACGGTATACCGGGTTGCCCACGTCACGCCGCATGCCTGGGCGCTCGAAGCGCTCCAGGCGTTGGTGACGGAGGACGCCGGGGTAGCCGACATCGCCGGATTCCTGCTGATCCTGGTTGGCTACGCGGTGGTGCTGGGTCTCCTCGCAACGTGGAGACTCCGCAAGGTCCTCGTGCGCTGACGAGGAGAGTTGGCCATTCGGCGCGGGCTGCGTGCAGGGGGACGCGTCAGCCAACTTCTCTCTCTATGGTTCGGAGGTAGACGCGTCGCCACGCACCCGAGCCGTCATCCCTGTGAGGTGACGATCCGGACGGTCAGCGGGTGCAAGGTGACGCGCATGAGCACGCGAAGAGCTGTCCGCTGATTGGAGGATCACATGCCGTCATACGAAGAGACCGTGGATGTTCTCGAAGTCGAGCTGCAGCAGATAGAAGCGGTGTTCCGCGGGTTGAGCGAGGACGAGTGGCAGGCGCCGACAAAGTTGGTCCCTCTGGATGAGGCCAAGCGGCACTGGACTGTGTTCGAACTGGCCGGTCACTTCGACATCTCGATCGGACTGACACGGATGCTGATCGCCACCCAACAGGAGGGTCAGGTCGGTCGCGACAGGACGAGTTTCTTCATCTTTCCCCGATCCGAGGTGGCTCCGGTGGTGTACGACTACGCCTTCACCATGGTCGACGGCAAGACTCCTGCCGACATGCCCGACGTGCTCCACGAAACCTTCTCCAAGACCATCGAGGAGTCGCGGGTGACCTCCCCGGACACGGTCGGCTCCGGCTACTACGCCTTGATGGAGCTCGGCGAGTTCGTTCCCAGCCGAGTTGTCGAAGCGGTGGTCCACGGTATCGACCTGACCGATGCCCTCGGCCGCGGCCGCATGGCAACCGACGAAGCGGTCGCCATCACGGCCGGGATTCTCGACGACCTGCTTGGGCGGCGCACCGTGGCCGGCCGGCCCCGAGACCTGCAGGGCGACGACTGGGCGTGGATCAGAGCCGCTTCTGGGCGTTCGCCTCACGACGATCCGAGGCTGCCGCTGATCGGGTAGGGCGCTCTCCGCAACAACGTCTACGACGACGGCGGCGGACGGCGGGCTGAAGCCGGGTGAACTGTTCGTGATCGCCGGCGACGAGAACTCCGACCCGCTCGACGGTGAGAGCATCCCCGGCGCCGTCCAGCAGTTGATCGACCATCCGCTGGATCGACGTCACGGTCCCGACCGCGGGGTGAACGGGCCTGGCTCGCCCGGATCCAACGTCGGCGATCACCACTCGACCACGTAGCATCTCCCAGGAAACATGGACCTCACCGACCAGGCACTCGTCGAGATCTACCGGGCCACCAGGACGATCGCCGTAGTCGGCGCCTCCGCCGACCCATCGAAGCCCTCCAACTCGATTCCCGCCTATCTTCAAGCCCAGGGCTTCGAAGTGATCCCGGTGAACCCCTCCGCCGGCGAGATCCTCGGTATTCCTGCCGTGGCGACGCTCACCGAGATCGACGGACCCGTCGACGTGGTCGATGTGTTCCGGCCGCCGGCAGAGGCGCCCCAAATCGCCCGGGACGCAGTGGCCATCGGCGCCCGGGTGTTGTGGCTCCAGGCGGGGATCGTGTCGGAGGAGGCGGCCGCCATCGCCCGGCAGGCCGGTCTCACGGTCGTGATGGACACCTGCATGGGCGCCACCCACCGCCGGTTGGCCGAGCACATCTGAACGCCGGCTCGGTGCCGGCCTGGTCTCGCTGAAGGCTCCTCGAAGAGTGGGGCGAAGGAGATCCGACCCGGCGCTGGCGTGAGCGGATCCCGTCAGGGGTTGGACGCCGCCGTCACCTTGGCTTCGTCGTAGCGGAGGAAGACGATGCCGGCGGTCAGACACAGGACGAACCCGACGATTCCGGACAGGCGCACTCCCAGGTCGTCGCCGACGTCGCGGCCGAAGGTGGTGAGCATGGCGAAGCTGACGACACCGAAGGTCTGCCCGAACTTCTGCATGAGCGTGCGGGCGGCGAAGAACATCCCCTCACGCTGTTCCCCGGTGAGGGAGGCGTCGTAGCCGGCGATGTCGGCCAGGACTGCGTTGGGCAGCACCCCGAGGAAGGCGAGGGGGATGGCGAGCAACAGAATCAGCAGGTATGCCTGCGCTACCGCCGAAAACGCCAGGGTGCCGAGGGTGGGTACCGCCAGGAACACCAGCGACATCCACGCGAACGCCGCCACCATCAGCGGCTTCTTGCCCAGTTTGCGGGCGAGCAGATTGACGAGCGGATAGAACAGGAAGGAGACGATCACCAGCAGGGCGAGCAGGGTGGCGACCAGTGCCTCCTCCTGTTCCAGCAGCACGGTTACATAGAACAGCAGCCCGGTCTGGACGATGGTGAGCCCCGTGAAGTAAGCGAAGTCCGACACGACGAAGCGGCGGAACTCGACGTTGGCGAAGGTGGCCCGCAACGCCGGGCCGAGCTGAATGCTGGTCGGTTCGCCGGTGGAGTAACGCCGCTCGTCGAGCAGGAGCACCGGGACATACATACAGGCCAGCGCCATGAGCGCCAGCCCCCCCACCGCCACCTGGAAGGCCCGCAGCGGCGTGAGGTCGAAGGCACCTTCGATCACCCCGGCGATGGCCGGTGTCAACCCGGCGAGGATGATGCCGAGGGCGTAGGTGATCGAGATCCACGTGCTCAGGTTGAGTCGCTCCTTCGGCGAGTGACCCATTTCGGGGAGCAGGGCGAAATAGGGCGTGACGTAGACAGTGAGGAACACGTAGAACAGCGCCTGCACCACCACCAACCACACGATGTTCCACCCCGACAACGTCGATGAGGGGGGCACGAACATGAGCACCAGGAACACGGCGGCGGGCAGCGCCCCCACCCGCATGAATGGCACCCGCCGTCCCTTCGGGTGACGGGACCGGTCGCTCATCCCGGCGATCCAGGGGTCGGTGATGGCGTCGAGCAACCGACCGGAGGCGGCGATCAGGGTGATGGCGTTGAGCACACCCAGGAAGGCGGTCCCGGTGATCAACTGCGGCAGCCCGGCTGTGTCCGGTGGCAGGTAGAAGTACACCAGCGCCACCCCGACGATGTTCACCAGCGTCGACCACCCCAACTGCCCGATGGCATAGGCGATCTGTTTCGAAAGGGGCAGGGTCTCGACGGTCTTGGACATGGTCGAGGAGCGTACCGATCCGAGACGACCGGAGGCGGCCTCGATTGGGGCCAGGTGGAGGGCCAGGCGTCGAGAGATCAGTAGTTGAGGAGTGCCTTGATGATGGTGGCGACCTGGCGGCTGACATCGGTACCAATTGCACCGAGACGGTGAATGAGCCGTTTGTGGTTGATCGAGCGAATCAACTCGCACTGGATGTAGCTGACGACGTCGAGGCCGGTGGTATTTGTCGCCTCGACCTCGACATGGAGGGACAGGCCCCGCTTGGCGGTGGTCAGGGGGGACACGATGACGAAAGGAAACCCGGCCCCGAACGTGCCGGGCGGGCCGAGGATCACCGCCGGTCGGTGCGCCGCCGGCTCACCAGGATATGGCTCGCCGAAGTCGACCAACCACAGATCATCGACTGATGCCATCGCTCACCGATGTTTCCTCCGCTTCGGCGAGGTACTCGGCCCATGCTTCGGGCTTCTTCTCCAGGTCGGCCAGCTCAGCGGCAACTTTCTCCGCATAACGCTGCCGGCGAAGGGCTTCGGCGGCGTCTCGAACCGTGTCCATCAGCGATTCACCACTCGCCGCGCTCAGAGCGAGGAGCCGGGCGTGGGTGTCTCTGTCCACTCGAATCGTAGTTGTCGCCATCCCTCCAATCTACAACTGATATGCGCATCCGTCTACGGTCTCCCGAATCTCGCGGCGGTCTGTGTCTCCCCCCTCGACCGAACCAAGTGAGGAAGTTGGGGAGGGTCGGCGAAGCCGGGAGGGGGCACGGTCCGACGGTGCTGACCGCGGGGAGATGACCGACGGGTGCGACGCGGCGGCCGGGTCGGTGGATGGCGGTACCGTACGGGCCCCGCCGGTAAGCCGGCCCCTCGAACCCGGGTCACCCATACATGTCGAAGAAGGTTGCATTCATCGGCTCCCACTCTGTGCGGAAGACCAACGCCGTCCACTCCTTTGCGGGGGCGGTGGGTCGGCGGGGGCTGAGCGTCGAGGTGGGGCGTGAGGTGATCCGGTTCAACCCGCTCGGGATCAACGAGGGAGCCACCCCCGAGGCGCAGTTGTGGGTGGTGATGGCCCAGATCCAGCAGGAACTGGAGTTGAGGAACCGGGCCGAGGTGCTCGTGACCGATCGGGCCGTGATCGACAACTTCGCCTATTTCCTACGGGCGACTCACGGCGAGGACCCCTTCGACGTCAAACCGCTGGTGAGACGGTGGAGCCTGACCTACGACCTGTTCGTGCGCCTCCTCCCCGACATCCCGCTGAAAGTGGATGGAGTCCGCAGCACCAATGAGCGTTTTCGACACGAGATCGAACAGATCCTCGACGCCATCCTCCCCCAGCACGTGCCCGCCGACAGAATGGTTTCGATCCGGGCGTCCGAGATCACTCAGGACTTCGACTGGAACGCCCTCCTCGATCGGGTGGTGGGCTCGCCGTCCGCCGCCAACACTGTGCCACGACCCGTGTCGCTGACCCCGACCCTCTGGGACTGAACTGGCCCCTCACCGACCGGCGACACATGCCTAGGCGGACGCCCGGCCCACTACTGCGCGTAGCAGGGCGTCATGCGGGACGATCCGTGTTCCACCTGGATCATCATCCGGCGGCCCGCCGGCTGGCTGACCGTGTACTGGTCGGCATTGACGAAGATGTTGACCCTGTCCTCCGCCCCGGGGGGAACAACGGCATACCACTGTTCGTTCTCGTCGACGGCCCGGAACCGGCCGGCCATGAGGTCTTCGTAGGTACCCTCGCAACTCACCTCGCCGGACACGTTGACACCACCCAGCTTGTTCACAAGAACTCGGTCAACCGTGATCCAGTCGCTGTAGGGCTCCGCGGCCCAGCTCGACGTGCCGAGAGCCAGGTGCCAAACGTCCCGCCGCCGCGCCACATCACCCCAGAGACACTGCCCGGTGGGCGCACGTTCGCCAGCATTGCCAGGAAGGTCGGATCGCCACACGATCGCCGGAGGCTGGGACAACGCCGTGTGGTGCAGTTCCAGGGCTCTGTTCACCTTCCAAGAGGAACCAGTCTGCGCGAAGCCGACCAGTCGCATCTCACCCCGATCGCTGCAACTCGGGTTCGTCGGCACCCGAGACGGTGGCTGAGGGCGACTGCATCCAAACCGACGCGGCGGTCGGATGGAGGGTGCCCGACACCACCTCGATGCATCCGGAGACGATTCGATCGAGGTCCACCTCGTCTCTCACCAACTCGGCAAAGGCAGCCTCCACCAGCATCGCGTCGTAGTAGGAGCGATTGAATCGGCGATCCACCGCCTGCTGGACTCGACGGCGCAACGGGTTGAACAGGGCGACGACGACCAGCGTCGAGCCGGCCACCACCAGGTCGTTGTTGGCTGGGAGCAGTGACGAAAGGAGGGTGACCACCAGAACGTACGTGCCGGCGAGAACCCCAACCAACAGGGCGTATGAGACGGTTCTGGAGATGATCCGATCGATCTCGAACAGCCGGTATCGGAGGACGGCCACACCGAACCAGATCGGGAAACTCACCATCATCACGAAGACCAGGATCCACGGCCCGTCGCCCGGGTCGTCGCCACCGAGTGCGGCTACCAATGAGAAATAGAGGAGCGTCACGACGACCGCTACTGCGAACAATGCGAGGGGAAACACGACCCAGGTGAGCTGAGCTCGTTCCACACCCGCGGAACGACGTCTCTTCACGACCAGGGAGACAGACCCGGCAAGGAGGATCAACGCCAAAGCGCCGAGGATGGGCCCATTCAGCCAGGAGGGGATGAACCCGATCGGGTTGTCGATCGGGACAGATGCCTCCGGGCCACCGAGAGTGTCGGTGAGTGCAGACGCGGCGACCAGAGTCGGGAGAGCGACCACGGCCACTCGTCCGAGCCGGGGCCAGAGTCCCAGACCTTCCGGGACCCGGCCGGAGGGAAACGTGAGAATGAGGATGCCAAAGAGAGCAAAGACCGAGGCCCAGACCCAGCTACTCAACCAGCGGTTCGCGGCCTCGGGCAGGAAGGACAGCCATCCGGCTCCGTCGGCGAGCACGACCGCCAGGCCGAGGAAACACAGCAACCAGCCGGTGAGATGTCCGTCGTGTCGGAAGACGATCAGCCCTCCCACTGCTGCGTAGAAGCAGACAGCCACCAGGGCGATGGCAACGTCCACCAACGGCCTGTCGGCGACCACTTGCGCCACGACGAGCGCAGCGTTGGTCAGCAGAAGCAGCAGGTACAGCAGGATGCGCATGGCCCGATTCTCGCATCCGCAGCGTTACGAAATCGTTTCGGGTGGCTGCGGAAACCATCGGCTTCAGCGGCCGCCACGACGCAGGGTGCAGATCGCCGAGTTCTCGCGGATGGCTCGAGGGAGCAACGTCTGCGTCTGAGTCACGCTTCTCTAGTTGCCGATCGTGCCGGTCTTGTGATCATCACCGCCTGCCCGGGTGTTGGTCCAGGAAGGACTCCAGTTCCGGCCGGGTGGGGCTGTTGACGACCCCCGGCGGACGTTGACACACCAGCGCAGCCACGGCGCCGGCCGTCCTGACCAAGCCCTCGTCCGGGTACCCACGCAACATCCCGTAGATGATCCCGGCACGGAAGCTGTCGCCAGCCCCGGTCGTGTCCCGAGCCTCGACCCGGAAAGGATCGTATTCATGCGGCCGCTCCCCCCTGCGCCCGTACAGCAGGCCCTGGCTACCTCTCGTGAGGATCACCATCCCGCCACACTGCTCGAGATACCCGGCGAGAACCTCTCGCGGGTCGGGTGTGTCGAACGCTCTCGCTGCGAACTCCTCCGAGATGACCAGCACCTCGGCCCCCGCCGCGATCGCCGAGTCCGGGGCGACGTCGACGGTGACGTACGGGGTCCCGGTTTCTCCACACCAGCGAGCGGCTTGCTCCGACGCATCCAGGAAGAACGGGTCCAGACACACGATCCGGCTGTCCCGGATGTCCTCTGGCGAGGGGTCGTTCCAGGCTCTGTCGGCGAGGAGCTTCCGGTACGTAGCCAGAATCGTCCTGGCTTCTCCCCCGGCCAGGACGAACTCCGTGACCGAAGCGATGTCGCCCTCCCGGCGGATGGCGCTGCAGTCCACCCCGGCGGCGCCGAGCAGTTCGAGCGTGCGGGCGGACAGGTGGTCGTTGCCCAGCCGGTTTCCGTCCAGCTTGGTGGTGACCCCCAGCCGGGCGAGGACATACGCTCCCCCGGCCGCCTCGCCGCCGATCGAGGGGTGGACGGCGGCGATCTCGGCGTACCCTCCGGCCGGCGGGTAGTCGTCGCCGAGCTCGATCAGCGTGCTGGGAGCAATCACCCCGTAGGCGTAGACGTCGTGCATATCCCTCTACTCAAATCGACCGCCGCCAAGGCTAGGGCGAGCAGGGCAACCTCCATCCCGCACCGGTCATTGGTTGTGGGGGACGACGACCCGGTCGGCGACCTCGTCGAGGTGAGGGAACAGCCACCCGACGAACCCGACGGCAATCACGACGCCGATGACTTGGGCGACGACGAAGCCCGGAGCAGAGGCGGGAGCGATCCCGGTGAAGGTGTCGGAGAGTGTTCGGGCGATGGTGACGGCGGGGTTGGCGAAACTGGTCGACGAGGTGAAGTAGTAGGCGCCGGCGATGTAGCCGCCCACCGCGAACGCCGCCACCGATGCCTTCCCGGAACGGACCAGCCCGAAGATCACCAACAGCAACCCGACGGTGGCGACCGCTTCAGCCAGCCACAGATGCGACCCCGATCTGGCGGTGGTGGACAAGGTGATGGCGGGCAGGTCGAACATGAGGTTGGCGATGACCACCCCGGCGATCCCGCCAGTGACCTGAGCCGCGACGTAGCCGACCGCCTCGCGGTTGGTCAGCCCCCGAAACACCCGGTCCGCGAGGGTGACCGCCGGGTTGAGGTGCGCCCCCGACACCGGGCCTAGTGCCAGGATCACCGCCGTCAAAGCACCCGCAGTCGCCAACGCGTTCTGCAACAGCTGCATACCGGGATCGGTCGAGAGGGTCTCGGCCATGATCCCCGAGCCGACGATCGCCGCCAACAGGAAGGCGGTGCCGACGAACTCGGCGGCGATCCGCCTCCCCAGTGAAGACCTCATACCGAAGCGGGAATGTCGAGGCTGGCCATCAACGCCTGGACCCGAGCCCGGATGTCGTCACGCACCTGCCGCACCATCTCGATGGGTTGCCCGGCGGGGTCGGAGAGTTCCCAGTCCTCGTAACGTTTCCCCGGGTACACCGGGCAGGCGTCGCCGCAGCCCATGGTGATCACCACGTCGGCAGCACGGACGATCTCATCGGTCCATGGTTTGGGGTACTCGGTGCGGATGTCGATCCCCACCTCCGCCATGGCCTCCACCGCCATACCGTTCACATTCTCAGCCGGCTCCGATCCGCCGGAGAACACGTTCACGGTGTCGCCGGCCAGGTGACGCAGCCAACCCGCCGCCATCTGGGAGCGGCCGGCATTGTGCACACACAGAAACAGCACGGCTGGTCGTTGATCAGTCATCAAACCCTCCACTTTCGCAAGGGCCCGGAGACGGTCCCGGGCGAATCGTTCGATCAGGATCGGCAGCCACGTTGTCACCCTGGCCCGGCTCTCGAGGGCGACTTGGGACTCGGTCATGAAGCGTTCGATCGTCTCCACCGAGAACACCCCGGCGAATTCGTCTTTGAGGCGACCTGCTGCCTGCCTGATCAGATACAGCTGTTCCGTGGTGAGTTTCGATGGGCCGTCAGTCACGATGTGGTCCTTCTGTCAGGGTCTTGATGCGTGTCTCCAACTCGGCCAATGCGGCATCGAACGCCTCCGGTGAGGCCCGCTCCACCGGGTCGGGGATCGACCAGTGCAGCCAATCCGGCGCCGGCTCGAGTTCTTCGTGGGCCCGGTCACACACGGTCACCACCAGGCTTCCGGCCATCGCAATCTCACCGATCGACTGAGGCACTGCCCCGGACAGGTCATACCCGGCCTTGGCTGCGGCGGCGACTGCCCCCGGATGAACCTGCTCGGCGGGATGGGTCCCCGCACTCAACGCCAGGGTTGGCCTCGTCGCCGACCACACCGCCGCCGCCATCTGCGACCGAGCCGAGTTGTGGGTGCACACAAACACCACCGGGCCATCCGGAACCGCCACCCCCGCCCCCAACACATCGAGGACCTCGTGGCGGAGCCGCACATAGCGACGGCGCCCATCCCCCGACGAACGCGACCGTTCGATCAGTCCGGCCTGCTCCAACACATCCAGATGATGCGCCAGCAGATTCGATGCCAACCCGTGACGCTCCGCCAACTCGACCGGCGCCCGATCAGACACCGCCAGATCATCCACCATCGCCAACCGCACCGGCTCCCCCAACGCCGCAAACATCCGAGCCCGTTCATTCACGTTCATACGGCGAGATTATCGCTCAGATATTATTGAGTCAACTGTGGACGATAGATAAGGCCTGGGCGTGACCGATCAGTCCACCAGTCCACCGAAGCGAGCTTGCATCACCCGTTTGGGTTTCCGGTCAACGGTGAACAGCCCCCAGTGTTTCTCCGGTTCCAACGGGTCCGCCGAGCCCTTCCACGGCTCGTCGAAGGCCTCGAAGACGAACGTGAGGATCTTCGCGCGAGTCGTCCAGTCGAGCAGCTGTTGGTAGTAGAGCGCCTGGAGCTCTTCGGAAGCATGCGAGGGTTCGATGCCGCGCCCGTTCGAGGCGGTGGTCCATCCCGCCTCGGTGATAACGACCGGTTTGCCGGAGTGACGGTCGGCGACGGCGAAGTAGTTGTCCATCGAGAAGTCGAGGGCATCGTCGATCGACCGGTATTCCCACACCGGGTAGGTGTGGATCGAGATGAAATCGACTTCCTCGGCGACCGGATCCAGCTTGTGCATCCACGGGACGTAGTTGTCACACGAGGTGACCGGCTGGCTGACGGAACCTCTGACCCGCTTCACCAGAGAGACGAGACGCTCGACAGGGACGAGGTGGTCGGTCCACTCGACGGCTGCCTCGTTGCCCACCGCCACTGCGAACACCACGTTCGGGTAGCGGCCGGCCAGCGCAATCGCCCGGTCGGTTTCTTCGTCGTTGTGTCGCCGGTTGGCGGCCAGGGTCTGCTCGTCGAACTCCGCACCCCACGGGCAGTTGGGATTGCTCAGCTCTGCCGCCAGCTCGGCGCCCAACATGACCTCGAAGTCGAGACCCTCCCGCTCGATCACGTCGAGAACGAGCTCGGCGTGGCGGCTGGAGTCGTAGAGTCGAAGGTACTTCCAGTTCCGGGCAAGGATGAGGAGGTCTTCGCGCACTTGCTCGTACGTGGGGTACACACCCAGCCGGGGGCTCTGACCATCCCGATACCCGGAGTAACAGATGGCGTTTCCGTGCTCGGCAGCGAGCCGGTGGCCGGCGTTGCCTCCGGTAGCGATTGTCTCTGACATCCTCCAGGCTCCAGTCTCTGGTCCCACAGGCCCAACAGGCTCCGGCGTCATCCTTGAGGCGACCTTCCAGGCCGGGTCGAACGCTACTTGTGGGCCATCATCCTCTCCTGCACCTTCTTGTTGCGCTCCGAAATCCGAAACTCGGCCAGCAAACCACGCAAGCTCGGCTACTGAGCTATAGAGTCGTCACAAGGCATCAGCAGGGAGGTCCTCGGTGAGGCGTTCGTTCATCGTTGCTGGTTTGGCTGTGGGATTGGGCGCCCTGGCCATGGTGTTGGGGGCAGGGCCGTCAAGCGCCGAGGGCACCGTGTGCAATCCGGGCGGGCAGATCGACGACCCGGCGCCGTTCCTGTGGACTGATGCCGGCGATCATTACGTCGGGGTACTGGAGTACGGGGAGGCGACGTTCACGATCGCTGGGCAGACGCTGACAACCAGGGCGTACCGGCAGGAGGGTGGCTGCTACTCGATCCCCGGGCCAACGGTTCACATGACTCCGGGCAATAAATACGTGCTGCGCTTCCGCAACCTCCTCCCCTATCAAGCGCCGTCGTCTGACCACAACGTGTTCAAAGACCCCAACGTCAGCAACATCCACACCCACGGTCTGCACATCTCCGGGGACGGCGCCGGCGATGACGTGACGCGAATGTTCGAGGGTGGACATGGCGGCGACTACGTCTACGACATTCCCGCCGACCACATGGGCGGCACTTTCTGGTATCACGCCCATCATCACGGTTCCACCTTCCTCCAGGTGTCCACCGGAGGGTTCGGGTTGATCGTGATCGACGACAGCAACGACGGCATCCCGACCAACGTGGCGGCCATGACGGAACGCCAGGTGGTGATCGGCTATCTGGACCCGAGCGTGGCCGGCACCGGTGGCGACAACTTGGTCTCGGGCACCCTCACCGCGGGGTGGACCGTCAACGGCAGCCGCAACGGCACGATGACCGTCCCGCCCAACACCTGGCAGCACTGGCGGGTGTTGCTCGCCGACCGCGACGCCCGGCTGAAGGACGTCAGGATCGGAGCCAACTGTGAGGCGAAGCTGCTCGCCCGGGACGGGGTGTGGCGGACGACTGCCCCCAAGGACATCGCCAACACCGTCTCGCTGACCGGAGCCTCGAGGGCCGACCTGGCAGTCCGCTGCTCCGCCTCCTCCAACATCACCGTCAGCAACACCCAGGTTGCGACCATCGCAGTGAGCGGAACCGCCAACTCCGGGCCTCATCCTTATGCGGCCGACGGTGTCTCGACTTGGTCTGCGACTCGACCCACCTATCTGCGGGATCTGCGAGGCGTGGCGAACGTGCATCGGGAGACGATCACGATGGGAGCCCGCACCGTCAACGGCGCCAAGTGGGACCACGACCTGCCGCTGTTCTCCCTGCCGGCGACCTCGGTGCAGGAATGGTCGATTCGGGGCGCCACCAACCATCCCTTCCATCTCCACGTGTACCACTTCCAGGCGATGGCCGGTTGTGGCGGCGGTTTCGAGGAAGGCGAGTACTACGACACCCTGGCGGCGGCGTGCTCGGTTCGCTTCGACCTGAACGCCGCCACCAGCATCGTGTATCAGGGGAGGACGGTGATGCACTGTCACATCCTCGATCACGAGGATCAGGGAGCGATGACGTGGATGAACGTCCAGGGCGGCGTTGCTCCACCCAGCCTGCCCGGGGGCTTCGGCTATGGATTGCACTACCAGCTAGGTCCCACACCCACGACCACAACGACAACCACAACCACAACCACAACGCCCGGCACTTCGGTCACCGTCGGGGACCTGGTCGTGACAACGGTCAACGTTGGACAGGGCAAGAAAGCCGGGCAGGCCACCGTGACCGTGGTCGACAATGTCGGCAACCCGGTATCCGGAGCCGTGGTCACCGGTTTGTTCACCGGCACATTCAATGAGACCCGAACGTCGACCACCGGGGCCAATGGCGTCGCCGTCCTCCAGACGTCGCTCTCGGCGAAAGGCACCGTGTCGGTGACGTTCTGCGTCACTTCCATCACCCACCCCTCCCTCACCGCCTGGACCGGGTCGGTCTGCGGGTCCAGCTGACGGGGACCATCCATCGGCGGGATTACACGCCCGGTGAGGGCACGTTTCGATTGACGGAATCGCAGGCCCGACGTCACGTGCGTCGAGCTCCATTCCTAAGCGTTCGATCGCGCGGAGCGTTTCGAGCACGTCCTCCCAGGTGGCGTCGTGGTTGAGGATGCAGAGGGCGCAGCGAATACTCAGCGTACCGGACCGTTCAACACCGTGTCGAAGCACGCAACCGCATGGCCGGCGTCGAGGAGCACTGCGCGGATCGCTGGGGAGAACAGCGTCGTGGCCGCTCGATCCTTGAACCCCGGTATGAAAGATCGGGGACGGCATGGTTTCGAGGCCACCGATAGTGTCGGGGCCGTGAGCCACGAAGACGCCGCCCACCTCCGTGCCGTCGAGGCACTGCGTGCGTTCCGCCAGGCTAGGCCGGCACCGACCGACCGGCCCGCCCCCGACAGCGAGGTCCCACCCATCGCCCGCCGACGCGGTCGCGACGCCCACCGCGCCCTCCGGGCAGCGCCCACTCCCGACGAGCTCCGGCCGGTACGGGCCGGTGCCGAAGGAGGGCGCTACCGGCCGCTCGAGGACACCGAGGTCCACCGTATCCACAACGCCGCGTTGGATGTGCTCGAACAGATCGGCCTGGCCGACGCCCCACCCAGCGGGGTGGAGTCGATGGTCGCCAGGGGCGCCGTCATGGGCGAGGACGGCCGCCTTCGGTTCCCTCGCACCGCAGTGGAGGACATGATCGCCCGGGCGGGTCGACACTTCCCGCTGTACGGCCAGGACCCACGCCACGACCTGGAACCGTGGGGGAAGAAGGTGCACTTCGGCACGGCCGGCGCCGCCGTGGCCGTGGTCGATCCCGACACGGGAACGTACCGAGACAGCACCGTGCGGGACCTCTACGACAGCGCCCGCTCGGTCGACGCCCTCGACAACATCCACTTCTTCCAACGTACGGTCGTCTGCCGTGACATCCCGATACCGTTCGAGATGGACTTCAACACGTGTTACGCGTCGATAAGCGGGACATCGAAGCATGTCGGCACCAGTTGGGGTGATGCCGACGAGATGAAAGCGTCGATCGACATGTTGCACCTCGTCTCCGGCGGCGAGGACAGGTGGCGGGCACGACCATTCGTGAGTCAATCCAACTGTTTCGTGGTGCCGCCGCTGAGGTTCGCCACCGAGGCCTGCCGTTGTCTCGAAGTGGCCGTGCGGGCGGGAATGCCGGTGTTCCTGGTCTCCGCCGGTCAGGCCGGTGCCACCTCTCCCGCCGCCCTCGCGGGCTCCCTGGTCCAGGAGATTGCCGAATGCCTGGCAGGTTTGTTCTACGTCAACGCGCTGGAAGTGGGGGCGCCGGCGATCTTCGGGCCGTTCTGCTTCGTGTCGGACCTGCGGACCGGCGCCATGTCCGGCGGGAGCCCGGAACAGGCCCTCCTCTCCGCCGCCGCCGCCCAGCTGGCCCAGTTCTACGACCTGACGTGTGGCACCGTGTCGGGCATGACCGACAGCAAGGTGCCCGATGTCCAGGCGGGATACGAGAAGGCCTACAACCACGCCCTAGTCGGTAACGCCGGAGCGAACCTGATCTACGAGGCGGGCGGGATGATGGCGTCGCTCCTCGGGTACTCGCCGGAGCAGTTGGTCATCGACAACGAGATCGTCGGTGCCACCCTGCGCACGATTCACGGGATCGACGTAACGGACGAGGCGATCTCGGTGGAGGTGATGCGCCAGACGTGCATCGACGGACCTGGCCATTTCCTCGGATCGGATCAGACCCTTCGCCGGATGCAATCCGAGTACCTCTACCCGTCGGTCGGCGACCGGACCTCGCCCAAGGAGTGGCGCGAAAAGGGCAGACCCAGCGCGGTCGACCGCGCCAAGGTCGTACTGGCCGACATCCTCGAGCACCACTACCCACGTCACATCCCCCAAGCGATCGACGACCAGATCCGCGCCCAGTACCCAGTCAGGCTGCCGCGTTCGGCGATGGGGTACCCGGAGTGAGCCGGGACATCGGGTTCGCGTACCTCACCTCGACCCGGTGCGGTTCACCCTTCTGAACAGGGCGGGCACCCGTTTGACGCATCCTTGACTCGTTCTTCAGCGGTCCTTGTGACGCCTGCCTGATGCTGCAGTTGCCGGTCGGATGGACCGATCGGCAGAGAGGAAGGCAGAGATGTTCACCACCACCGCCCGCCTGACAGGTGTCGGGCTTGCGGCCGCCGCGCTGGCGGCGACGCTCCTGATGTCCAGCACGACGTCAGGTGTCGGGGTCTCGTCGGACGAGGCGCCCACCGTCGCCCCACAGCGGGAACCCGAGAACCACGATCGTACGACCGGCCTGGGCCTGTCCGTCAACCCCGCCCTCCTGGGCGTGCGCTGACCAACGAGGGAGGAAGCATGAACATGATGCACCCAACCACGTTGCAGTACTACTCGGTGGCCCGCAGGGCCGAGGCCGAACGACGAACAACCCGCCGCCACGAGCCCGTGCCCCGGGCGAAGGTGCGGACCGTCCTCCGTGTCAATCCGTTCAGGCGTCGCACCGCGATCGCCTGATGCCGACCGCCGAGGACGACGGGTGCCCGCTCTCGAGCCGGCACCCGTCGTCGCGTTCAACTGAACCAACACTGCGGCCTTTGCATCTTCTTGACACCGTATCTCCACGATGTGTCAATGGCGCGACATCCAGTCTCGGTGCAGGCGTATGTTTCCAGTGTGGAGGTCAAGGTCCTTGGACCGGTCGAGGTGCTTCACGGAGACGCAGAACTGGCGCTCGGAGGGCCTAAACAGCGGACCGTGCTGGCGCTGCTGGCCGCCGCCCTCGGCCGGGTGGTAACCACCGACGCTCTCGTCGAAGGGCTGTACGGCGATGACGCCGGGCCTGGGTCGCGCCGGACGGTGCACACCTACGTCTCGAATCTCCGTCGCGTTCTCGGGGACGTCATCATCCGTTCCGGCGACGGGTACCGGCTGGCCTTGGGTCCCGAGGCGGTCGATTGGGCGGCATTCGAGAAGGCACACCGCGACGCTCGGGCGCTGATCGAGGTCGACCCGGTGCGGGCCGGCAGCCTGCTGCGGGAGGCATTGGCGATGTGGCGCGGACACGCCTACATCGATGTTGAGAGTCGCGAGATGCTCAACGGGGAGATCATCCGTCTTCACGAGTTGAGACTCTCCGCCCTCGAGGCCCGCCTCGACGCCGACCTGGCCTGCGGACTCCACCGAGACCTGATCGGCGAGCTCGAGGCATTGACAACTGAACATCCGCTACGCGAGACCTTCCGCGCTCAACACATGCTGGCCCTCTATCGGTCTGGTCGGCAGAGCGAGGCGTTACGCGCATACGCCCGGACCAGGCAGACCCTGGGACAGGAGCTCGGCATCGAGCCCTCACACGAGCTCCAGGCGCTCGAACAGCGCATCCTCGACCAGGACCCGGTGTTGGACCTGCGGATCAGGGCCTCGATCCAGCGTCGCGCCATCCTGGCAGTCGAGCTCGCGGACGCCACCGCCTCGATCGCCGACCAGGATCTGGCCGGAAGGGACGCCACCCTCACTGCTCGAGCCGCCTCCGCCGGAGGCGTCGTCGTCGATCTACGCGGGACCGCCGCTATCGTGTCCTTCCCATCGGTGGCGTCGGCCCTCGAGGCGGCGAAGGCGCTGTCGGTGGAGGGCATGCGGATCGCCATCGACCACGGCGAGGTCGAGGTGGGCGACGATCGACTGAGCGGTCCCCCCGTCAACCGGTCGCTGAGGCTGGCGGCGGTCGGGAACCCCGGGCAGGTGCTGCTCTCCTCCGAGGCGAACACGGCGCTCTCGGGCTCCGGCACCGGCGGTTGGACCGTGACGAGTCTCGGCTCCTTCCAGGTCCGCGGCATCGACCCGCCTACCAGTCTCTTCCAGCTCGCTGGGCCTGATGTGCCCACCGCGTACGGCCCACTTCTTCTCGACAGGCTCCCACCACCGCTCATGGATGGCGGCCGAGGCACGCTGGCGGGATACGAGCTGCGAGAGGAGTTGGGGACCGACAGCGCCGGAACACGTCATCGTGCGTACCAGCCGTCGGTCGGGCGGGAAGTGGCGGTCAGAGTGTTCCGTCCCGAACTCGTGTCCGACCAGCGTTTCATTCGGCGCTTCGAGGCGGTAGCCCAGCGGTTGGTGGCGCTCGAGCACCCGAACGTGGTCCCGCTGTTCGACTACTGGCGTGAGCCGGGGCGGGCGGTTCTGGTCCACCCCCTTCTCCTCGGTGGCCATCTCGGGACGCGGATCGCGACTCTCGACGAGGCCCAGCGGAAGGACGTCCTGCGTGCGGTCGGAGGTGCTCTCGCTGCTGCTCACGAGATCGGCGTTTTCCACGGCGCCGTTCTCCCCGAGAACGTGCTGTTCGACCGCTCGGGGAACCCCTACCTGGCCGACCTGGGCGTGGCGACCATCGCGGGCGGCCTCGTCGACGGCGTCTCGCCCCCTTCACCGGCGAAGGACACGGAGGCCTTCTGCGAGCTGCTTCGGATCCTGCTCGGTGACGAAGCGCAGGTCGATCCCGGGCTCGGTGTGGCCGGGATCGTCGCTGCCTTCACAGGAGCTCGACCGACGGTTCGGACCTCGGCTCGTAACCCCTACAAGGGGTTGACGGCGTTCCGCGAGGGGGACGCCGGAGACTTCTACGGGCGGGAGAGCCTCGTCGCGGACCTGCTCGAATCGGCGGCTGTCAGCCGGCTCACGGTCGTCGTCGGGCCATCCGGGATCGGGAAGTCGTCGGTGGTGCGTGCCGGGCTGGTTCCCGCCCTCAGGAATGGGGCCATCCCCGGGTCCGCCCGCTGGCTGGTCACAGACATGTTTCCGGGTGCCGCTCCCTTCGACGCGCTCGAGGAAGCGCTGCGGCGGGTAGCGGTGTCCCGGACGGCCGACCAGGTGGAGAATCTCCGATCGGGGACAGCCAGTCTGGCCGCCGTGGCGCGTCGAGTGCTTCCCGACGGCGCAGAGCTCGTGTTGATCATCGATCAATTCGAAGAGCTATTCACCCACGTCTCCGATGAGGACGTGCGACGCCGGCTGCTGACGTTGATCGCGCGGAATACGCAGGACGCTTCCTCGCCGGTGAGGGTGGTGGCGACGCTGCGGGCCGATTTCTTCGATCGCCCGCTCCGCTACGCCGACTTCGGCGATGTGCTGTCGGATTCGATCATCCCGGTGGCGGCCCCTGGACCGACCGACCTCGCGGCCATCGTCGAACGGCCCTCGACGGCCGTGGGG
>DAIOGO010000008.1:0-39200 GCA_036745195.1 Actinomycetota bacterium | reverse complement strand
GCCCGCCGACCCGGCCACTAGCGTCACCCCATGCCCCGTGTGTGGATCCTCACCGGCGGGATCGGCTCGGGTAAGAGCACGATTCGCCGTCAGCTCGAGTTGCTCGGCTTTGCCGCCATCGACGCCGACGCCGTCGCCCACCGGGTCTACGAACCCGACGGTCCCGGTTTCGCCGCCGTCGCCCGCCGCTGGCCCGAGGTGATCGTCGAAGGCAGGGTCGACCGGGCGGGGCTGGCCACCATCGTGTTCGCCGATCCGGAGGCGCTGGCAGAACTGGAAGCGATCGTCCACCCCGAGGTCGCCCTCACCATCCTCCGTGAGATCGCCGCCAGCCCGGCCCGGGAACTGGTGGTGGAACTCTCGGTTCCCCACGACCTCCTCGGCGTCGGCGAGGCGATGACCATCGTGGCCGATCTCGACGATCGGGAACGGCTTCGCCGGTTGGTGGCCCGAGGGATGGATCCCCACGAGGTGGCAAGACGGATGTCCCGCCAGCCCACCCGGGCCGAATGGCGGCAGGTGGGAAGGCACATCATCTCGACGGAGGGGACTCACCATGAGGTGGCGGAGCGGGTCCGCCGTTGGTGGGCCGAGGTTCAGGGCCTCGAGCCGGGCTGACCCGAACGATCCTCGGCCACCTCGGCCACCCGGGCCCGCCGGTCTGCCGACCGGTTGGCGTCACCCTTGATCTCGATGAGCTGCAACCGCTCTGCCTCGGCGATCCCGGCGGCGTTGACGTCCGCCGCCGCCAGCCTGGCCTCCACCCCTTGCTCGACCAGCGCCTTCGCCTCTTCGAGGAGGGCAGACACCATCTCCGCCTCGGGGACCACCCGCACCACCTTGCCCTTGATGAACAGGTGGCCTTTGCCCCGTCCGGCGGCGATACCGATGTCGGCCGACCCGGCCTCCCCGGGACCGTTGACGACACATCCCATCACCGCCACCTGGATCGGGAGGTTGGCGGCCTCCAGCGCCTGCTGGGCTTCCGTGGCGACCTTGATCACGTCGACCTCGGCCCGTCCGCACGAAGGGCAGGCGATCAGATCGAGCCCTTTTCGCTCCCGCAGCCCCAGATACTCGAGCAATTGGCGTCCGGCCTTCGCCTCCTCGACCGGGTCGGCGGTCAGCGAGAACCGGATGGTGTCGCCGATGCCCTCGGACAGCAGGGTTCCGATCCCCGCCACCGACTTGATCAGACCGCCGGGGAGCGGGCCCGCCTCGGTGACCCCCAGGTGGAGCGGATAGTCGATGGTCTCCGACAGCAGCCGGTACGAAGCGATCATGGTGGGAACGTTGGAGTGTTTCACCGAGATCTTGATGTCGGTGAAGTCCACCTCTTCCAGGTAGCGGATCTCGTGGAGGGCCGAGGCCACCAGCGCCTCAGGGGTGGCGCCCCCGTGTCGCTCCTCGATGTCGCGATCAAGCGATCCGGCGTTGACGCCCACCCGGATGGGAACCCCCCGGCTCTTGGCCTCGCGAGCCACGGTTTTGATATGGGCTTCGTTGCGGATGTTGCCGGGGTTGAGCCGCAAGCCCTGCACGCCGGCCTCGAGGGCGGCCAGCGCCAGGCGGTGCTGAAAGTGGATGTCGGCCACGATCGGAACCGGCGAGCGGGGGACGATCTCGGCCAGTCCCTGCGCCGCCTCGACATCGTTACAGGTGATGCGGACGATGTCGGCGCCGGCGCCGGCCAGGGCGTACACCTGCTGGAGGGTGCCATCCACATCGGCGGTCTTGGTGGTGGTCATCGACTGAACCGAGACCGGGCTGCCTCCACCCACCGGCACCGACCCGACCATGATGCGCTTGGTTTGATGCCTCACAGCCGCAGGGTAGGTCACAGGTCGATCGGGTTGACGATGTCGAGGGCGATGGCCAGCAGGCCGATGGCGCCAATGATGATGATCACCGTCACCGCCACCGGGATCAGCTTGTCCATGTTGGCCCGCCGCCCCGTGAGCTTCTCGTAGATGGCTACCGCGAAATGACCGCCGTCGAGCGGAAAGAGCGGGATCACGTTGAGGGTGCCCAAGAAGACGTTGATGATCGCCAGCATCGCGATGAAGTTCCCGATCCCGAACTCGGTGGCCTGCGAGCCGATCTGGACGATTCCGACCGGCGAGACCGGTCGTGAGTCGTCGGGGATCTCGGCGCCGGACAGACCACGTATCAGCGTGGCGATCGTGTCGAAGCGGAACAGTTGACCGAACGACTGCAGCGTGAGTGGGACCGCCGCCGCCACCTGACGGCCCCCCAATCCCGCTGCCTGGAAGACGTTCAAGGACTCCATCTGGATGGCCGGAGCGATTCCGAGGAACCCGACCACCTCGCCGGTATCGGTCTTCCTTTCGCCCAGCGTGGCCTCGAGGGTGAGCTGCTCCGTGCCACGTTCGACGGTGATCGTGACGTCTTCACCGGGCCGCCCTGCCAGTGACTCGGTGAGCACGGCCCAATCCTCGATCGGCACCCCGTCGACGGCAACGATCCGGTCACCCGCTTCGATCCCGGCCAGGGCCGCGGCGGTGGGCCTCCCGTCGGATTGGGGAACGACCGCCTCCACCGACGTGGTGAGAACCGGCTCACCGTCGACGATGATCGGTCGCCCCTCCCACAACGCCAGCGCCGAGAAGATCAGGAAGGCGAGCAGGAAGTTGGCGCCCACCCCCGACAGCACCACCAGTGATTTCGCCCAGAAGGGCTTGTCGCGGTAGGTGCGGCCCTCGTCCTCGGGCGCCACGTCCTCGATGTGAGACATGCCGACGACCTTGACGTAGGCCCCGAACGGGATGGGCTTGATCCCATACTCGGTCTCGCCACGCCGGAACGACCAGATTCGCGGCCCGAACCCGATGAAGAACTCGGTGACCTTCATCCCGGTCGCCTTGGCCGCGAAGTAGTGACCCGCTTCGTGGGCGACCACGAACGAGATCAGGGCGAGGAAAGCGGCAAGTCCACCGATCATGCAGACCCAAGGTAGCCGGGAGCGCCCACTATCAGCAGACTCCGGCAATCAACGAGGCGGCCGTCTCCCGGGCAGATCGGTCGACTTCGATCGCTTCATCGACCGAGTCGACCGGGGGAGACCCGACCTTCTCCAGGGCGAGTTCGATCACCTGCGTGATGCCGAGGAACCCCAGGCGCCCCCCCAGGAACGCCTCGACCGCCACCTCGTCGGCGGCATTGAAGGCGGCGGTGGCGCCATCACCCGCCCGGCCGGCGGCATACGCCAGATCGAGCGCCCGGAACGTGTCTCGATCTGGAGGCTCGAAGGTGAGGTCGAGTTCGGCCAGCCGGAAGGGAGTGGCGAGAGAAGGTACGCGCTCCGGGTGGGTGAGGGCGTACTGGATCGGTACTCGCATGTCGGCGACCCCGAGATGAGCGAGCATCGACCCGTCGGCCATCTCCACCAGTGAGTGGACCACGCTCTGGGGGTGGATCACCACGTCGATGTCGTCGTAAGCGACCCCGAACAGATGGTGGGCTTCGATCACCTCCAGCCCCTTGTTGACGAGGGTGGCCGAGTCGATCGAGATCCGCCGACCCATCACCCAGGTGGGGTGGCGGAGGGCCTGCTCCGGGGAGACGTCGGCCAGATCCGCCCGGGAGCGGCCCCGGAACGGCCCTCCACTGGCGGTCAACACGAGCCGGCGGGCAGGATGGCCGGAGGTCAGTTGGAAGAGGGCAGAGTGCTCCGAGTCGATCGGGATCAATTCGCCCCGACCGCGCTCAGCCGCAGCCCTCACCAGCCGGCCCGCCACCACCAGCGACTCCTTGTTGGCCAGCCCGAGCCGATTGCCGGCCTCGAGGGCGACGACGGAGGCGCGCAGCCCGGCCGCCCCGACGATGCCGTTGATCACCGTGCGATCCGGTGTCCCGGCCACCTCGAGCAGCGCCTCCTGCCCGAACCGGACCGAGTGCCCCGGAAGGGCATCGACGAGCGACTGACGCTCGCCCGAGCTCCCACCGGTGACGACCACCATCGCCCCCGGCCGGCCACGGGCGATCTCGGCCAGTTCGGGGCTGGGGTTGCGGGCGGCGATCGCAACCACCGGACGATCCAGGTGGGCACACACCTCGAGCGCCTGACCGCCGATGGAGCCGGTGACCCCCAGGATCACCACCGGATCGTGGCTTCGGCCGGGGGTGCCGGACGGTCGTCCGCCGCCAGCGGGCGAACTCACAGGTATCCGAGAATCGACAGGACGAGATAGGCGGCCGGCACCACGAACAAGAGGGCATCGATACGGTCGAGCATGCCACCGTGCCCAGGCAGGATGGAGCCCATGTCCTTCACGTCGAGGGCGCGTTTGACCACAGACTCGGCGGCATCGCCCAGCGGCGCCAGCAAGGAGATGACTCCGGCCAGCAACAACGATCCCTCGAAGGTGATCGGCGGGTTGAAGGGTGGCAGCGTCGACAGCACCGCCGCCAGTCCAAAGGCGGCGACGACTCCCCCGATCAGACCCTCCAGCGTCTTCTGCGGTGAAACCACCGGGGCGATCAAGCGACGCCCGAAGGCCCGGCCGACGAAATAGGCGCCGACATCGAATCCGGCGGTCACCAGGACGACGAAGAGGATCAGAGCCACCGCCTTGTCCGAACGGCCGATGGCGATCGCAAACGACAGCATCCCGATCCAGGCGGTACCCATCACGGTGACGGCGGCGTTCTCCAGCGGATGGCGCCGGTTCTGGAAGGAGAACAACACCGCCACCAATAGGAGCGTGACCGTCATGCCTCCGGCCAGGGCGAACACGCCGGATCGGTGCACCCCGACTCCGGCCACCAGCAGGCCGAGGAGGGCGGCAGCGGTCAATGGCCGGTATCCCTTCGACCGCAGCGTGGCGAACAACTCCCCCGCCGAGAGGAGCATGATGATCACCACCAGAGCCGAGAACCAGAATCCCCCGAGGAACAGGCTTCCCACGAACAGCCCGAGCAACACCAGGGCCGAGCTGACCCGGAGGGCGAGATCGGAGGCGCGTTGTTGCTCTTCGTGCTCGAAGTCCTCCTCGCTCACGGTCTTCACCCCGGTGACATCCTCGAAGCCGACCAGCCCGCTTCCCACCCCGGAGATGGCGGCGGCCACCGCCTGGCGTTCGACGACTTCCTCCTGGGCCCTGGCCACGTCTTCGGCCAAACCCCGATATTCACGGGTGCTCGCCGCCAGGAGCTCATCGGTGGAGAGGATGTCCGCCCGGCCGGCCCCGGTGGCGACTTCGAGGGCGTTCCAGATCACCTCTTCATCGGGAAGCGCGGCATCCACTTGGGTCTCGGAGGGAATCGGCGGCGCCTCTTCCTCCCACGGTCTCAGAAAGCGGCGGCCCTCGGGAGTCTGCTCGACGACATCGGGGTCTTCCGGCTCAGCCACGTCATACTTCCAGGAGGTCGGCTTCTTTGCGTTCGAGCTGGCGATCGATGCGCGAGATGTACTCGTCGGTGGTCTCCTGCAGCTCCTTCTCGGCCCGGCGAATGTCGTCGTCGGACACTTCGCCGTGGAGCCCTTCCAGCTCGGACTTGGCGTGGCGGCGAACGTTGCGCACGGCCACCCTCGCCTCCTCGGCCATGTGACGGACCACCCGGATCAGATCCTTGCGCCGTTCTTCCGTGAGAGGCGGGAACGCCAGCCGGATCACGTGACCGTCATTCGAGGGGTTGAGACCGAGATCCGACTCGCGGATCGCCCGCTCGATGTTGTTGACCGATCCCTTGTCGAACGGGTGGATGACGAGCAGCCGGGGCTCGGGCACGGACAGGGTGGCGAGTTGCTGAATGTGGGTCGGGGTGCCGTAGTACTCGACCATCAGCCGGCTCAGGATCTGCGGATTGGCCCGACCGGTGCGGACCGTGGCGAACTCGGCGGCGGCATAGTCGAGCGCCAGCTCCATCTTGAGCCGGGCCTCGTCGAGGAACTCCTCGATCAGGTCGCCGTCCATCTCAGTGCACCACTGTCCCGATGCGATCACCTCGCACCGCCCGGATGATGTTGCCCGGCTCGTTCATGCTGAAGACCACGATGGGAACGCCATGCTCGCGGCACATGGTAATGGCGGTCGAGTCCATCACCCTCAGACCTTTGGAGAGGAACTCCATATAACTCAGCTCGGGGATGAGGATCGCCTCCGGGTTGCCCACTGGGTCGGTGTCGAAGATGCCATCGACCTTGCTCGCCTTGAGCAGCACCGAGGCACCGATCTCGACTGCTCGGAGGGCGGCGGTGGTGTCGGTCGTGAAGAACGGGTTGCCGGTGCCGGCCGCAAACACCACGATCCGGCCCTTCTCGAGGTGGCGGATCGCCCGCAACCGGATGTAGGGCTCTGCCAGTTGCTGCATCGTGATCGCCGATTGGACCCGGCTGGGGACGCCGGCCTTCTCCAGGGCATCACGGATCGCCAGGGCGTTGATGACGGTTGCCAGCATCCCCATGTAGTCGGCGGAGGCCGGATCCATCCCCTTGGCGGCCGAGGAGACACCCCGGAAGATGTTGCCCCCGCCGACCACCACCGCGATCTCGACCCCGAGCTGGTGGGCTTCGGCGATCTCGGCAGCCACCCGCCCCACCGTCACGGGATCGATCCCATATCCGGTCTCGGCACTGGCGAATGCCTCCCCGGAGAGTTTGAGGAGTACCCGACGGGGAGCGGAATCCTCCATCAGAACGATTCGCCGACGTGGATCCGGGACACCCGGCGTACAGAGATGTTCTCGCCCATCTTCGAGGCGAGGGCGCCGACCATCTCGGCCACCGTCCCGTCGAAGCGCTCCTTGTTGACGAAGACCTGGTCGGTGAGCACGTTGTCCTCGAAGAACTTCTCGAGACGTCCCTCGATGATCTTGGGGATGGCCTGGTCGGGTTTGCCCGACGCCCTCGCCTCCCGTTCGATCAGCTCCTTCTCCTTCTCCAGTGCCTCGGGGTCGACGGCCTGGCGAGTGATCCAGCGGGGGTTGCCCCACGAGACGTGCATCGCCAGGTCGTTGGCGACCTGATTGAACTCGGCGCTCTTGGCGACGAAGTCGGTCTCGCAAACCAGTTCGACCAGGACCCCCATGACCGGGTGGTCGTTCTGGATGTGGACGTACACACCGATCGCCCCTTCCGAGGCATCCCGATCGGAGCGGCGGGCGGCCTTGGCCAATCCACGTTCGCGGAGCAGCTCGGAGGCCTTCTCGAAGTCGCCTTCGGCGTCGGTCAGGGCTTTCTTTGCATCCATCATCCCTACGCCCGCCTGCTGACGAAGGCGTTGGACATCCTTGGCGGTGATCTCTGCCATCTTGGGTGTTCTCCTAGGAATCGCTCAGGATTGGGCGGCGGGCTGCTTCTTGGAGGAGAGCTGGCGCCCTTCCACGCAGGCCTCGGCCAGGGCCATGGCGATCAGCTCGGCGGAGCGGATCGCGTCGTCGTTGCCGGGGATCACGATGTCGACCGAGTCGGGATCGCAGTTGGAATCGACCAGGGCGATCACCTTGATCCCGAGCCGGGACGCTTCTTTGACCGCGGTGTGCTCGTTGCCGACGTCGACCACGAAGATGGCGTCTGGGATCCGTCCCATGTCGGCGATGCCACCGAGGTTGGCGCGCAGCTTCAGCAACTCCCGGCTGAGGAGGAGGCGCTCCTTCTTGGGGAGGGCCTGGTTCTCACCGGTCGCCTCCATGCGCTCCAGTTCCTTCATGTAGTAGACGCGCTTCTGGATGGTCGTGAAGTTGGTGAGCATCCCGCCCAGCCAGCGGTAGTTCACATAGTGCATACCGCCGGCCTTGGCCGCTTCCGCCATCGGCATCTGCGCCTGCTTCTTGGTGCCTACGAAGAGAAGGATCCCGCCATCGGCGGTCAGGTTGCGGACGTAGTCGACCGCCTTGTTGACCTGTTCCAGCGTCTGGCGAAGGTCGATGATGTGGATGCCGTTTCGCTCCCCGTAGATGTAGGGGGCCATCTTGGGATTCCAGCGCCGAGTCTGGTGTCCGAAATGAACACCGGCCTCGAGCAACTGCTTCATCGTGACACCGGCCACGGTTGCTCCTTTGGTTGTCAGGTTGTTCCTCCGCACGAGGGCCGAACCATCGACCGATCCTCTGCAGGATCATCCCGCACCGTCGCTGGCTTGGCAGCCGCGACGGACCCGAGGGGATACCCGTGCGTGTGTGATTGGGCGGGATGGTAGAGCGGAGAGGGCTCGAACCCAAAGCGAGCGTGAGGCCGCCCGCCCGGCAGCTACTTGTAGGTGGGCTCGCTCAGGCGGTTACGAAGGCTCATGACCGATTTGGCATGGATCTGACAGACCCTCGATTCGGTGACACCGAGCACATCGCCGATCTCGGCGAGGGTGAGACCCTCGTAGTAGTAGAGGGTGAGGACGAGCCGCTCTCGGTCCGGCAGTCGATTGATGGCGTCGGCCAGGATCCGTCTCGTCTCTTCCCGTTGGAACGCCGCCTCCGGCGACGCCCCGTTGGGGTCCACGACCATGTCACGGAGCGACCCGGGGGAATCGGGGTTGAACACCGCGTCGAGCGCCACCAGCCCGAGGTTCGACATCTCGGCCAGGGCGTCCTGGAGATCGTCCACCGCCATCGAAAGGTGGTTGGCGAGTTCGTCGTCGCTGACCGTGCGCTGCAGGCGATGCTCCAGCTCGGCCATGCCCCGTTCGATCTCACGCGCTCTGGCCCGAACCGATCGCGGCACCCAGTCGAGGGCGCGTAGTTCGTCGAGGATCGCCCCTTTGATCCGGTTGATGGCGTAGGTCTCGAACTTGAATCCCCGCTCGAGGTCGAACTTGTCGATGGCGTCGATCAGCCCGAAGATCCCGTACGAGACCAAGTCACCGGGGTCGACGCTCCGGGGGAGACCGACACCGACACGACCTGCCACGAACTTGACGAGCGGTGAGTAGTGGACGATGAGGCTCTCCCGGGCCCGCTCGTCGCCCGTCGCCTTGAAACGCTCCCAGAGGGGGGCGGTCTCGCTTCCCGAACCGGCGTCGGGGTTCCGGCTCGTTTGGGTCACAACAACAACCTCATCGATGGGGGCAACCGGGCGAGTGTATAGGCCGCGGTAGGCAACGGCAACGCATGCCGGCGCCAAGCGCCATGCGCCGTGCGTCATGCGCCGTGCGCCATGCGCCCGACAGCCATCAGCTATCAGCTATCAGGCATCAGCCAGCATCAGCCCTCGGGCTTGGGCGATTTCGGTACGATCCGAGAGTGGCTGACTGGAATGGTCCACCGGGAGGAGCAGGATCCGGGTCTGGCGCCGCCGGCAGCATCACACGGGGCTCGATCGGCGACTTCCTGGCCTCATCGGGCGTCGGACTCGACGCGGCGTTTGCGGTGTTCGAGCAGCAGGACAGCGGGAGCAACTCGTATGGTCTGGAGATCGGTGCCCGCCGCTGGTTTGTGAAGGTCGCCACCACTTCCACCGCACGGGAGTCCTTCCACGGTGCGATCAGGTTTCACGACGCCATCGAACATCCTGCCATCGTCCGGCCGGTCATGGCCGACGTAGAGGCTCACGCCCTCGTGTTTCCGTGGCTGGACGGAGAGGTGTTGAACCGGGCCACCATCGGCGGATCGGATCGAAGCGCCCTGTCCAGGTTCCGGCGCCGACCGGTGGCGGAGATCGTTCGAGCGATCAGCGATGTGCTGGACGCCCACAGGGTGATCGAAGCTCGTGGCTTCGTGGCCGTCGACTTCTACGACGGGTCACTCTTCTACGACTTCGAAGGAGAACGGATGCACCTCATCGACCTCGATGAGTACCGGCTTGGTCCCTTTGCCGTTCCGGGCGACCGGATGCCGGGTTCGCGTACGTTCATGGCCCCCGAGGAGTGGCATCACGGCTCGACGATCGACTGGCGGACGACCGTGTTCGGGTTGGGACGAGCGACCGATCACCTGCTCCGGTCAGACGAGGGCGATTGGCGGGGGCCGGCCGGGATCCTCGAAGTCGTCGAGAAGGCGACCAACAAAGAACCCATCAGGCGTCACCCTTCGGTCGAGGCTCTCTACGAGGCATGGCTGGCAGTGACCGTCGTCCTGTCCTGACTGTGCGCTCCTGAAGGAGAGCGATGGAGGCCGCTGCTGGGACGAGATCAGACGTCGAAGCTCAGTTGCGGAGCACCTTGTCCATCGCCTTGCCTTTGGCGAGTTCGTCGACCAGTTTGTCCAGGTAGCGGATCTGCTGCATGAGCGGGTCGTCGATCTCCTCGACCCGAACCCCGCAGACCACCCCGGTGATCCTTTCGGCGCTCGGGTTGAGCCGCGCCTCGGCGAAGAAGGCCTCGAAGGTTGTGCCCTCCTCCAGGTGCTTGGCCAATTCCACGCCGTCGAAGCCGGTCAGCCAGCGGATGACCTCGTTCAGCTCGACCCGTGTGCGGCCTTTCCTCTCGAGCTTCGTCACGTAGAGGGGATACACCGAGGCGACGCTGACACCGAAGATCCTGCTCATGTCCGGAGTCTACGAAGGTCTGGTCGACCGGGCAGGCCAGGCCAGTTCGTTTCAGGCCGGTTCCACCTCCCTGGCGATTTCGAGACCGAGCAACTCCCCGAGGACTTCGACGGTGTCGATCGGATGGGCGCCGTCGCGGATGAGACGGTTGCACCCGAGCGAGGTCTCCCGATCGATGTCGCCCGGAACGGCGTAGACATCCCTGCCCAGGTCGAGTGCCATCCGGGCGGTGATGAGGGCACCCGAACGATCGGCTGCCTCGACCACGATCACCGCCCCCACCATCGCGGCGATGATCCGGTTGCGGGCGGGAAACTGCCAGGGAGCGGGAGGAGTACCCGGCGGGTACTCGGACAGCACTGCCCCGCCGGCCGCCACGATCTCCTCCCCCAGGCCCCGGTTCCGGGCCGGGTACCACACGTCTATCCCGGACCCGAGCACAGCCGTCGTGAAACCCCCGGCGTCGACGGCTCCCCGATGGGCCGCCCCATCGATCCCGGCGGCAAGGCCGCTCACCACGTTCACACCCCAGGCACCCAGAAACCGGCCGATGTCGCGGGCCACCGACAACCCGTAGCCGGTGGCCCGGCGCGAGCCGACGACTGCCACCGCCGGCTCGATCGGGAGAGCACCCCGCAAGAACAACGGACCGAGACGAGGCGTCACCGCCGCCAGATCTCCCGGGAGGTGGTGAGGCGGAACGACCCGGTGGGACGGAATCACCACTCACCCCGCAGAGCCATCGCCTCGCCCATCGCCTCCGCATCGATGACCTCCGCCCCAGAGAGATCGGCGATGGTGAGCGCCACCCGCCTGATGCGGTCGAACGACCTCGGTCCGAGCGCCCGGTCGACACTCGCCCGAACGAGCAGCGCTCTGGCATCTCGGGTCATAGCAAGCCGGTTGAGCTGGCTGGGACCGAGATCACGGTTGAGGACACCCCGCTCCCGCTGGCGGGCTCTCGCCTTCGCCACCCGCCCGGCCACCACCTCGGACGACTCCCCCACCGACTCGTCCGAAAGGTCGGGCCGGTCGACCCTGACCCGCACATCGAATCGATCGAGCAATGGCCCAGACAATCGGCGGCGGTAGCGCTCAACCGCCTGATCACCACACCGGCAGCCGATCTTGCGATCACCCCGAAAACCGCACGGACAGGGGTTGGTGGCACCGACCAGCACCATCGACGCCGGGTAGGTCACCGTATGCCCCCGCCGTGACAACACGATCTCACCCGACTCGATCGGTTGACGCAACGCATCGAGCAGATTCACAGGGAACTCCCCCATCTCGTCCATGAACAGGACCCCCCGGTGGGCAAGACTGATCTCGCCGGCCGTGGCGATGCCGCTCCCTCCCCCGAGCAGCCCCGCCGCGCTCGAAGTGTGGTGGGGAGCTCGAAACGGCGGTCGCAGGTCGCCGACCTGGCGGGGTCGATCGGCCGCCTCCCACACCAACGCCACTTCGAGCGCCTCCTCGGTGGTCAGCGGCGGCAGCAGCGTCGGGAGCCGTTTGGCCAGCATCGTCTTGCCGCAGCCGGGTGGGCCGGTGAGGAGAAGATGGTGGGCGCCGGCAGCCGCCACCTCCAGGGCGCGCTTGGCCACGGTCTGCCCCTTGACCTCGGCGAGGTCGAGCCCGACCACCTCGACGCGATCTGCTTCGACCCGACCCGCCCGGCGGGGTCGGGCACTCAGCGCCTGGTCGACCGCATCGACGAGGCTGACGACCGGCCTCACGTCCGCTCCCTCCACCGAGGCGGCTTCGGCAGCCACCGCCTCCGGCACGAGGCAGGCCACCCCGAGACGGCGGGCGATCCGGGCGGCGGCCAGCGCTCCCCGGGCAGATCGCACCGAACCGTCGAGCCCCAATTCGCCGACCGCCACAACCCGGCCGGCCTCGGCCGGGACCTCCCCGGCCGCCACCAGCACCCCGATGGCGATGGCCAGGTCGAAGGCGGAACCGGTTTTGGGGAGGTCGGCGGGGGCCAGGCTGACCGTCACACGCCGGGATGGGAAGGGGAACGAGGATCCGAGGATGGCGGCCCGTACCCGATCCCGCGCCTCCCGGATCGCAGTGTCGGGGAGACCAACGAGCGTGAACACCGGCTTCCCGGGTGACACGTGGGCTTCGACCGACACACTCGTCGGCTCGACGCCCACCAGGGTGGCGGAGGCGGTGGCAGCGAACATGGAGCCGACCGTACGAACCCGGTCTGACAGAATCGGCGGGGCTCAGCGGCCTTCGAACCGGGGCGGCCGCTTGCCGAGGAAGGCGGCCACCCCTTCTGCCACATCGGCGGTCGACAGGCAGATGGCCTGTGACTGGCCCTCGAGGGCGAGAGCCTGCTCGAAGGAGGACTCCATCGCCCGGTCGATGGCCTGCTTCGAGAACATCTGGGCGACCGGGGCACCGGCCGCCAGCACACCGGCCAGTTCGTCGACGCGGGCCTCGAGCATGCCCGGTTCGACCACCTCGAGCACCAGGCCCAGCTCGAGGGCTTCCGATGCCTCGACGATGCGGCCGGTAAGCGCCAGTTCCTTGGCCCGTTGCAGTCCTACCAGCCGGGGCAACAGCCAGGAGCCACCGGCGTCGAGGGTCAGCCCGCGCTGGACGAAGATCTCGGAGAACCGGGCTGAATGGTCGGCGATGACGAGATCACAGCCGAGAGCGAGGTTCATGCCCGCCCCCACCGCCACCCCACTGACGGCCGCCATGGTCGGTTTGGTGAGTCGGTGGAGGGCAAGGACGGCGTCCCCGACCCTGGCCATCCTTCGCCGGCGGTCGTCCATCCCCGTCGACTCCTCCAGTTCACGCACGTCGGCTCCGGCGCAGAATGCGCCACCGGCACCGCTGATCACCAACACCCGACAGTCGGAGGCTTCGAACTCTACGAACGCCTGGCGCAACGCTTCCCAACCGTCGGCGGGGATGGCATTCCGCCGCTCGGGACGGTTCAGGACCAGCCGGCGCACCCGGCCCCGATCCTCGAGGTCGAACCAGTTCATGCCGGTTGAGCGTACCCGGGAGAAAGCGGATCACACGGAGTGTGCCCGCGCAGGAGATAGCCTTACGGCATGGGATTCAATCCGTTCCGACCGGCCACCCGCTCCCCCATCGACATGGCGATGGTGGTGCTGGCGGTGGCGGCGGCGATCGCCGGCCTGATCTGGGCCCTGACGGGGTGATGGGGTTGCTCGACGACGCCATCGTCACTCCGGTTCAGCCCTACGCCGCCCGCAAGACCTACCTGTGCCCGGGGTGTGACGGCACGATCCCACCCGGGACCTATCACCTGGTGGTCGTCCCCGACCACGCTCCCGATCTCCGCCGTCACTGGCATCGGGGATGCTGGAACCGGGATCTGCGCCGGCGTTTCGGGAAACCAGACTGACTCAGGCGACGGCCCGGAGCCAGTGCAAATCGATGAAGCGGGGGCCGAAGCGCACCGCCACGAGATCCACCCGCCGACACGGTGGTCTGATCTCCCCGGCCAGTCGCCACACCTGATCGGCCTTGGCATCGTCGAACGCTTCGAGAAGCGGCCGGGATCCGGTGATCGAACGCACCTCGACCGCCACCCTGATCCCTCGATCGATGACGACGAGATCGATCTCGCCCCGGCCGATGCGGACGTTGGTGGCTTGGACCACCAGGCCATTGGCACGCAGGAGGGCCGCCGCCAACCGTTCCCCGAGCACTCCCACCGCCGGGCGGAAGCTCAGACCTCGATTTCTTCCACCACCACGTCGCCAAACGTCGTGACTCTGGCCTTCTTCACGAATCGGTTCGGGCGATGTGCGTCCCACACCCAGGCATCCTCCATCTCGACGGTCACGTAGGTCCCTCCCGGCGCCTCGTGGACGTCCAGGTCGACCTGGTTGGCGAGATAGAAACGTCGCTCGGTGTCGACCGAATACTTGAAGACCTTGCAGACATCCCGATACTCGGAGTAGAGCCTCAGCTCCGCCTCGGTCTCGTAGCGCTCGAGTTCTTCTTCCATCAAGCCTCGCCTCGTTGTAGCGGCGGCCTCCGACAGAATCGCCGGTCAGAGCCCGCCGATGCGATCGAACGGCCAGATCCGCACGACCGCCTCTCCGATCACGGTCTCCTCGTCGATGGGGCCGAACACCCTCGAATCCGAACTCTCGTTCCGGTTGTCGCCCATCATCCACAGTTGTCCCTCCTGGATGAGGCGGGGCGCCATGTCGGACATGAATACGCCCTCGGGGAGGTAGTCCTCCACCAGCGGGGTACCGTCGATCACCACCTGGTTGTCACGAATCTCCACCGTCTGTCCGCCGACCGCCACCACCCGCTTGATCAGGTCCTCGGTGCCGTTGGTACGGATGCCAAGCGCCTCGAGGACGGCCCGCACCACCCGCTCCGGCACGGATTCCTCCTCCAGCGGGGTCGAAGGGTTGCGGAACACCACGATGTCGCCCGGGGTCGGATCCCCAAACCAGAGGTTGACCTTGGACACCATCACCCGGTCGTTGACCAGCAGCTCCGGGACCATCGATCGGGAAGGTATATAGAACGGCTGAATCAGGAAGGTCTTGATGACGACCGCCACCAGCAAGGCGGCGAGGAGCAGACCGGGCAACTCGAGCAGGAAGGACCGTTGCGGCTTCTCGTGACGACCGGTCGTCTTGCGTTCGGCCGTGGTGGCCAAAGCCTCAATCCCGCAGTTCTTTGATTCGGGCGGACTTGCCGGCCCGATCGCGCAGGTAATAGAGCTTTGCCCGGCGAATATCGCCGCGCCGGACCACTTCGATCTTCTGGATGATCGGGGCATGAACCGGGAACACCCGCTCGACCCCGACGCCGAAACTCACCTTGCGAACCGTGAACGAGGCGCGCAGGCTTTCGCCGTTGCGAGCGATGACCACACCCTCAAACACCTGAACGCGCTCACGGCCTCCTTCGACCACCCGCACATGGACTTTGACGGTGTCGCCGGCCCGGAACTCGGGCACGTCGGAGCGGAGGTACGCCCCTTCGAGCATGTCGAGCTTGTTCATGACCTGGAGACTCCTGAGTAGAGAGAACCGGGAACGCCTGGCGCCCGGTCACGACATTGTATCAGCTCTCGGGCAATGGTCGATTCGAATCGAGGTCGGGTCGGCGCCGGGCCGTCCGCTCCCGTCGCTGGCCCGCTCGCCACTCCTCGATCCGGGCGTGATCGCCGGACAGAAGGACCTCGGGGACACTCCAGCCGCGAAAGACGGCGGGCCTGGTGTAGTGCGGCTCCTCCAGCAGGCCCTCCCGGAAAGACTCGCTCCTGGTCGATTCGGGGTTCCCGACCGCCCCCGGAAGGAGCCGTCCCACACCTTCTATGACCACCAGGGCGGCGGCCTCGCCGCCGGCGATGACGAAGTCTCCGATCGAGACCTCCTCGTCGATGAAGTGCTCGACGATTCTGTGATCGATGCCTTCGTATCTCCCGCACACCAACGTCAGGTGCTCGAGGCCGGCCCATCGGTCGAGATGATCCTGGACGAGCGGCTCGCCACCCGGAGTCAGGTACACCCGGTGACTCCCTTCGAGACGATCGAGGGCTTGGGCGAGCGGCTCGGGCATCATCACCATGCCTGGCCCCCCTCCAAACGGAGAATCGTCCACCTGACGGTGCACGCCCTTGCCGAACTCACGTGGATCGACCAGTTCGATCTCGAGCAGGCCGGTTTCGATCGCCCGGGCGATGATCCCCACCAGCGGCGAGTCGAAGAAGCCGGGGAAGACTGTGACAACTGAGATCTTCACACCGGCCAGGGTAGGGCCAACGTCAGATCAGCTTGCGCTCGACTGCCCAACGGGTTAGCTCACTCCGGTTCGACAGCTGCAGTTTGCGCAACACCGACGAAACGTGGGTCTCGACGGTCTTGACGGAGATGAACAGCGCCTCCCCGGTCTCCCGGTAGGTGTATCCCCTGGCGATGAACTGGAGAACCTCGCGCTCACGGTCGGTGAGCTGATCCAGCTCGGGGTCGATGTCCCCCACCGGGATCGCCGAGAAGGCATCGAGCACGAAGCCCGCCAGACGTGGCGAGAAGACGACGTCCCCCGCCGCCACCTGATGGATGGCGACGGCCAGCTCGGACGCCGAGATGGTCTTCGTGACGTAGCCGCGAGCGCCGGCCCTCACCACCGACACGACATCGGTGGCGGCATCGGAAGCCGACAGCGCCAGAAAGGCGATGTCGGGATGTTTGCCCTTCACCTGGCGGACCACCTGCTGGCCTCCGCCGCCCGGGAGGTGAACATCCAGCAGGACAACGTCGGGCTTCCGCTCGAGGATCAATTCGATCGCCGCCTCGGCATCGGCGGCCTCACCGACGACTTCGATCTCTGGGGGGAGCCCGGCCCGTACCCCCGCCCGAAACAGGTCATGGTCGTCGACGATGAACAGCCGAAGCGCTCGACTCATGGCTCTACCTCCAACCTCCACTCGGTTCCGGGCCCGGTTGCCAACTCGGCGCTCCCTCCCGCCGCCCGGAGCCGGCCGACGATCGAATCTCGCACTCCGGCCCGGCCGGCCGGGATGGCTCCGAGATCGAACCCAGGCCCGCGGTCGCGGACGAACAGCCGGCAGCGGCCATCGTCGCACTCGGCGTAGACCGAGACTCGCTCTCCCGGGGCGTGCACGGCAGCATTCACCATCGCCTCCCGACCGGCGGCGAGCAACGACTCGACCTTGGCGGTGACGTCACAGTCCCCCACCACGACGACATCGATGACGCACCGGTACCGAGCCTCGACATCGGCTGCCTCCATCTGGAGTCGCTCCGCAAACCGCCCGCCGACCGCCCCGGGCTCGGCAAAAAGCCATCCGCGCAACTCCCGTTCCTGGGCACGGGCCAGCCGGACCACCTCCGGCTCGTCGCCGGCCTGACGCTGGATGAGCGCCAGGGTCTGGAGGACCGAGTCGTGCAACCGGCGCGAGATCTCAGCTCGCTCCTCGCCCCGGGCGTGTCGGGCCTCGGTCTCGAGCAACGCCCGTTCTGCGCCGATTCGTTCCCGGTCGGAATCCCTCAGGACCTCCAGCGCCCACCCGAAGGTGAAGGCACCCGCCGCATAGAAGATGATGTCGCTGAGGTTCTCGACGATCACATTCTGCTCCGGGTTGCGTGACACCGAAGCGATGACCACCGCCAGCAGGACCCCGGCCGCCACCCAGGCAGCCCGCCGGCCCCGGACGGCGGCGATCGCCACCGTGATGAGCGGATACCCTCCGACGATCCGGTTCTGATCCGAGCCGAGGTTGCTGACGGCGATGGCAGCGCCCGACACCGCCAGGTCCATCGCCAGCGACCACCACGCTGTCGCCGAGGAAGGGTTTCGCCGGTAGACGAGCAATGACCCGCTCCCCCACGCGATCGAAACCAGCAGCACCACTCCCACCCGCCACTCGAACCGGCGTTCCAGCACCACCGCCCCCAGGACGACCATCCACGCCACCCCGATGGACCGGGCGCCGGCCGCCACCCGCAGCAGCGTGGTCTCCAACGAAGCCGGCGGATGCGCCTCGGACTGGGTCATGCCGTCACGTTACGCCTGAGTCGAGCCAGCTCGCACACCCCCCACTACCCTCTGTGCCGTGCGCAGACTCGCCCCATTGGTGTTGATGATCGTGGCCTGCGCCCCCGCCACCACGGGCACCACACCGGCCAAGCCGGCCACGACCACCACCACCACGACCACCACCACGATCCCGGTGAGAGGTGGGCCGATCCCGGTCTGTGCCACCGATGATCCGGGGTTCGCAGTGAGTGGCAACGTGGGCACCGTCGACGGATCCGGCTCCGACGCCGCCTCGGTGAGCGAGATTCGCTGGTTCGCCACCGACGAATGCGACCGTCTGGAAATCCGCTTCAGCGCCTCCAGCGGCGCCCCCGCTCTCGATCCCCCTCCCGCCGCCGGGGTGGTGCTTCGTGACCTGGGGGTGCTCCGACTGTCACTCGGCCCCGATGTGGTGGAGACCGCCGTCCTCGACCAACTGGTCGACAGTGTCTTCATCCGGACGGTGTTCGTCGTCCGCGACCCGAACGGTTCGATCTTCGTCGACATCCATCTGGCGGCGGCCGCAGAGGCGAGATTGCTGGCGGCGAGCGGCCCGGCGATGGTGGTGGTCGACTTTCGTTCCGCCGGCGACGACTATCCATCCCGGCCGCTCGTGACCGACCGGGTGGTCGTGATCGACCCGACCGGAGGCGAGGTGTCGGCCCCTCTCACCGTGGCCGGCTATCAGAGGTCGTCCGAGGTGATCCTGCCCACCCTCACGGCCGCCGATGGGTCATCCCGGCAGGTGGCTGCCTCCGGAGAGGGCGGGGGAGTCGACTCGTGGCTGTCCTTCGCGTATGTCTTTGCCGATCCGCCGGCGGGTGGCGTGATCCTGTCGATCGACGAGATCAACGTTCCTCTGACCGTGGCGGGATGATCCCTTCAATCAGGTTGACTCGAACCACTCCCGCCTCGACATCGATCTCGGGAACGAGCGCTTTGACGAAAGGGACCTCCACCGCCTCGCCCTCCCACTCGATCTGAAGCCGGTCCTGACCGACCCCCTCGATGTAGGCGAGCACCCTGCCCAGCCGCTCGCCGGTGGCAACCGACTCCACCGCCAGCCCGACCAACTCGTCGGGCCAGTACTCGTCCGGTCCCAGCGTTCGCCGGGCTGATGCCTCGATCATGAGAGACTCACCCTGGAGTGCCTCGGCCTGGGATCGGTCGTCGACCCCTTCGAACCGGACCAGGAACTCCCGATCGGTAGCCCGCACGGTGCGGATGGTGCGGGTGGTCCCATCCGAGAGCCAGAAGACCACCCCTCTGGAGAACCGGGCGGGATCGTCGGATTCGGAGCGGACCACGACCGTGCCGTCTAGGCCATGGGGCCGGCCCACCCGGCCGCAGATCACGAGCTCAGTCGGCGAAGTCAACCCCGGTGCTCAGACCTTCTTCGTCCCCGGCCGCCTGGGCGACGGTGCGGATGGCGCGGGCCACCCGACCGTGGCGACCGATCACCCTTCCCATGTCACCCTTGGCCGTGCGCACCTCGGCGATGACCTCGTCGGGGCCCTGCTCGATCATCGTCACCCTGGCTTCGTCCGGGTTGTCGACGATCTCACGGACCAGATAGGTCACCACATCTCGAACGATGTCACCTTTTGGCATGATCACTCCTCCTCGGAGGTGGCGCCGGTATCCTCGGTATCCGCCACGACCACAGGCGCCACTGCCGGTTCCTCGGTGGCCGCGACGGGCTTGGCGCCGACGGTATGGATCTTGCCGGTGACGACCTTGAGCCGTGACATGGCACCCGAGATCTCGAGGAGCTTGCGGACCGAGTCGGTGGGTTGGGCGCCCTTCTTGATCCAATCGATCGCTCGCTCGTTGTCGATCTCGATCTTGGATGGCTGCTGATGGGGGTCGTAGACCCCGATCTGCTCGATATAGCGGCCATCCCGCGGGGACCGCCCGTCCATCACGACGACTCGGTAGTAGGCGGTGCGCTTTTTCCCCATGCGGATCAGTCGCAGTTTCACAGCCATGGTTGAGGTTCCTTCGTTCGTTGATTGATCTGTCGGTTGAGCTGTCAGCGCCGACCGAGGCGGCCCATTCCGGGGATGCCGCGGCCTCCAGCCATCGCTTTCATCATCTGTTGGGCGTCTGCGAACTGCTTGAGGAGCCGGTTCACGTCTTGGGGGGTCGTTCCCGATCCAAGCGCGATCCGTCGCTTTCTGCTCCCCCCGATGACCTTGGGGTTTTGCCGCTCCTCGCGTGTCATCGATCGGATGATCGCTTCCACCCGGGCGAGGTCTCGATCGTTGATGTCGACGTCGCGCAGGGCTGAACCGGCGCCCGGCAGCATAGCAAGGATGTCCTTGAGGGGCCCCATCCGCTTGACCATCTGGAATTGCTCGAGGAAGTCCTCCAGTGTGAACGAGCCCTTTTTCATCTTCTTGACCGCGCTCTCGGCCTGAGCCTGATCGAAGTTCTGCTCGGCCTTCTCGATCAGGCTGAGCACATCCCCCATCCCCAGGATCCGGCTGGCCATCCGCTCCGGGTGGAACGGCTCGAAATCGGCCGGCCCTTCCCCCACGCCGGCAAATTTGATCGGGACCCCCGTGACCTCCCGCACCGAGATGGCGGCCCCGCCGCGGGCATCACCGTCCAGTTTGGAGAGCACCACCCCGGTGACCTGGGTCGCCTCCGAAAAGCCTCTGGCCACGTTGACGGCGTCCTGCCCGGTCATGGCATCGACCACGAGCAGGACTTCGTGGGGAGTGATCTCCTTGCGTATGTCGACCAGTTCGTCCATCAACTCCTTGTCGATCTGGAGCCGTCCGGCGGTGTCGACGATCACCGTGTCGTGGCCCCAACGGGCCGCCTCCTTCATGGCGTTCTTGACGAGTTTGCGGGGTTTCCCACCCCGTTCGGTGTAGACCGGCACATCGATGCGCCGCCCCAGCGTCTCCAGCTGGTCGATGGCTGCCGGACGTTGCAGGTCGGCCGCCACCAGCATGGGCCGCCGCCCGGTCGATTTGAGATGTTGGGCGAGCTTGGCCGCCGAGGTGGTCTTTCCCGAGCCCTGCAGACCGACGATGAGGATGGTGAGGGGAGCCGCTCCCTTGTTGAGTGGCACCGCCGAACCCCCCAACGTGGCGATCAACTCCTCGTGGACGATCTTGATGACCTGTTGACCGGGGGTGAGGCTCTGAGCGACATCTGCCCCGACTGCACGGTCCCTGATCCGCCCCAGCAGGCTCTTGACCACTGCAACGTTGACGTCTGCCTCGAGCAGGGCCAGCCGAACCTCCCGGAGAGCGGCATCGACGTCGGCATCGGAGAGGCGACCCTTGCTGCGCAGACGCCCGAAGACTGCGTCGAAGCGGGAGGAGAGGGTGTCGAACATCGCTCGAAACCGTACCGCCCCGGGGCGAGGTCAGCCAAGCCGGCCGGGAGCAGCAGCGAGGGCCGGGCGAAGACCAGGCGCAGGCAGGCCGGGAGTGGAGCCGACCGCCAACTCGATGCTCGAGGCGACACAACCTCCTTCGTACCGCCGGTCCACCCTGACGAGACCAAGTTCGGTCAACGCCTCGAGTGAGGGCGGCACCGGTCGGTGCCGGCCGTCATCGATGATCACGAAAGCCAGTCGATCGCCCACGATTCGCACCGCCACGATCAGCCGGCGGGCGGCCGCCGCCCGGCCATCCCACAGGAGACGCTCGACCAGCGATCGCGCCCCGGCCGGAATCCGGATGTCACCGGCGGTGGACCGGATCTCCACATCTTGATGAAGCCGTAGCAGCTCCGACAGGACGACCGACACCGGCACCTCGCCCGTCTCCCATCCTCCGGCGAGCAGATGGCACTCGAGCTCGGAACGCTCTGCAGATGGCTCGAGTGAGGCGATCACGCCACCGATCGTGCGCCGGTCGAGGCGGTCGGTTCGTTTGGCGACCTGCTCGGTCCGGTGAACGACGCGAATCGCTACCGCCGCCACCCCGGCCAGACCGGCGACCACCACCAGGAAGTTGCCGGCGGCACGGTGGGAGGCGAGAAGGGTGTCGGCGACCACCAGGGCGGCGACGATCGCCAGCAGCGCCTTGGCCACCTGGGCCACGATCCACTGGCCCAACACGCCCTCGATCTCTCTGTGCATGATCATGTGATCGGACGGTGAGCACTGTGACCAAAGGAAAACCTGGCAGGGACCGACCGGGGTAGCCTGATCGACCCACATGCAGGATCTCGACGAACTACTCAGGTCTGATATCAGGCGCCTCGGGGCGCAGCTGGGCGATTCGCTCACCCGTCAGCATGGCCCGGAGCTCCTGCACCTGGTCGAAGAGGTACGGTCGCTCTCCAAGGCGGCCAGGACCGACCCGGGCGCCGAAAGCGAGGAACTCGACACCTTGCTGCAGGCAATCGGCCTCGAAGAGACGATCCAGCTGGTCCGGGCCTTCTCTGCCTACTTCTACCTCGCCAACCTTGCTGAGCAGTCCCATCGAATCGGAAACCTGGCCCTGCTCGACGAGCGTCGCACCTTCGCCGCCACCGTCGATCGAGTTATCGAGGCTGGACTCGACGAGGACTTGGTCGCCTCGGTGATCGAGCGGCTCGAGATACGGCCCGTGTTCACCGCCCACCCCACCGAGGCAGCCCGGCGCACGCTCCTCACCAAACTCCGCCGGATCTCCGACCTCCTCGACGAACGACGGCGGCTTCCCGAGACGGGCCAGGAGCGCATCGATCGACGAATCGCCGAACTCATCGACCAGATCTGGCAGACCGATGAGTTGCGGGCCACCCGTCCTCAACCCATCGACGAGGCCCGGTCGGCGATCTTCTACCTCCAGCAGCTCTTCACCGATGTGATGCCGGCCCTGGCCGAGGAGATCGCCACCGGCCTGGAGCGGCTGGGGCTCGACCCGGTCGGTTCCCGGCCCCCGATCCGGTTCGGCACGTGGGTGGGAGGCGATCGCGACGGCAACCCCAACATCACCTCCCAGGTGACGATGGACGTCCTCGAGATGCAGCACGACCACGGGTTGCGCCTCCTGATCGAGATGGTGGAACGCGTCGCCGAGGAACTGTCGACGTCGCTCACGATCGTCGACATCGATTCGGCCTTCCAGCAGTCACTGGAAGCCGACCGTGAGGCTCTCCCCGAGGTGTGGCGCCGGTTCAACCGCCTCAACTCCGGAGAGCCCTACCGATTGAAATGTGCCTACATCCACCAGCGACTGATCAACACCCGGGCTCGCATCGCTCAGGACTCCCGCCATGTCCCCGGCCTCGACTATCCGACCCCGGCCGAGATGATGGCCGAGCTCCAGTTGATGCGCACGTCGCTGCTCGCCCACTCCGGGGCGATGATCGCCGACGGCGTTCTCATGCGTCTGATGCGCAACCTCGCCTCGTTCGGTTTCGGGGTGGCAACGATGGACATTCGCGAGCACGCCGGGCGGCTCCACGAGGTTCTGACCCAGCTCTACGACCGGGTAGGCGTCGACTTCGCCTCCCTCGACCGGGGCGAACGAACGAGGTTGCTTGGCGAGGAACTGGCCGGGCGGCGACCCCTCTCCGGACCCACCACGATTCTGGCGGGCAGCGCGGTCGAGACGTTCAAGACCTTCCAGGCCATCCGTCGGGCCCAGGATCGATTCGGGGCCGACGTCATCGAGTCCTACATCATCTCGATGACACGAGGGGTGGACGACGTGCTGGCGGCGGCGGTGCTGGCCCGGGAAGCCGGGTTGATCGATGTCCACTCCGGGCTGGCCAGGGTCGGCTTCGTCCCGCTCTTCGAGACCATCGACGAACTGCGGCGGGCCGGTGACCTGCTCGGTGAGCTGCTATCAGATCCCGCCTACCGGCGGATCGTGGCGTTCCGCGACGACGTCCAGGAGGTGATGCTCGGCTACTCGGACTCCAACAAGTTCGGTGGCATCACGACCTCGCAGTGGGAGATCTACAAGGCGCAACGCCTGCTCCGCAACGCCGCCGGCGAGCACGGGATTCGTCTCCGGCTCTTCCACGGACGGGGAGGGACCATCGGTCGCGGGGGCGGTCCGACCCACTCTGCCATTCTCGCCCAACCCTTCGGCACGATCGATGCCGCCCTCAAGGTGACCGAGCAGGGAGAGGTCATCAACGACAAATACGGGTTGCCGTCGCTGGCGGAACGCAACCTGGAACTGGCGGCGGCATCCGTCCTCGAGGCGTCGCTCCTCCACCGGGTCTCCCGCCAACCCCGGGAGGTGCTCGATCGGTGGACCGAGGTCATGGAGACGATCTCGGCGGCGGCGTTCGCCTCATACCGGGCGCTGGTCGACACCGATGGCCTCATCGAGTACTTCCTCTCGGCTACCCCGGTCGAGGAACTCGCCGACATGAACATCGGATCGAGACCCGCCCGCCGGCCCGGTGGTGGAGCCGGGCTCGAGGATCTCCGGGCGATTCCGTGGGTGTTCGGATGGACCCAGTCCCGTCAAATCGTCCCGGGCTGGTACGGGGTCGGGAGCGGTCTGGCGGCGGCGCGCCGGGCAGGAGTGTGGGACTCGGTGGTGGAGATGTTCGACAAGTGGCTCTTCATGAAGACCTTCATCGGCAACGTCGAGATGACCCTCTCCAAGACGGATCTGGGAATCGCCGCCCGGTATGTCGAACGGCTGGTGCCTCCACGCCACCATCACCTGTTCGAATCGATCAAAGCCGAATACGAGTTGACGGTGGAGGAAATCCAGCAACTCACCGGCAACACGCTCCTCGACGACTACCCGGTGCTCAAGCGCACCCTGGCCGTTCGCGACTACTACCTCGACCCCATCAACGCCCTCCAGGTATCACTGCTCGCCAGGGCGCGATCGAAGCGTGAACCCGACCCCCAACTGGAACGGGCGCTGCTCCTCACCGTCAACGGGATCGCCGCCGGCATGCGCAACACCGGCTGAGAACGTCAGCCCAGGTGCCGCCGCAAGAAGGCGATCGTCCGTTCCCAGGCCAGTTCGGCGGCGGCGGCGTCGTAGGACTCGGGTCGATCGTCGTTGAAGAAGGCATGGGACGTTCCCGGATAGACGTGGAACCTCGCCTCCCGACCCAATCCGGTGAGCTCGGCTTCGAGCCTGGCCGCCTCCTCCGGCGTGGCCCAATCGTCATGGGCGGCGTAATGGCCGAGATAGGCGGCGACCGACTTCGAGTAGTCCGGCTGGACCACCTGCCAGGGGACCGCTCCGTAGAAGGGAACACAGGCCGCCACCTGGCTGGACATCGTCGACAGCCACAACGCCAGGCCACCTCCCATGCAGAAGCCGACCACCCCGACCCGGTCCGAGGGGTGTGTGTCGAGCCTGCTCATGTAGTCGACAGCGCCGCCCATGTCTCGGGCGGCGGTGGGGAGCTGGAGCGCCATCATCAGTTTGGCGGCCTCGTCGGGCTCGGCTGTCTCTTTGCCGTGGTAGAGGTCAGGGGCGAGCGTGGCGAATCCTGCTTCCGCCAGTCGATCCGCCACCCTGGTGATGTGGGGAACCAGCCCCCACCACTCCTGGATGAGGACCACGCCTGCTCCCACACCCGAGGCCGGAAGCGCGAGGTAACCGCCGGCGGTTGACCCATTCGACGGGAAGGTGATCATCTGACCCATCGACGGAGCATATCGAGTCATGCGACCTCGCCCCGCGCGAGAATGCCCCATGCCGATCACCATCACCGACCATCCGCTCGCCCGCCACCACCTCTCCATTCTCCGTGATCGCCACACCCCGGGACCTCAGTTCCGGCAGGCGGCCAAACTGCTCTCCTACATCCTGGTGATGGAGGCCACCTCCGACCTTCCCCTGCAACCGGTCGAGATCGAGACACCACTGGAGGGCGCACCGGGCAATCGACTGGGAAAGCCGATCGTGTGCGTGGCGGTCCTGCGCGCCGGTCTGGGCCTGTTGGAGGGTGCCCTCGAGATGCTCCCCGAGGCGTCGGTCGGATACGCCGGAGTTCAGCGCAACGAGGAGACCGCCGAGCCGATGGAGTACTACGCCAAGTTCCCGCCGATGCACGCAGCGCGAGTGCTGGTACTGGAACCGATGCTGGCCACCGGCGGTTCGCTCGACTGGGCGGTGTCTTCGATCAAGGCCCGGGGGGCGGCCGACATCACGGCGGTGTGCGTGGTAGCGGCCCCGGTGGGGGTGGCGGTGATGGAACGTCAGCACCCCGACGTGCGGATCGTGGCGGCGGCGCTGGACCGGGAACTCGATCACAACTTCTACATCCGTCCCGGCCTGGGCGACATGGGTGATCGGCTGTTCGGGACTCTGTGAACTCCAGGCTGGAAGAAGCGGTGCTGGCAACCGTCGCTGGAATCGCCCCCGGTGAAGTGATGACATACGGAGAAGTGGCCGAGGTGGCCGGGTTCCCGGGGCGGGCGCGAGCGGTGGGGAGGATCCTGGCCGAAACCGAGGCCGACGTTCCGTGGTGGCGGGTGGTGGGAGCCGGCGACAGGATCGTCTCCCCGGATCCGGGCACCCAGGCCAGGAGACTCCGGCAGGAAGGACACCGGATCGTCGGTGATCGCATTCGCCCTCCCGACCCGCCACACTGATCTCATGAAGTTGGGAAGAGCGATCATCGTCATGATGGACTCGTGCGGAGTGGGCGAGAGCCCGGACGCCGCCGAATACGGGGACGCAGGTTCTGACACGCTGGGCCACACGGCCGTCGCGGTGGGCGGGCTCGAACTGCCCAACCTCGCCGCCGCCGGTCTGGGCAATCTGCACGGTTCCATCCTGGGCGTGCCGGCGGTGCCCCGGCCGACGATGGGATACGGTCGAATGGCCGAGGCATCGGCCGGCAAGGATTCGACCACCGGTCACTGGGAGATGGCCGGTCTCATCACCCTGGAGCCGCAGGCGACATTCACCGACACCGGGTTCCCGGCCGAACTGGTCTCGGCGGTGGAGCAAGAGGCAGGCGTCCAGTTCATCGGCAACGTCGCCGCTTCGGGCACCGAGATCATCGACCGGCTGGGCCAGGAGCACCTCGACACCGGGCGCCCCATCCTCTACACATCGGCCGATTCCGTCTTCCAGATCGCCGCCCACGAGGAGGCCTTCGGACTCGAACGGCTATACGAGGTGTGCCGGATCGCCCGCCGCCACTGCGACCGCTATCTGATCGGGAGGGTGATCGCCCGCCCGTTCATCGGTTCGCCCGGCCACTTCAAGCGGACCTACAACCGGCACGACTACTCGCTGGAGCCACATGCCCCCACCCTTCTCGACCACGCCAAGGAGGCGGGCTTGTCGGTGTTCGGCGTCGGCAAGATCGAGGATCTCTTCGCCGGGCGCGGCCTGACTGCGGCGGTTCACACCGAAGGAGACGAAGACGGGCTCCGGCAGACCGTGACAGCCATGCAGACCCGGCTCGAGCCGGGGATCATCTTCACAAACCTGGTGGACCTCGACATGACCTACGGTCACCGGGAGAACCCGACCGGGTATGCCGCCGGATTGGCGCTGATAGACCGATGGGTCCCCGACCTGGTGGGGGCGATGCGACCCGACGACATCCTGATCTTCTCAGCCGACCACGGCAACGACCCCACGGATGGAAACACCGACCACACCCGCGAGTACGTGCCTTTGCTCGTCGCCGGGCTGCGCGCCGCCGGGGTGGACCTCGGCATCCGCCATCAATACTGCGACGTGGCGGCCACCATCGCCGAAGGGATGGGGCTGCCCGCCCCGGCCCGCGGCACCTCGTTCCTGGGAGACGTCTCGTGAACGCGGTCGAACTGATCGAGCGCAAACGCGATCGAGGACGATTGAAGGGGGAGGAGATCGCCTGGCTCATCGCCAGCTACACGGACGGAATGGTCACCGACTACCAGATGGCGGCGATGGCGATGGCGGTCTTCCTCAATGGACTCGACGACGAGGAACTGGCGGCCTGGACCGGAGCGATGCTCCACTCCGGGGCAGTGCTGGACTTCGCATCCGTCGCTGCCCCCAAGGTCGACAAACACTCGACCGGTGGTGTGGGCGACAAGGTGTCGATCCCGCTCGCTCCGATGGTGGCGGCCTGCGGGGTGGCGGTCCCGATGATGTCGGGCCGGGGCCTCGGTCACACCGGTGGCACCCTCGACAAGCTGGAGTCGATACCCGGCTTCAGGACCCAGCTGACCCCCGCCGAGTTCAGGGCTCAACTGGCCGAAACCGGTCTGGTGCTGGCCGGCCAATCCGAGGACCTGGTACCCGCCGACCGCAAGTTGTACGCCCTGCGCGATGCCACTGGAACCGTTCCTTCGATCCCGCTGATCTCCTCGTCGATCATGTCGAAGAAGTTGGCCGAGGGACTGGATGCCCTCGTGCTCGACGTCAAGTTCGGCTCTGGGGCATTCATGTCCACCATCGAGGAGGCCAGGAGACTCGCCACCACGATGGTGGGGATCGGTACGGCCTACTCGGTGAAGACCGTCGCCCTTCTGACCCGAATGGACACGCCGCTCGGTCGCGAGGTGGGCAACGCCAACGAGATCAAAGAGTCGATCGACATCCTGCAGGGGGGCGGACCCGACGACCTGGTCGAGTTGACCTACGCCCTCGGCGCGGAGATGTTGGTCTTGGCGGACCGGGCGGCGTCGCCGGAGGACGCCAGAGGGCAGCTTCAAGAGGCAGTCACCTCGGGGAGGGCCTTCGAGGTCTTCCAGCGGGTGGTGGAGCACCAGGGTGGCGACGTTCGCTACGTACAGCAGCCGGATCTGCTGCCGGAGGCCCCCTCCGTCCACGAGATCAGGGCAGCCTCCGCCGGGTATGTCACGGTCTGCGATGCCCGACGGATCGGAATCTCGGCCATGCGCCTCGGTGCGGGGCGGGAACGCAAGGAAGACACGATCGACCCCGGGGTGGGCCTCTCCCTCAACGCCAAACCCGGCGATGCCGTCGAGCAGGGCACCGTGCTGGCGACCCTCCGATACCGCCACCCGGCCCGGCTCGAGGAGGCCCTCAGAGCGATCGACGGCGCCTGGGTGATCGGTCCGGCCCCGCCGACGCCGATGCCGGTCGTGGTCGAACGGGTCGACTGAACCGTCAGCCGGCGGGCTCGGCGACCAAGAGGTCGGTGGCGACCCACCGCTCGAGCATTCCGAGGCCTTCCCGGGGACTAACCCTGCCGTACACCTCGATCGTTCCCTGGTTCTCGACCACACCCACCAGGGCGATGTCATCGATGCAGGCCTCTACCAGCTCGTCCCAGGACACGGCATCGGTGGAGCGCCACACCCGGACCCGGGGAACCTGGGTGGGCACATGCTGGGTGGCGACTGCCACCAGGCCGCCCGCATGAGGGACGATCGAGGCCATCGCCGTGCCCCGCCCGAAATCGACAGGAACCCGATGCCAGCGAGTGGCGTCATCCGAGACCCACACGGCCGCGGTCAGTTGGGCCCGATCGACTCCCCCGATGACCCACCCTCCCTGGAAGCCGATGACGCACTCGACCTGCGACATCTCGAAGGGCAACGTCTGATTGGACGGCCACGCCATCCAATCGATCCCGTCACCAGACTCGAGGACGATCGTCTCCCGGTCGGGCCCCCTCCCGAATGCCAGCAGTGTCTCCCCCAACCTCAATACCCGCTCGACCGATCCGTCGATACGGGCTCGATTCCACATCGCCCCATTGGCCGACAACATCAGCCGCAAACCGTCGCGATCGCGGGTCGTGGCCACCAGGTTGTCGGCGATCCCCGTCACCCGTTCCATCACGGCGCCGTCGAGTTCGGCTGCTGTGATCCCCGTGATCCGTTTCCAGCGGTCGTCCGGCTCCAGGATCCAGGTGCTGGCCACCGGCTGACCCTCCAGGCCGACGACGTGGCCAAACGCCATCATTCCATCCGACTCGCGCAGGTCGGTGACCAGCCCCGGTTCCATGAATCCGACCGGCAACCAGTTGAGGCCGTCATCGGACCGCCATACCCGGGCCGGGCTCATCCCCGAAACCGTGGCGAGCCCGCCCGCCCAATAACGACCACCCAAACGAAGGATCTGTTCCCAGCGGGCTCCGGGCTCGATGGCGAGCTCGACGACCGTCCACGGAGACGGAGGAGGCGGGGTGGCCGGACCTGCGAACACCGGTGGTGGCGCCTCCGCCACCACCGGTGGGGTGCGCCGGGCGGCCCACCACAGCAGCCCGAAACCACCGGCGAGGAGGATTGCCAGCAGGAGCGCCCACCAGGTCCATCCGCCGCCACCCTCACCCAGGAAACCGGCCGCTTGCCGATCGGGCCCCTCAGGGGAGGTAGCGGCGGCGGTCGGGGTGGTCGTGACCAAGGGGCCGGAAACGTCCGAGCCGGTGGAGTCGGACGGGCCGATCGTCGTGACCGGGACCGAACCTGGAGTCGCCGAGGTCGTGGGGGTCACGGCCGAGGGACTTGTCGTGGTGGTGGTGACGAGGGAACTGGTGGTGGTCGGGGTGGTGGTGGTCGTGGTGCTGGTCGCAGTCGTGGTCGTAGTCGTAGTCGTAGTCGTGGTGCTGGTCGTAGTCGTGGTCGTGGTTCCGGTCGAGGTCACCTGGAACGGCCTGCTCACGGCCGGTCCGCGAGCCTTGACCGAAACCAGATACGTCCCGGGGGCGACGCCGGCGGGCACGACCAGGGAGACCATCAATGCTCCGGTGTTGGAGACCGTCAGGTCCTGGGCCAGAACGGTGGAGCCGAAGGTGATGGTCTGAACCTTCTCACCAGGGGCGAAAGCGGTCAGGACGACACTGAAGCCCGACCCGACCGGGCCCGACCCGGGTTGCAGATCCACCTGCCCGGCCGCCCAGGCAGCGTGGGGAACGAGCGCCAAAACGATCAGCGCTGCGCTCAGGACGCGTCCGAACCCGGCTCGTTTCATGGTTGTTTCATCGGCATCACAAGCCCCTGGCAGGAGAGGTACGGGAAGGCTACTGCACCCGGTTCACCTCACCCGGCCGGAGCGGTCCGACCGATCGGTAAGGTGGGCCGACAAACGTTCCGAGGAGTCACACATGAATGTGGTCGTCTGCGTGAAGCAGATCCCCGACCCGGCCGGTCCGTACAGTCTCGAACCCGACAGCCACTGGTTGGTTCGCCCGGCCGAGCAGGTGCTCGACGACACCGACCGCTACGGCGTCGAGATGGGTTTGCAGATCGCCCAAGCCAATCAGGGGACCGTGACGCTGGTGAGCATGGGCCCGGCCGGCTCGATGCAGGGCCTTCGCCAGGCGCTGGCGATGGGGGCCGATGGGGCGGTGTCGATCGACGATCCCACCCTGCGCGGCTCCGACGCCCTACTCACGGCGAGAGTGCTGGCGGCGGCCATCTCCCGTCGCCCCTTCGACCTTGTCATCGCCGGAACCGAATCGACCGACGGCTATTCGGGAATCGTGCCGCAGATGCTGGCGGAGTTCCTCGACGTCCCTGCCCTCACCTACGCCAAGCAAGTGGTGGTCGACAACGGAGCGATCACGATCAATCGCCAGACGGCGGTCGGTTACGACGTGGTCGATGCCACTCTGCCCGCTCTGGTTTCGGTCACAGCCGGTGTGGTCGAGCCCCGTTACCCCACCTTCAAGGGGATCATGGACGCCAAGAAGAAGCCGGTCGAGGTGCTGACGCTGGCGGACCTCGGAATCGAGCCGGGTATCGACCAGAAGGTGACGTCGATCGCCGACGCTCCTTCCCGCCAGGCCGGCCAGACCATCGAAGACGACGGTGAGGCCCACCTCCGAATCATCGAGCTACTCGAATCCATGAAGGTGATCTGATGACCAGCATTTGGGTATACACCCAGGAACAGCAAGGTGAGCCGGCGGCGATCGCGCTGGAACTCGTGGCCAAGGCCCGATCGTTGGGCACGGTCACGTCCGTCTACGTCGGGACCGGCAGCCAGGCGGCATTCGCCACCTTGGGAGAACACGGTGTTTCGGCAGTGATCCACATCGACCCCGGTCATCAACTGCCGGCGGCGGCGGTGGCCCATGCTCTGGCAGGGCTGGTCGAGACGGCCCCACCCGACCTGATCATGTTCGGCCAGGCCTACGACGACCGCGACGTGGCAGGTCGTTTGGCGGCCCGGCTGGGGCGATCGGTGCTGGCCAACGCCATCGACATCGAAGTGGGCGAGGCGACCACCACCCGCCACGAGATCTTCGGCGGCTCCAAGATCGCCACCGCCACCGTCACCGGTCCAGCGCCCCACATCGTGCTGGCCCGCCCCAAGTCCTTCGCACCCGAGCCGGCGGGAGGCCCCGCCCCGACCGTCACCGTGGTGGCGCCCGCCGACCCCGGGCGATCGTCGGCGGTGATCAAAGACTCGCATGCCGAGGAAAAGGAAGGCCCGCAGCTCGAGGAGGCGGCGGTGATCGTCACCGGCGGACGCGGGCTGGGATCGGCCGACAAATACGGCTTGGTCGAGCAGGTCGCAAAACCGCTCAACGCCGCCACCGGCGCCACCCGGGCCATCGTCGATGCCGGGTGGGTCCCCTACTCCAAGCAGGTCGGCCAGACCGGGAAGACCGTCAAGCCCGACGTCTACATCGCCTGCGGAGTGTCTGGAGCCATGCAGCATCTGGTCGGGATGAAAGACTCCAAGACGATCATCGCCATCAACAAGGATCCGGACGCCCCGATCTTCGGGGTTGCCGACCTCGGCATCGTCGGCGATGTCAACAACGTGCTCCCCAAGCTCATCGAGGCCCTCAACCAGCGCTCGTGATGGCCAAGGCCGGGTCGTTCGATGTCGTCGTGATCGGGGCAGGGATCGCCGGCGTCTCCGCCGCGTTCCATCTCGCCAGGGCTGGCGCATCGGTGGCGCTGTGCGACGGTCGTGCCCCGCTCACCCTCACGTCGGACAAGTCCACCGAGTGTTACCGAAACTGGTGGCCTGGCCCGGGGCCGGAGATGGTGCAGTTCATGAATCATTCGATCGACCTGCTCGAGCGTTACTCGGTCGAGAGTTCCGACGCCATCAGCCTGGGGCGACGCGGATACCTGTTCGTGACTGCCGACCCGGCTCGTCTCAGGGCGATGATCGCCCGTGCCGAGGAGATCTCCCGGCTGGGAGCCGGACCGGTGCGAACCCATCCCGGCCCGGTCCCGTACACCCCGGCCCGGGAGGAGGGCTGGGAAGGCTCGGTCGAAGGCGCCGACGTCTTCCTGGGCGGGTCCTCGCTGCGGCGCCACTTCCCATATGTGACCGAGTCGGCGGTCGGCGGTGTCCATGCCCGTCGGGCAGGTTGGTTCTCGGCCCAGCAACTGGGTGCCTGGATGCTCGACGACGGCCGCGAACGGGGTCTGAGTTATCTGCCGCAAGCAGTCGCGTCGATCGCCGTCGAGAGTGATGCCGTCCGGGGAGTGATCCTGGGCGACGGAACCGAGCTGGCGACGGCGGCGGTGGTCAACTGCGCCGGTCCCCTCGTCAACGAGGTGGCGGCCCTGGTCGGCGAGAAGCTGCCGGTCAGGTCGGAGCTCCACCTCAAGGTGGCGTTCCGGGACGGGGCCGAGGCCGTTCCCCGCCAGGCCCCGATGATCATCTGGAACGACCCCCAGGAGATCGGCTGGGATCCCGAGGAACGGCAGGCCCTGATCGAGATGGGACGTCCCGAACTCGTCGGCCAGATGCCGCCGTCGTGTCACGGCCGCCCGGAGGGGCGAGGGGACTCGTCCTGGGTCCTCGGCCTGTGGGAGTACCACAAGACGGTGACCGAGGAGCCCACCTGGCCGCTGTTTCGCGACGACCTGTATCCGGAGGCCGTCATCCGCGGCCTGACGACGATGGTGCCCGCCCTCGATCGGTACCGCCACCAGTTGCCACATTCGGTGGTCGACGGGGGCTACTACACGAAGACAAGGGAGAACCGGCTGCTGGTGGGACCGATGCGAACCGGTGGGATGTTCACGTTGAGCGCTCTATCCGGCTACGGCGTGATGGCAGCCTGCGCCGCCGGCGACCTGCTGGCCACCCACGTGACCGGAGGACCACTCCCCGCCTACGCCCCTGCCTTCACCCTCGATCGCTATTCGGACCCGTCCTACCTGGAGATGATCGCCAGACAGGAAGACGAAGGACAGATCTGACCGTCGTGCGCAATGCGTCTTGCGTCATGCGTCTTGCGCCGTGCGCCATGCGTCAGGCAGCTGTCGGGCATCGGCTGTCGGGCATCGGCTGTCGGGCACCGGCCAGAGGATCAAGGATCAAGGTTCAAGGATCAAGGTTCAAGGATCAAGGTTCAAGGTTCAAGGTTCAAGGTTTCCCGGCTTTCAACCTGCAACTTTCAACCTGAACCTCTCAACCGTCAACCCTTCAACATTCGCCGCCGATGGCCGATAGCACTCATGCGTCAGGCAGCTGTCGGGCATCGGCCAGAGGTTCAAGGTTCAAGGTTCAAGGTTCAAGGTTCAAGGTTCAAGGTTTCCCGGCTTTCAACCTGCAACTTTCAACCTGAACCTCTCAACCGTCAACCCTTCAACATTCGCCGCCGATGGCCGATCGCCGATCGCTGGCCCCATGCGCCATGCGCCGTGCGCCAGCAATGGGTGGTCATTGGTCTCGAGTCGGGACCGGAGCGCCTCTCTCAGTAGATCTGTGGGATCCAGTTCTGGTGGTCGAAAGGGGGTCGCTGGTAACCGTCGTCGATCACCCGGGAGGGAAGCTCGATCTCGGGGTAGGTGATCGCCTCATAGGCGACCTGGCTGAGCAGGTGGCTGATGGTGTTGAGATGGGCGTTGCGCTTGCGGTCGGAGTCGACCACCCACCAGGGGGCTTCGGGAATCGAGGTGTGCTCCATCATGATGTCCTTGGCGCGGGCGAACGCCGTCCAGCGCGAGCGCGCATTGATGTCCATCTCCGAGAATTTCCACCGTTTGGCTGGATCAGCCAGCCTGGCCTGGAAACGACGTTCCTGTTCTTCGTCGGAGACGGAGAACCAGTACTTCACGATCTGGATCCCCGATCGGATCAGCATCCGTTCGAACTCCGGCACCGACCGGATGAACTCCCAGTACTCCTTGTCCGTGCAGAATCCCATCACCCGCTCGACCCCGGCCCGGTTGTACCAGGAGCGGTCGAAGAGGACGATCTCCCCGGCCGCCGGGAGATGGGCGACATACCGCTGGAAGTACCACTGGGTCGACTCCCGCTCCGAAGGGGCGGGAAGCGCTACCACCCGGCACACCCGCGGATTGAGCGGCTGCGAGATCCGGGCCACCACCCCACCTTTCCCGGCGGCGTCACGTCCCTCGAAGATCACCACCAGGCGATGACCCGAGTGCTTGACCCACTCGTGCATCTTGACCAGCTCGAGCTGGAGACGGGCGAGTTCCGTGTCGTATGCCTTCTTGGTCAGCCCGGATGACTCGCTCACGGGATCACGTTAGGTGCGCCATGCGTCATGCGCATTGCGTCATGCGCCAGGCAGCTGTCGGGCATCGGCTATCGGGCATCGGCCAGAGCTCCAAGGTCTTCTTCCTTCATCGTTGATCGTTGATGGTTCATCGTTGATCGCTGCCCTGATCAGAGCGAGAAACGGTAGGGGATCAGCTCATCGAGACTGTGCGATCGGGACGGGCCGGTGGCGGTGGCGACCAGCACCGTATCGACGTCGAACTCGCTCATGATCTGCCGGCAACGGCCACACGGGTAGGCCAGGTCGAGGTCGGCCGCATCGATACACGCCACGGCCACCGTTCTGATCTTGCGGACACCCTGGCTCACGGCGTAGTTCACGGCGTTGGCCTCGGCGCATTGGCTGACCGGAAATGCCGCGTTCTCGACGTTGGCGGATCGGTAGACCGTCCCGTCCTCGTCTTCGACCGCAGCCCCCACCCGGAAATGTGAGTAGGGCGAGTACGAGCCGGCGGCGGCCGCTCTCGCCTCGGCGACCAGTTGCTCGGGGGTCATACCGCCCCCAGCAGTGCGGCCACGAACTCATCGGGGTCGAACACCACCAGATCGTCCATGCCTTCGCCGATCCCGATGAACTTGACCGGGATGCCCAGTTCCGCCTCGATCGCCACCACCACACCTCCCTTGGCCGTCCCATCGAGCTTGGAAAGGACGATGCCGGTCACTCCGGCGGTGTCCAGGAACTGCTTGGCCTGGGCGATGGCATTCTGACCGGCGGTGGCGTCGAGCACCAGCAACACCTCGCTGATCGATCCCGCCTCTCGTTCGATGACCCGCTTGATCTTGGACAGTTCTGCCATGAGGTCGGTCTTGGAATGGAGACGCCCAGCGGTGTCGATCACGACCACCTCCCGCCCCCGGCTGCGAGCGGCCGAATACGCATCGAAGGCGACCGAGGCCGGATCCGCCCCCTGCTGGCCACCGACGACATCGACCCCCACCCGATCGGCCCAGGTACGTAACTGTGCGTCGGCCGCCGCCCGGAACGTGTCGGCCGCACCCAACAAGGTTGGGTGGCCCTCCTCGACCAGGCGTTTGGCGAGTTTGGCAATGGTCGTCGTTTTCCCGGTGCCGTTCACCCCGACCACGAGAATGACCGCCGGGCGCCCGTCGAGGTTCAGGCTCCGGTCTTTGCCGGCGAGCACCGCCCCCACCTGTGAGACCAAGGCGGCCCGCGCCGATGTCGCATCGGGGGGTGCGGACTGTCTCACACCGGCCACGATCGCCGACGAGGCCCTGATTCCCACGTCACCCGAGATGAGGGCCTCCTCCAGCGAATCCCAGAACTGCCCGTCGAGTGAGTTCCTGCCAAAGACGGCCCGCAGCGATCCCCCCAGCGCCGACCTCGACTTGGACAACCTGGTCTCGAGGGCGCCGGTGGCGGCAGTGCGAGCCGACCGCACCTCTCGCTCGATCGATCGGGGTCGCCTCGCCAGGACCAGGCCGGCGGCCAGGAGGGCGACGACGACCGCCGCCACGATCACGTACCAGAAGGTGTCCATCGTCCGAAAGGCTACCGGGCGTTCAGACGGCTGCGTCCTCTAGGTCGAGAACGGCGAGCGGTTTGACGACGACTTTGGATGATCCGCCTGGCTCCATCGTGACGCCGTAGAGGACGTCGGCGGTCTCCATCGTCTGTTGCTGGTGTGTCACGACCAGCAACTGGGCGCTGGCCCGGAAACGATCCAGCAGACGGAGGAACCTCCGCAGGTTGGCGTCGTCCAGCGCAGCTTCGACCTCGTCGAGGATGTAGAAGGGGCTCGGCCTGGCCTTGAACACGGCGAACATGAACGCCAGCGCCGCCAGCGATCGCTCGCCACCGGACAGAAGGCTCATCTTGGCGACCTTCTTCCCGAGCGGCTGGGCCTCGATCTCCACGCCGGTCCTGAGCCGGTCCTCCGGATCGGTCAGCCGGAGCCGTCCGGTACCGCCCGGGAACAGAACCGAAAAGTGCTCCTGGAAGGCGGCGGCGATCTCCTCGTAGGCGGCGCCGAACTGGACCTCGATCTCGAGATCCAACCGTTCGATAACCGTGCGCAACTCGGACCGCGATCGCTCGAGATCGTCCAGTTGGGTCGAGAGGAAGTCGTGGCGTTCCTCCAATTCGGCAAACTCGATCGCGGCGAGCGGGTTGATCGGGCCCATCCGCCGCAACTCCGCTTCGCGGGAGGCGAGTGCCCCGGCCAGATCCTCCGTGTCGATCTCGGGCCTGGGAGCCGCCAGCGCCGCCTCCTCATCCACGTCGAGGTCACGCCGCAGCCCCTCCGCCACGGACTCGAGTCGCACCCGCAGTTCGGCGGCTTCGATTTCGTCGTGATGACGCCGCTCGCGAGCCTGGGCGATCTCGCCGCTCAGCCGGGCGAGGACGTCCTGGACCTCCCCCAGCTTGGTGCCGGTGACCCCGGCCCGGCCCCGGAGGTCGGCCTGCCGCCGGCGGAGCACTTCGAGATGGGCGCGGGAGAGGTCGAGCGCCAGCCGGGCGCGAGCCGCGATCACGGACAGACGCTCCAGCGACACCCCCTCGATCGGACCGCTCGATTCGGCCTCGAGGCTGCGGGTGATGTCGACCCGCCGGCCGCCGGCCATCGCCAGCCTCTCTGCGATTGCCCGGTTGAGCGACTCCGCCTCCTGCCACCCGGCCCTCGCCTCTTCACGCCGCTGTGAGGCCTCGCGCCGGCGCCGACCGATCTCTTCCCAGATTCGCTGCCGCTCGGCCTCCTCCCCCTCCAGAGCAGCCAGCCGGCTCTCGAGGTTGATCCGTTGCGCCTGTCGCTCTCTCAGACTGGCGGCCAGAGACGCCAGACGTTCGGCGAGGCGGGCGGCCTCCTCGGACAACGCCTGCACCGATCGCTCCAAGCGACCGACAGCCTCGGTGACTCCGGCAAGTTGCGCCTCGAGTGACTCGAGCGTTTCCAGCGTGTCGCGCTCGATGGAGCGAGACTCTTCGAACGCCCGCCGGGCGGAGGTGAACAACGAGGCCGCCCTGGCCAGAGAGATCTCGGCGGCCTCGCGACCACCCAGAGCAGAGTCGAGCATCGCCGGGGTGGCGCCATTGGGCAGGGCGATGCGGACGCCATCGATGGTGATCAGATCGCCCTCGGGAGTCACGGCTCGTACTTCGGGGTGGGCCTGAACGATGGTCCAGGCGGTCGACCATCCTTCGACCAGCACGACATCGCCGAGCAGGGACAGGGCCAGGTGCCGGTCGGCCCCCGGTCCGAGCAGATCGATCAGGGCTTCGACACCGAGACCGACGGCCAGCCGCCGGGCGGCGGACTCGGCCGGCTCCCGTGGCTCACTTACCACCGGTAGCCCACCCAGCCCGGCTCCCTTCACCAGGCCGACGGCCGCCGCCAGCGCCTGCGGCGACTCGAAGGCAACCGAGTCGGCCCATGGGCCCAGCGCCGCATCGACCGCCCCACCCAGGTCCGCGGGAACATCGAGCCGGCGAGTGACAGAGCCGAGGGCACCCGGGGCAGATTCGACGAGCCCTCTCGCCTCCGGATCTGCCAAGCCGGCGACAGCCGCCTCCAGCGCCGTCACCCGGGCCGACGCGGCGGTGAAGGCCAGCTCGGCGGCACGATGCTGGCTCTCGGCCCGCTCCCAGCCTTCCTGGGCTTCCTTGCGCTTGGCTTGGGCCTCGGAATAGCGCTGTTGGGAGGAGCCAACCAGACGGTCGACGTCTTTGATCTCTTGTTTGAGGGCGGCAATCTGGGCTTGTTCCGTCTCGATCTGGGCGGCGATCGCCTCGGCCCGGCGAGCGGTGGCCGCCTCTTCGCGGGCATCACGCTCGTCGGCGGCATCCATCGCCCGCAGGTCTCCCCGGACGACGGCGATCGCCC
>DAIOGO010000007.1:0-40315 GCA_036745195.1 Actinomycetota bacterium | reverse complement strand
GGGCGGCCAGGTTCTCCTGCAGGGCCTGAACCGCCGGCCGGGCCACCTCGACGAACGTCACCCGGGTCGCACCGCGGCTGATCGCCTCGATCCCGAAGCTCCCTGCCCCGGCATAGAGATCGGCGACCACCGCACCGGCCACCTCCGGTCCGAGCGATGAGAAGATCGACTCCTTGACCCGATCGGTGACCGGACGGGTGCCGGGCGTGTCCGGGGCTCGCAACCGTCGTCCTCTGTGCGTACCGGCGATGACCCGCATGGTCGCCAGGCTACGAGGTATCGGTACGGGCCGGCTCCCCGGCGGCGGCCGCCACATCTCACCGACTCGTTTGCCCGACCGACACACTCCCGTAAACGGTGGCCCACATTCCTGTAAACACCGTCCGCCTAGGGTCTTCGGGGAAATCGACCCTGCGGCGCACGAATGGCCGCATCTGTCTACGATCGGCCCGTCCAAAGGAGGACCCAACACATGAAACGACTGTTACCGATTGTCGTACTCGGCCTGATCATCGCCGCCTGCGGTGGGGCCGATGAAGCCACCACCACGGCTGCGCCCGGAACCACCGCAGCCCCCGGCACCACCGCCGCCCCCGGCACCACCGCCGCCCCTGACGCGATGGCGGAATTGGTGGCGGCGGCCGAGGCGGAGGGCATGCTGACCACGATCGCCCTGCCCCACGACTGGTGCAACTACGGAGCGGTGATCGACGGCTTCAAGGCCAAGTATCCGAACATCGAGGTCAACGAACTGGCTCCCGATGCCGGATCGGCCGATGAGATCGAGGCCATCAAGGCCAACAAGGACAACCCCGGTCCCCAGGCCCCCGATGTCATCGACGTCGGTCTCGCCTTCGGTCCTTCATCCAAGGCCGAGGGCTTGATCCAGCCGTACAAGGTGTCGACCTGGGACTCCATCCCCGACGACGCCAAGGATCCCGACGGCTACTGGTACGGCGACTACTACGGCGTTCTGGCCTTCGAGGTGAACACCGACGTGCAGCCGGATGTCCCGACGGACTGGGCCGACCTGCTCGATCCCAAGTACGCCGGCCAGGTCGCCCTGGCGGGCGATCCTCGGGCCTCCAACCAGGCGATCTTCTCGGTGTACGCCTCGGCGCTCGCCAACGGCGGATCGCTCGATGATGCCCAGCCCGGTCTGGACTTCTTCGCCGATCTCAACGCCGCCGGGAACCTGGTTCCACTGATCGCCGAGTCGGGAACCGTCGCCTCGGGTGAGACCCCGGTCACCATTCGCTGGACCTACAACGCCCTCGCCAACCGTGACGAGAACGGCGAAGCGATCCAGGTGGTGGTGCCCGAGAGCGGTCGGTTCGCCGGCGTGTACGTGCAGGCGATCAGCGCCTACGCACCACATCCCAATGCCGCCAAGTTGTGGATGGAGTACCTCTACTCCGACGAGGGCCAGCTCGGCTGGCTCAGCGGCTACTGCAACCCGATCCGCTACGAGGACATGGCCGCCCGCGGGGTGGTCCCCGCCGACCTGGCCGCCAAGCTCCCCGACACGGTGGGCGCGGTGTTCCCCACGATCGAGCAGATCGAGGCCGCCAAGGCTCTGATCGTCGAGAACTGGGACGACACCGTCGGTCTCAACGTCGGTGGTTGAGCAGAAGACCGAAGTTGGAATGGGGGGCGCCCGGCGCCCCCCATTCCGTATCTCGTGGAACTGGGTCGGTATCGTCCCGTTCCTCGCATTCGCCGGAGCATTCCTGGTGCTCCCCACCGTGGTACTGGGCCTGCGGGCCCTCGAATCCCCCGATGGTTCCACGACGCTGGAGAACTTCCGCAACCTCGCCACCCCGGTGGTGATGGACTCCTTCCGCCTCTCCGTCAAGATCAGCCTGATCACCGCCATCGTCGGCGGCATCTTCGGGTTCCTGCTGGCCTGGTCGGTGCTGCTCGGCGGCCTCCCCCGGCCGGTCCGCTCGCTCCTCACCACCTTCTCGGGGGTCGCCTCCAACTTCGCCGGCGTCCCGCTGGCATCCGCCTTCATCAACACCGCCGGGCGGATCGGCTTGATCACGGTGCTGCTCAAGGCGGCGGGTTTCGACATCTACAAGGCCGGTTTCGACCTGTACTCGTTCATCGGGATCAGCGTGGTCTATCTCTACTTCCAGTTCCCGCTCATGGTGCTGGTGATCACTCCCTCGATCGAGGGGCTCAAGCGGGAGTGGCGCGAGGCATCCGAGAACCTGGGCGCCTCGGCCTTCCAGTACTGGCGCCACGTCGGCCTCCCGGTCCTGATGCCGTCGATTCTCGGGGCCATGATCCTGCTCTTCGGCAACTCCTTCGGCGCCCACGCCACCGCCTTCGCCCTCACCGGCGGCAACCTCAGGCTGGCCACCATCCTGATCGGTCAACAGATCTCGGGCGACGTCCTCCAGAACCCGGGCCTGGGGTACGCGGTGGCGATGGGAATGGTGGGTGTGATGGCGATCTCGATCACGATCTACTCGGTCCTGCAACGACGATCCGAACGGTGGCTGGCATGAGCATCGGAGCCACCCCGGGCGGACCGATCGCCGGGTACGGAACCGTGGAAGGTCTGGGTATCGGGAAGCCCGGCAAGGAACCGCCGGCAGGTCCGCCGCGGTCCCGGCTGGGGAGGCTGTGGCCCTGGTCGATCGTGATAATCGGGTCGCTGTACTTCGTGGCCCCGCTGGTCGGCACAGTCAGGATGTCCCTTCGCCACAGCAAGGGGGCGGGCGCCGCCTGGACCTTGATCCTGGGCAACGAGAACATGTGGCCCGCCTTCCTCCAGTCGATCGTCAACGGCCTCGCCACGATCGTCGTCAGCCTGGTGGTCATCGTCCCCACCGCCTACTGGGTGACATTGAAGCTCCCCAAGCTGCGCCCGATCATCGAGTTCATCACGCTCCTGCCATTCGTCATCCCCGGTGTCGTCCTGGTCTTCGCTCTCATCCGGCTCTACTCGGCCCCTCCCCTGCTGCTCACCCGGACGTATGAGTCCACCCGGCTCGTGATGATCTGCGCCTACGCCGCCCTGTCGTTCCCCTACATGTACCGGGCCGTCGACAACGGTCTCCGGGCGATCAATGTCCGCTCGTTGACCGAGGCCGCCCAGAGCCTGGGGGCGGGATGGCCCACGATCCTCATCCGTGTCATCTTCCCCAACCTGCGGGTGGCGCTGATCTCCGGGGCCCTCCTGACGTTCGCCATCGTGCTCGGTGAGCTGACGATCGCCCTTTACATGGCGCAGAAGACGCTGGCGCCGTTCATGGCCGACATCGTCCGCAACAAGCCATTCGAGGCGGCCGCTCTCACCCTCATCATGTTTGCACTCACCTGGTTATCGCTCGGAATGATCTCGTTCGTCACCAATCGGGCCGGAAGGAAACGATGACGTACCTCACACTGGAAGGAGTCCGCAAGGCCTTTGGGGATTCTGTGGCCGTGGAAGACTTCAGCCTGGCGGTGGAACCGGGCGAGTTCGTGTCGTTCCTCGGCCCCTCGGGATGCGGCAAGACCACCACCCTGCGGATGGTGGCCGGATTCGAACAGCCCACCGCCGGGCGGATCACGCTGGCCGGCGAGGACATCACCAACTCCCGACCGGCCAAACGCGATGTGGGCATGGTGTTCCAGTCCTATGCCCTGTTCCCGAACATGAACGTGGCCGACAACATCGGGTTCGGGCTCAAGGTGAAGGACACTCCCAAGACCGAGATCTCGGGCCGGGTGGGAGAGTTGCTCGAGTTGATCGGCCTCCCCGAGAAGGCGAAGGCCTATCCATACGAACTTTCGGGCGGCCAGCAACAGCGGGTGGCGCTGGCCCGGGCGCTCGCCATCCGTCCCAAGGTGCTGCTGCTCGACGAACCGCTCTCTGCGCTCGATGCCAAGATCCGCGACGAGCTGCGCAACGAGATCCGACGCATCCAGCGCCAGCTCCAGATCACGACGATCTACGTGACCCACGACCAGGAGGAGGCCCTCGCCCTCTCCGACCGGGTGGTCGTGATGAGCCGGGGTGTGATCGAACAGGTGGGGAGCCCGTTCGACATCTACAATTACCCGGCCACCCACTTCGTCGCCTCGTTCGTGGGCCGTCTCAACCGGATTCCGGCAGTGGTGGTGGACGCGGCTGGAGGTGTCGTCGAGACCGGCGGCCGCCAGTTCCGAACCAACACCGCCATCTCGCAGTCGGTGGGGACCACGGTCGAGGTGCTCCTGCGCCCCGAGGAGCTGGAACTGGACGGCACCGAGGAGAACCAGCTCGCCGGGACGGTGGAGAACGTCAGTTTCCTGGGGTCGATCGTGAGAGTGGTGGTCGATGTCGGAGGGACCGCCCTCACCGTCGACATCTTCAACGAACGACTGCTCCATCTTCCCCAGATCGGGCAACCGACTTCGGTGGGGTTCCCGCCCCACGCCTGCTGGATCCCCGCCTGACCCTGATGCTCGTCCGGGCCGGATCAGTCGTCTGCGACGTCGAGGCGATCATCTTCGACAAGGACGGCACGTTGATCGACCTGGGAGCGTCCTGGTCACCGGCCGGGGTGCGTTTCGTCGAGATCTGCGCCCGGGGTGACAGGAGCCTCGCTATCGCCCTCGACTCGGCCATCGGGATGCGCCACGGATCGATCTTGCCTGACGGGGTGCTGGCGGCCGGCACGATGGGGGACCTTCTCTCCACCGCTCGTCGGGTACTGATGGAGTTCGGGTTCGACGATGTCGACGGGCTGGTGGAGACAGCCCACGTGGCGGCATCGCGGGTCGCCTCCTCGGTCGTCCACCCGATCGGAGATGTCGCCCGCACCATGGCTCGCCTGGCGGCGACAGGGCTGAAACTCGCCGTGACCACCAGCGACGACCGGGCCCCCACCCTCCGCACTCTGGCCGATCTCCAGGTGGCCGCCCTGGTGGAGGTGGTGGTGGCGGGCGACGACGGGATCAGTCCCAAACCCGCCCCTGATCCCCTGTTGTTGGCGGCCGACCGGCTCGGGGTCGCCATCGGGGACACCCTCTATGTGGGGGATTCCATCGTCGATGTCGAGGCGGCCAGGGCGGCAGGGGTGGCGGCGATGGTGGCCGTGGGCCGGCCCGACGGGCCGGCCGGCCAACGGGCCGACGGGGTCATCGAATCCATCGAGGAGATCGAACCGATCGAGCAGGGGAACGTCTGAGGAAGTCTGCCGTTCAAGAGGTCCCGATGAGGATTGTCCCGAGGGCGGCACAACCGACCGCGATCCAGTGGAGTCGAGTCACCTGCTCCGCCAGGAACCTCCGCCCCGCCAGCACCCCGAGCACCACGGAGGTCTCCCGGATGGCGGCCACCAGACCGACCGGGGCCATCACCGCAGCCGACATGAACAGCAGGTAGCCGGAGGCGCTTCCCACGCTCGCCGCCAGCGATCGGAGCGGCGCCCTGGTGAACATCTCCACCAGGGACCCCGGTCCTCGCACCATCGCCACGTAACCCCCCATCAACACGGAGTGGACGACGAACATTGCGCCCACTACCGGGATGGCGGAGCCTTCGATGCGCGAGGCGGCGGCATCGATCGTCGTGTAGGTGGCGATCGACAACCCGGTCGCCAGCGCCCATCCCAGACCCGAGCGGTCGTTTCGGCCGGTGGCCAGTGCCGCCAGGGCGATCATCACCACCAGCACTCCCACGGCGCCCCCCGCACCTACCCGGTCGCCGAGTAGCAGCACCCCCGCCCCGGTGACGAGCAAGGGGGCGAATCCCCGGGCCACCGGATACACGAACGACATGTCGCCCTTCTCGTAGGCCTTCGAGAGCAGCACCATGTAGAAGGTCTGAACGACGGCCGAGAGCATCACCAGGCCCCACACCCTGCGATCGGGCAGCCCGACGACGGCGAGCACCGGCAGGTTGAGGAGAGCACCACCGGCAGACACCGTGAAGGCGGCCACCAATCGGTCCGAGCTGACCTTGACGATCAGGTTCCACACGACATGGAGGAAGGCGGCGGCCAGTGCCATCCCCAGGGCGAGGGGGTTCACGGGTGCGACGCCCGAGGACGCAGGCAGATCGCCACGGCAATGCCGGCGCCGATCAGATTGGCGACCAGATCGAGCATGTTGTTCCCGTAGTCGCCGACGTTGGTGGTCTGGAAGATGAGGGAACCGATGTATTCGACGATCTCGACCAGCGAGGCCAGTCCCGCCGCCATCATCACCGCCGAGAAGGCGATGGCGCCTCCGCTCCGCCCGCTCCAGCGGGTCAGCGCCTCGAAACAGGCCCAGGCGGCCACCCCGGTGGCAAATGCGTGGAATGGCTTGTCATACCTGATGTCGCCGAACAGCCTCAACACATACAGCGGCTGGCCGCCCACCAGCAGGACTCCCCCGGCCAGATTGCCGAAAGCAACCACGATCAGACCCCACAACACCGGCGACGAGAAGTGGGCCGCCCGATGGATGAGGGCAACGATCCCCGCCACCACGATCGTGATCGGGATGTAGTAACTGACGAAGGGGCTGTCCACCGCCAGCCCGTAGATGCCGAAGGCAGTCGTGAACGCGATCAGCGTGATCACCAGACGTGCCGTCATCCGATCACCCTAGACCCGGCACCCCACCCGGGCCCGGCAACGGCGCGGTCAGCTCAAGAAGAGCCACTCGACGGCATCGCCCAACAGGACCCGCACCTCGTCCTGCAGATCGGAATGACGGCTGAGCCGATCATCCTCGGCGACCAGGGCAAAGGCCTCCTGGCGCGCCTCCGCCAGCAGATCCGTGTCCCGCAGGATGTTGGCCACCTTGAGATCGCCCCTCCCCGACTGGCGAGCGCCGAACACGGTTCCTTGCCCGCGCAATTCCAGGTCCACCTCTGCCAGCCGGAACCCGTCGGTCGTCTCGACCATCGCCTGGAGACGGGTGGTTCCGTCGTCGGTGGTCGGGTCCGCCAGGAGCAGACAGGTGCCGGGGTGGTCGCCCCGCCCCACCCGTCCGCGCAGCTGATGGAGCTGGCTGAGCCCGAAGCGGTCGGCGTCCTCGATCACCATGATGGTGGCGTTGGGCACGTCGATGCCCACCTCGATGACGGTGGTGGCCACCAGCACGTCGATCGATCCTGCCCGAAACGAATCCATCACGTCGGCCTTGTCGCGTGGGGGCAACTGGCCGTGGAGCAGACCGAGCCTCAGACCGGGAAGGAGCCCGGAGAGCCGCTCATACTCGGCGGTGGCGGAGGACAGCTCGAGTTTCGACGAGTCCTCCACCAGCGGGCACACGACATAGACCTGACGGCCCTCGGCCACCGCCTCACGCACCGTTTCCCACACCTGACCCTCCTGGCTGCGGGGAACCAACCGGGTGGTGATCGGGCTCCGCCCGGGAGGTAGCTCGTCGATGATCGACACATCGAGGTCTCCGTAGAGGGTCATCGACAGTGTCCTCGGGATCGGGGTGGCGGTCATGATCAGGAGATCCGGTTCCACCTCGCTGCCCTTGGCCCGCAACTGATGTCGCTGCAGCGCCCCGAACCGATGTTGTTCGTCGACCACCGCCACTCCCAATCGATGGAACTCGACGCCTTCCTGGATCAGGGCGTGAGTGCCGACTACGAGATGGGCGGTTCCGTCGGCGATCCATTCGATCACCGTCGAGCGGGGGACGTCCTGCGGGAGATTGGTCGCCACCTGCGACGAGGTGAGGAGGGCAACCACCACCTCCGGCCCGGACCCGGCGAACAACGACGGCATCCCCAGAGTGGATCCCTCGCCAGAGGGGGCGAGGCCGGCCCGTTCCACCAGGTCCGACATGGCCAGGAAGTGCTGGGTGGCCAGCACCTCGGTCGGAGCCATCACCGCTCCCTGCCACCCACCCTGGATCCCGGCGAGCAGGGTGGCGATCGCCACGGCCGTCTTCCCCGAGCCGACCTCGCCCTGCAACAGGCGGTGCATCGGATGGCTCTTGGCGAGGTCGGTCCCGATCTCGTCGAGGACCCTGCGCTGGGCATCGGTCAACCGGTACGGGAGGCCGGCCACGAAGGCGCTCACGAGCGGCCCATCCATCGTGTGGCTCGCTCCCAGGGCAGTGCGTTCCTGATGGGCCTTGGCCAGGGCCAGGGCCAGTTCGAGCAGGAACAACTCGTCGAATGCCAGCCGCCGTCGGGCCGGACCGACCGCCGCCATCGACTCGGGGAAGTGGATGTCGGCGAAGGCGGTGTCGCGATCGAGGAGCCGAAGCCGCTCGATGACGGCCGGCGGGATCGGATCGGGGATCGGTCGCGAGCGGGTCAGTGCATTGTGCATCGCCCGCCGCATCCACCCGGGACTCACCTCGGCGACGGAGGGGTGGATCGGCACCACCCGGCCGGTGCGGAGTGCCTCCCCTTCACCGGAGAGCACGTCGACCTCCGGTGAGCTCATCTGGGGTGCCCCCCGAAACCGCTCGACCTTTCCCGACAGAGCCACCTCGTCGCCAACCGCCAGTTGCCGCTGGCGAAACGGCTGGTTGAACCACACGACCTTGAGGGAGTCGGTCCCATCGGTGACACGGCACTCGGTGATGGTCAGCCCTTTGCGGGGTCGGCGGGTGGACACCGACACCACGGTTGCGACGACGGTCACCTCCTCGCCCACCGGGAGCAAGGACACCGGTTCGACCCGAGACCGATCGATGTAGCGGCGGGGAACCTGATACAGAAGATCGGCCACGGTCTCCACCCCCGACCGGCGCAGACTGGAAGCCCGTTTGCCGGCCAGTCCGGAGATCTGGTCGACCGGGACCTGGGCGAGCCGTGCCAAGGTCGCCATCAGCGCAGGCTCACTCGATCGAAACCAGGTAGGGGTAGAGCGGCTGGCCGCCTTCGACGATCGATACTCGCATCCGGGGATGGAGTTCGCTCATCCAGGCGATGAGGGCTTTGGTGGTGGCCGTCGAGGCCCCCTCTCCCACCAACACCGTGAGCAGTTCGGCCCCGGGCGGGAGGATCGCCGCCACCAGTCCGCGCAGGGCGGCTTCGAGGTCGGGATCCGCCACCAGGATGGAACCGTCGGCGATCCCGATCCAGTCCCCCCGGTTGATCGGGCCGAACCCGACGGAGGCGTCCCGTACCGCTCGGGTGATCTCGCCATCGACCACCGAAGACGCCGCCGCCGCCATGTCCTCCAGCGTGCCTTCCAGGTCCGTGGTGCCAGGGTCATACCCGAAGAGGGCGGCGATTCCCTGCTGGATGCTGCGGGTGGGGACCACCACCACCCGTTTGGTGGTGAGGGAGTCGACCTGCTCGGCAACAGGCACGATGTTCTTGTTGTTGGGGAGCACGATGACGGTCCCGGCCGCCGCCTCCTCGACCGCCTCGAGCAGATCGGTCGTCGACGGGTTCATGGTCTGCCCCCCGATCACCACTCCCTGGCAACCGAGTTGAGCGAAGATGTCGATGATCCCCTGGCCGGCCCCGACCGCCACCACCCCGATCACCGCCCCCAGCGCCTCGGACGAGGGGACAAACCCGACCAGACCGGGGTGGGCGCCGACCTGTTCACGTAGGTCGGTCACTCGGATGTCCTTGGGCCGCCCTATCTCGACCGCCGCCTCGATGGCGCTACCGATGTCATCGGTGTGGATGTGGCAATTCCACAATCCGGCGCCCCCCACCACGACGATCGAGTCACCCACCTGCTCCCAGGACCGCCGGAATCGATCGACACCGGCGTCGTCCGTTTCCAGAAAGAACATCACCTCGTAGCGGAGATCACCCACCGGCGTCCCCTCTCCGACCCCCGGCAGGTGCGGGCGGGCGGTGACGAGATCGGAGGGAAGCGAGGCGGGAGGACCGTCCGCCACCTCCAGGAACGAACCGAGCAGGAGGACGAACCCGGCCGCTCCGGCGTCGACCACCCCAGCCTGCTTGAGCACCGGCAGCAAGTCGGGTGTGCTGCGCAGGGCGGCTACCGCCCGTTGGTGGATGCGGTCGAGATGAGCGGCGATGTCATCTCCTCCGGAGGCATGCGCCACAGCCTCTTCGGAAGCCTCACGGAGCACCGAGAGGATGGTGCCTTCGACCGGCCGGCTGACCGCCCGGTAGGCGGCGACCGAGGCCTCGGCGAGCGCCTCGGCCATCTGGGCGGGCCCGATCACGTCGTTCGTTTCGAAACGGGTGGCCAGCCCGCGCAGGATCTGGGACAGGATGACTCCACTGTTCCCCCGCGCCCCCATCAGCGAGCCGTGGGCCATGGCAGTGGTCACCTGCATCATGGTGGAGGCGGAGTCGACAGCCTCCACCACCGAGCCCATCGTGAGAGCCATGTTGGTCCCGGTGTCACCGTCGGGCACCGGATAGACGTTGAGGGCGTTGAGCGCCTCGCGATAGGACGTCAGGTGCTGGTGATAGCGCCCGATGACGGCCTTGATGTCGCTGGACGTAAACCCCATTCGCGGCGAGTATATGAACAACCACCCTTGATTGGTTGGTGACCTCCCGGTCTGATATCCTCGGCTCCTCCACCCGTCTCAGGAGTTCTTCGACATGTCGTATCGCTGCGAGATCTGCGGGAAGGAGCCGAGCTACGGCAAGTCGGTGACCTTCTCCCACAAACGCAACAACCGCCGCTGGCTTCCGAACATCCAGCGGGTAAGGGTGCGCCATGGCTCCAACACCCGCCGGGCCAGGGTTTGCACCTCGTGCATCCGGGCAGGCAAGGTCGAGAAGGCCTGACTCCTGCCATGACGGCGGAGCAAGGTGTCGTCAAGACCTACGATCCGACCACCGGGATCGGCGTCGTGGTGCGCGATCGTGACTCGAGCGAGGTCTATCTCCGACCCGGGTCGTTGCAGGGTTCTATCTTCCGGCTGCTCCGCCAGGGCCAGCGTATCCTCTTCGACGCCACCGCCGAGGGGGACGCCGAATTCGCGTCCAACATCAGGGTCGGACAAGACGGGTACTGATCGCCGCCGATTCCGTCGCCGGGTAGTATCGATCTCAATCCCGAGCATCGGAGCCATCACATGGTCCAGGCCTACATCTTGATCCAAACCGAGGTCGGCAGGGCCGCCTCCGTCGCCGAGGCGGTCCGCCTCATCGGAGGCGTCGAATCAGCCGACGATGTCACCGGTCCCTACGACGTGATCGTGAAGGCCTCGGCATCCGACGTCGACCAACTCGGCCGGTTGGTCGTCGCCCAGGTCCAGACCATCCCCGGGATCACCCGCACTCTCACCTGTCCCGTCGTCAATCTCTGACGGGGAGAGCCGCCGGCCGGCTCAGCCGAGCTTGGACGCCACCGACCCGGCGTTGCGCAATGCTGTGCCGTCGGCGCCGACCGTGGTGAAGCGGCGCGGAGGCTGTGATTCCGCCTCGGCGATGATCCCTTGTAGCAGTTCGAGCCGGCTCACCGGCGGGTCGATCCACAAGTAGGCGGCGAGGCTTCCCGGGATCGTGTTCACCTCGTTGACCCACAGCTCCCCGTCCTTCTCCAGGAAGTCGATTCTCGCGATCGAGCGCAATCCGGCCACCTCCGTGATCTGGAGGGCGAGCCGGCGCAAGCGCGCTTCCAGTTCTGGCTCGAGCGGGGCGGGCAACTTGCGGGCGATCCGGCCCGACTCACCCCAGGCGAGGTACTTCTGCTCGTAGCTGTAGAGGCCGCTGCCGGATTGGATCGGCTCCTCGATCGCCGACAGCTCGATCGAGGGATGGGTGCGGACCGCCACCTGGAGGTCGCGACAGCCGGCGATGAACGGCTCGATGACCGCTCCCTGCCGGAGGTACGGTGAGGTGGAGAGGAGGCTCATGGCGGTTGCTTCGTCCCCAACGATCTCGATCCCGATCGATGAGCCGCCAAACCGGGGTTTGACGATGAAGGGTCCCGGCCCGCTCAACCCGCCGGCGCCGGTGAGCAACGTTCTCGGCAAGGCGGGGAGGCCGGCCTGGGCCACCGCCGCCGAGAAGAGGAGCTTGTCCATTCCCAGCGCCGACGCCAGCTGGCCGGGGCCGGTGTATCGGAGTTGCGCCAGGTCCATCGCCCCCTGCAAGGTCCCGTCCTCACCCGGCCCGCCGTGGCAGCAATTGACCAGCACCGAGATGTCGAGTGGCTTCTTCTTGAGGATGAACCCTTGACCCGGCTCCGCCACGAATGACAGCTCGCGAACCTTGCGCGGCACCCCGTCAGCGAATTCCACCGGCTCGGATGCCGGGTCGACGAGGTGGAACCGGCCCTGCTTGTCCCAGAAGATCGGATGGACGTCACCGAGGGTGTGGACAGCCTGGAGCCCGGTGGATATGGAGATGTCGTGTTCGGACGACATCCCCCCGAATATCACGGCAGGTCGTGGCATGGTCCTCAGGCGTAGTGGTCGGGCAGATCGTTTTCGTACAACACCGCGTCGCCGGGTCCCAGGTGCCGGCGCACCCAGTCCACCGCCGCCGGTCGGTCGGGGACGACGATAACCGAGCCGAGACCGGCCTCCGATGCACCACGCCGCAATGCAGCGCGGTTGGTACGGCCCACGACCACCAGATCGGTCACCACCCCGGCTGCGGCGAGCGCCAGCCGCCGGTTCTCGTCCGCCTGGACCGCGCCCAACTCGACCATCCCCGGTGTCACCAGCACCTTCCTGCCCTCTCCTTCCTCGGCCAGCATGGCGAGGGCAGCCCGGGCGCCGGCCGGGTTGGAGTTGAAGGTGTCGTCGATGATGGCGACCCCCGATGCCCCCTGGGAACGTGAGGCCCGGTGAGGGGCCACGGGAGCGGAGGCGACACGTTCCACCATCGGGCCGGGGTCGAACCCCAGCGCCACCACGGCTCCCAGGGCGCAAGCCAGGTTGGCGGCGTGGACGTCGACCCCGCCATGACGCCCGCACGATCGGCCGGCGACCACCACCTCGCCGGTGACCGCGTCGACGAAGATGTCGGCGCCGCGATCTTCGGTCGAGACGGAGATGATCTTGATCCTCCCGGCCTCCTCCCGGGCGATCGCCGCCAGTAACGGGTGGTCGACATTGATGACGCCGACCGTGGCCCGCTCCAGGATCTCGCGCTTGGCGGCGGCGATGTTCTCCAGAGAGCGCATGCGCTCGAGGTGGACCGGCCCGAGGGCGGTGAGCACCGCCACCTCGGGAGGAATCCATTCACACAACCGGCGGATCTCACCAGGGCCATAGGTGCCCATCTCGGCAACGAAGATCTCGGTGCCGGGCCCGACGTGTTCGTTGATCGCCCGGGCCAGCCCCAATCGATTGTTGAAGCTGGCGGGACTGGCGACCGTGGCGGCGACACCCGACAGCAAATGGGCGAGCACCATCTTGGTCGAGGTCTTGCCGTAGGAACCGGTGATCGCCACCGTCCTCGCCCCGGATCGGGCGAGGACGGAAGCGGCCTTTTCCACCCAGCGATTCCCGAGACGGCTTTCGATGGGATCTATCAGCAGCAGGGCGAGGTCAGACAGTCCAGGCGCCAGCAACGGCAGCAAGAAACTCCATTCGTCGCCACCGGCCCACCACAACAGCAAGGCGCCGGCCACCACCGAACCGCCGGTCACGAGCGCCAGCCTCACCAGCCGCCGGGTCCAGGCCAGCCGGGAGGTACGACCGCGCAGACCGAGCCCGAGTGGTCCAGCGGTCGCCGCCACCACCGCCGCCACGGCCGACACCGTCCCACCCGTCTCATCGAAGGCCAAGCCAGCGGCGCCCAGCACCACCGTCACGGCCAGTAAGGCGAGATTCTCACTCAGCCGCCACCAGCGGACGGCCGTCCGAGAACAGGAGCCGGCCAGGTAGTGCTCACGCTGGGCCACCCGCAACCAGCGCAACCCTGCCACCAGTGTGGCCAGGGCGGCGAAGACGATCATGCGTTCGCCAGGCGCCGCACGAGCACAGAGCGAAGGTGGTCCGCCCCGGTGAGGGGCAGCATGTGCCCATGTCCGGGAACAACTTCGAGACTCACCTCCGCCCGGGTCATGAGATCCTTCGCCTGGCGGGCGATCGAGACCGGGACCTCGGCATCGTCGGATCCCCACACGAGATCGACCGGACCTTCGAGATCGGACAACAGGCTCTCATATGACTCGTTGACCGCGGCGACGAGGATGTCGCGCATCACCCCGGTGGCATTGCGGTAGTCCGCCGACCCCCGGTTCCGCTTCAAAGCCTCCATCCGCTCATCGGACACCAGCGACAGCCTGTGCCCGAACCGCACGAGCCGGTATCCGACGGACGGACTGCTGGCAGGCCCGCGCCTGACCAGCGGGACTCCGGTGAGCACCAGCCCCCGGGTGAGGCCTCTCGCCGCCAGGTGGAGCGCCACCCTCCCTCCAAACGAGTGCCCAAGCACGATCGGCGGCCGCTCGAACCGATCGAGGACCGACCCGACCAGGTCGGCGTAGCCGGCGGAACCGATCGGTCGGGCTGGGGCAGGGCTGGCGCCGAATCCGGGAAGATCGAGGGCGATCGCATCGAGGCCGGTGAGCACCGCCGTGAAATCCGAACTGGTTCTGGCCCAGCCATGGAGGGCGAGAACGACCGGGTTTCCGTCCCCGAACACCCGGCCGTAGACGGGAGGATCACCAAACGCCCGCAGCGCGCTCAAAGAATGCTCGGTCGTGACATGGACCCCGTAGAGAATACAGTGACCACCGTGCGACTCCGTGAAGTGTTCCAGGATGACCAAGAGTCGGCCACCGAGCCGCTGACCCGCTTCCGGGCGGCGGCCTTGCGCCGGAGTGTGTTGTTCGCCTGGATGATCGTTGTGGTCATCGTCGCCCAGGCCGTCAGCAGCAATGCCATAGCCGATCGACGGCTGATCCTGATCGCCGGGGTGTTCGTGGTGGTGCTGGCAGGGGCCACCTCGGCCAACTGGACCGAGGTCCTGGCTGCCCGGCGCGGGAGTTGGGCGGCCACCGTCTGGGTGATCTTCCTGGTGGTGGCGGTGGGAGCCCTGACCGCCAACAAGGATCTGTTCGAGGTCTCCATCCCGATCTATTCGGGCCTGGCTGTGTTGACCGGGCTGATCCTGGCACCGGTCCGCCACGGGATCGTGAGCCTGCTGTCGGTGATACTCATGAGTTTCGGCGCCACCCAGGCCGCCAGGGGACCCGGCGACGTGGTGCTTCCCATCATCACCATTGGGGTGGTGGCGGCGGCCACCTCCCTGATCGGCACCGAGTTCGACCGGGAGGCGCGACTCGGCGAGCGCCGCCTGGCCGAGCTGGTCCGCCAGCAGGCCGACTTCGAGCGGCTGTATGCGGTGTCGGCCACCCTGGCCGGGTCCGAGTCGCTGGCCGAGGGGCTTCCCCAGATCGTGGGCACCATCTGCCGTTTCCTGGCCGCCCAGGTGGGGCTGGTGTTCCTGTACCACCCCGAGGACCACACCCTGCGGGTCATGAGCCCGGTGTGGGTGAACGGCCACACCCTCGAAGTCGATGCCATCCGGATGCGGGTGGCCGAGGGCGGGATCGTGTCCCAGGTCTTCCGATCGGGCCGTTCGATCCTCCTCGACCGGATCGAGTCGAATCCGGAGTCGTACGGAATCATCGGTGAACTGGGGGTCAGGCAGGCGATGATCGCCCCGCTCAAGGTGGAGGGATACAACGTCGGGGCGATCGCCGTCGGCGACCCGATCGCCGGGCGTTTCGAGGAGAAACAGTTGGAGGATCTCGCCTCGCTGGCCGCCCCGGCCGCTCTCGTCCTCTCCCAGTTGGGGCGGTACGAGTCCGCCGCCGAGACCACCAGGCAGATGCAGGAGGTCGCCCAGATGAAGACCGACTTCGTGTCGGTGGTCTCCCACGAGCTGCGCACGCCCCTGACTTCCATCATCGGGTCCCTCGCCACCCTCGGTCGGCCCGGCCTCAACGAGGAGATCAGAGACGAACTGCTCGGCTCCGCCCGCCGCCAGGCCGACCGCTTGCAACGGCTGATCGAGGACCTGTTGATGATCTCGCGGATCGACCGCAACTCGGTCCCGGTCAAGCTCGAAGAGGTCCCGGTCAAGGGCTTCCTGGAGGAGGTCGCCGCCACCGTCAGCGGCATCAAGGACTTGACCATCAACGTCCAACCGGCGGATCTGGTGATCTACGCCGACCCCGACCATCTCGGCCGGGTGTTCATCAACCTCGTGGAGAACGCCGCCAAGTACGCCCTGGGGAGCCCGGTGGAACTGGTGGCGAGGGCGGTGCGTTCCAGAGTCGACATCGACGTCATCGACCATGGTGACGGGATTCCACTCGATCAGGTGAGCAAGGTCTTCGAAGCGTTCACCCAATTGGAACGATCGGATACCAGGACCAAAGGAGGCACCGGTCTCGGTCTGTCGGTGGTGAAGAGCCTGGTCGAGGCAATGAACGGACAGGTCACCGTGTCGGAGACCCCGGGGGGTGGGGCGACATTCACGGTGAGCCTTCCTCCTGCCACGGTGGCGGCGCGGGAACCGATCGAACCGGTGGGTGCTCAGTCCTGACGGCCGGTGGCGACCGCGTGGAAGCCCCCGTCGACATGGATGACCTCTCCCGACGTCATCGGGGCCCAGTCGGAAAGCAACACGCACACCATCCGTGCCACCGGATCGGCGCTGTCCACATCCCATCCCAGCGGCGCCCGTTTCTGCCAGGCGTCGTCGAACACCGAGAACCCGGGGATCGACTTGGCCGCCACCGTACCCAGAGGCCCGGCGGAGACGGCGTTGGCTCTGATGGCGTGAGGGCCGAGGTCGCGGGCCAGGTACCGGGTCACCGATTGGAGGGCCGATTTGGCCACCCCCATCCAGTCATAGGCCGGCCACGCTTGCCTGTTGTCGAAGTCGAGCGTCACCAACGAGCCACCCCCTGCCGCCTGCATCAGCGGCAGCAGCGCGACTGCCAGGGTCTTGAACGAGAACGCCGAGGTGACAAAGGCGGTCGAGGCCGACTCGGCCGGTGTGTTGAGGAAGTTGCCCCCCAGCGCATCGCCGGGGGCAAACGCGATGGCGTGAAGGGCGCCATCGATGGCCCCCCATTTCTCGTCGAGGAGTGCCACCAGCGACGACACGTGCTCCGGCTGGTTGATGTCGAGTTCGACCACCTCACTCGGTCGGGGCAAACGCTGAACAGCCCGTTCGGTGAGGCGGAGCCCTCGCCCGAAGCCGGTGCAGACCACCTCCGCCCCCTCTTCCTGGGCGATGCGGGCGGTGTGCCATGCGATCGAGTCATCGGTTAGAACCCCAGTGATCAGCAGCCGCTTTCCTTCGAGCAACACGCCTGTCTCCTCCTATCCGCCGAAGCTCTCGCCGAAATTGCCGATCGCCCTCAAACCGAGTCCCATCATGAAGAGGGCGAGCAGGCCGTAATACAGGGCCGGGCGCCTCGCCAGTTGCGCCCGGTAGATGTAGGCGAAGGCGAGCGTGAACATGATGACGACGCCGTAGAACACATGGATGTTGCCGGGCTGTGCCTCATCGACCGAAAACGAGTAGAGCCCCAGTCCCACCTGGCCGAGGACCGCTGCCACCGCCGTCCCGAACAGGACCCAGAAAACGCGGGAGGGCTCGCGGTCGAGGATGTGGAGCGAGACACCCAACACTCCGACCACCCCCATGAAGCCGGCCACCCACCAGCCGGTCTGACGATGGATATCGCCCGCCATCGGTACGGCTAGCTGGGCGAGAAGAGGGACCATGAAGGCGAGGATACCGTCTTGTCACCGCCCTTCACCGCTGGGCCGGTCGATGGTTGCCTCAGAGTTGGATCAGCTGACCGGTACGCACGTCGACGGCGTACTCCTTGGCCGAGCGGGAGTCGGCTATCCACTCGGCGAGTTCGGCTCCCTGTCGTTTGACGACCCACCACACATAATCGTCGGTCCCCTCCTCGAGGGTTGCCCTCCAGGCTGCTCTCCCCCGCTCCAGGGCGTCCTGCGCCAGGGCGAAATTCCCGAGTAATCGCTGCACCGGGGGGTTGCCGGGCAGGGCCCTGACCTCTGTGAACTCAACGACTTCGTACATGGATCTCGCCTCCGCGGCCATCATGATAGTTCGGAAGGCGTCGGGTCCAACCTCAGGAATCACCGAGAAGTTTCCTCTTCTGGGCGTCGAACTCCTCTGCCGACAGCACCCCCTGGTCTCTGAGCCGGACCAGAGCTTCCAATTCCGAAGCGGTGGAGGCTCCCCCCGAGCGGAAGTGGACCATTCGTTGCTCGCGCTGGCGGTAGATCAGCGATTGCATGGCCTCGGGATCGGGGACGTTGGTGAACCTGCTCTGGCCGAACTCACCGGCCGACTCGAACACCAGATCACCGGAGCGGATGATCCGCTCGAACGGGCTCTGGTTGAACGTGACGTCGTTGATGACCTCAAGCGGGATCTCCTTGCCCGCCCGGGCCAGGATTCCGCTGCGCACGATCACGCGTTCGTTGGTGATGACGTAGTTGGTGGTGAACCAGGTGGCGAGACGGCGAGCCGAGATCAGGAGCCACACCAGCCCCAACCCGGTCGCCACCCAGATCCGGGAACCGCCTTCGAGAAGGAGCACCGATGCCACCACCGCGGCCACCGCCACCACCGCCAATCCCAATGGGCCGAGCAGCACCTGCCAGTGCGGTCGGAACTGCTTGACCACGATCTCATCCGGGCTGAGGAGTCGTTCTGGATATGCCATGGGGAGAGGCTACACCTCGCCTGGCCGGCGAGGGCCTCCGGCCACTTCACTTCAACAGGCACCTCAGCACGCGAGAAACCCCGAGGAAGTCTTGGCTTTCGCCGCAACCCTCTCGGGGCTCTCGTGTTGGACTCACCTGCAAGCAGGCTCACCCATCGATCGAAACCACCGACCTGGCGGCCGAACGAACCTTTCGGCTCGACCGGTGCCCGGTCGACGATCACTCGACCGTCCCGGGTCCGAAGACCCGGACCCGCAACCCCGAAGAGCGACGGGTTGTGGTGCCGTCACCGGTCCTTTCGAACCGAATCGAACACCTCCCCTGCCGGAGCGAACCCCGACCGGGGCCGATCCTCCCCTTGATGCGACCGGCGTTTCCGTGGCCGCACCTCCCGAGAGGCCGGTTGGAGTCGGTCGGCGCCACCCCGAGAGGTGGTGCGTTCCTTCCCCATCGGGAGCCGCCTGCCCCGATCCGAGGACCGTGGCAACCGGTTTCCGACCTCGGTTTCCCGGATCGGTTTCCCGAGTCACCGATCGAGCGTCCTCTCTCGGCAACAAGAGGAATGTACCTCATCGAATGGGCCGCGAGTTCGGTTTCGACTGGCGCGTTTTCGCGAGATGCGACTACTTTTCGCGACCAGGCGGCGTGCGCCGGCGACCAACACCGGAGGGGCTCCGAACGCGAGAAACCCCGAGAAAGATCCGGCCGAAACCTTCTCCCTCTCGGGGCTCTCATCCTCCGGGGCCCGATCAGTTCGGCGAACCTCCCTGGCCGGAAATCCCGGTGGCCGCAGCCGGTTCCTTGCGGTTTCGACTGCTCCCGGTCCGGAGTTGCCTCCATCTCGGTACATATGAACCTACCCCGCTCCATCCGCGTCCGTCAAATCTCTGGGCTGGTTTGTTTTCGCGCTCCACGGCGGGTTTTCGCGGGCGCCGAATCACATTTTTGTCATTCGATTTCCGTATAGTGCCGGGCATGAGCCTGCAGACACTTTCGCCGAGCCGGGCCGGAGATTTCAAGGTTTGCCCTCAGCTCTTCAAGTTCCGGGCGATCGACCGGTTGCCCGAACCGACCACCGTTCATCAGGCGCGCGGGACGACAGCCCACTTGGCGCTGCAGAGACTATTCGACCTGCCCAATGCCGAACGCACCCCTCCCCGGTTGTACGACCTCTTTCGACAGGCGTGGACCGAGTTGCGGACCACCGACGAGTACGCCGCGCTGTTTGGATCGGTCGAGGAGGAACGCCTGTGGGGCATGCAGAGCATGGAACTGCTGGCAAATTACTTTGCGATCGAAGACCCCGCCAAGATCGAGCCGGACGAGCGTGAACTCGACATGCTCGAGGACCTGGACGGGATCACGATTCGGGGGATCCTCGACCGTTCCCACCGCGACGAAGCGGGCGGACTCATCATCACCGACTACAAGACCGGCAAGGCCCCGCCCCAGAACTACGCCCTGGCTTCGTTCTTCGCCCTCAAGATCTACGCGCTCCTCATCCGACAGCGAACCGGTGAAACCCCGGTCGAGGTCCGGCTTCTCTATCTGCAGGGCCCGACCCTCTACCGGCTTCCGATCGAGGCGAGCATGCTCGACGCGATGGACCGGCAGCTTCGTGCCTTGTGGACCGCAATCGAGCGAGCCATGGACCAGGACTCCTTCCCGCCTCGACCGGGACCGCTGTGCAATTGGTGCTCGTTCATGGATCTGTGCCCGGCCTGGGAGGGAACTCGTCAGCCGGCGGCGGTGCCGGCGTGAGCCCCGATCGCTGGATCACCGCCTGAGCGAAATCTGTCAGACCCGTCCGATACGTTGACGACATGAGCCACACGACCACCATCGACACCACGATCTCTTCCTCCATCCCGGAAGTGATGAGCTTCCTCGACCAGACCGGAATCGGCTACCAGGTCGTCTACTCGGGTTCCGATCGGAGTTGCCCGTTCGATCTCGCCCCGGCCCCGCCAGCCAGAGCGGCATGAGCGACCGGTATCGGTGAGCGCCTCCGAAACCCGGATCGACCCCGACCAGTGGGAGGCGGCCGTTGCCGAGGTGTTCGGTCCCCAACTGGTGGTGGCAGGCCCCGGCACCGGCAAGACCGAGTTTCTGGTCCAGCGCATCATCCATCTCATCGAGCAGGGGCATGCCCGACCCGAGGAGATCCAGTTCCTCACCTTCTCCCGCCGCTCGGCCGCCGATGCCCGCAGCCGGATCCTGGCCGGCCTGCCCCGTTCGGTGGCGTCGATCGGCAGTTCCACGTTTCACTCATTCGCTCGCAGACTTCTCGAGGCGTTTCGACCCGATCTCCGTTTCGAACTCCTCACCGGCCCCGAACAGGTGGCCCTTGTCTCCGACCTGTTGAGCGAGGAACAGCCCTCTGCCTGGCCCGCCCACCTGGCCGGCCTCCTCGGTTCGCAGACGCTGGCGGCGGATCTGGCCGATTTCTTGCTTCGCTGCGCCGAACGGTCGCTGACGCCTGAGGACATCGACCGCATGGGGATCGACGACTGGAAGGCGATACCGGAGTTCATGACCCGCTACCGGGCGGCGCTGGCCGCCAGAGGCCGGTTGGATTACGCCCAACTCCTGGCGGAGGCGGTCGCAGCGGTGGAAGAGCCCCACCGGGCAGAGAAGGTCGCCGATCAGTTCCGTTTCATGCTGGTCGACGAATACCAGGACACCTCACCGGCCCAGGCCCGTCTGCTGGAGGTCATCAGCCGGACCCATCGCAACATCACTGCCGCCGGTGACCCCTACCAATCCGTCTACAGCTTCCGGGGAGCCGAACTCGAGAACATCGCCGCCTTCCCCGAGCGTTTCCGTGACCGGGAGGGACGGCCCGCCCGCCGAATCGTGCTCACCACCAGCCATCGGGTTCCCGCCCAGATCCTGGAAGCAGCCCTGAGGGTTACACACGGAGGCGGGCTTCCGGGCGAGGCAGGGCCGGTGATCCCGGCTCCCCATCGCGGCTCCGTCGAGACCTACGTCTTCGACCAGTCCTCTGCTGAAGCGGACTGGATCGCCTCGGAGGTCGAGCGGCTCCACCTCACCGAGCGAATCCCCTACTCATCGATCGCGGTGCTGTTGCGCTCCAAGCGGACGGTGCTCCCCGAGTTGTCGCGGGCTCTCACCCGCCGCCGGATACCTCATGACCTGCCCGACGCCCGATTGGTCGACCATCCCGCCGTTCAGCTCGTCTTCGATCTCGCCCGCTTCGCCGCCCGCGACGGAGCCGGCTACGACCCCGAGCTGGACGCCATCGCCCGCCGCCTGTTGCTCGGCCCGCTGGTGGAGTTGCCACTGGCCCAGGAGCGACACCTCCTTAGGCTGCGACGCAACACCGGCGCGGCATGGGGACAACTCATCGCCGAGCAGCTGCCGGAGCGCCACGACCTGTCCTCGCTGCTGGGATCGGTGGAGTGGGCCACCTCTGCGCCGGCCTCCGACGGCTTCTGGCATGCCTGGGAATCGGCCATCAGTCGTCTCGCCCTCCAAGGGGGTCTCGAGGGACACCGGGCGGCGTGGACTTCGTTTGCCCAGGTGCTCGAGCGGCTCCGGGAGCGAGATCCTGGTGTCACCCTCCTCGAATACTGGACCGAGAGCCTGGCCGACGACTTCGAGGCCACCCCCCTCATCTCCTTCTCCACCGGATCGGACCGGCTCGTGCTCACCACCCTCCATCAGTCCAAGGGCCTCGAGTTCGACACCGTGTTCATCGCCGACGCCGACGACGCCATGTTCCCCGACTTGCGCCGCGGAGTGTCGCTCCTGGGGGCCCACCGTCTGTCGGGTCTGGCCGGTCCCACCGCCCTGATCCGGTTTCGAGTGCAAGAGGAGATGCGGCTCGCCTACACAGCCATGTGCCGGGCCCGGCGGCGAGTGGTGTGGACCGCCACCGCCGCCGGAATCGACGAGGGTGACCGGCGCCCGAGCCGTTTCCTGCTCCTGGTCGCCCAGGTTGCCGACCGGTCCGAGATCGGACCCCCCGCTCCCTACCTGGGTCCCCCCACCACCCTGACGGAACTGGAGGTCATGCTTCGCCGCACCCTCACGGACCCTGAGGCGCCCGCCGCCGAACGGCTGGCGGCGGCCACCGTGCTCGCCCGCCACTGGGATCCGACCACCTTCGCCGGCGCTCTCGACCGCGGCCCCGACAGTGGCGTCATCAAGCCGAATGCGACCTTCTCGCCCTCCCAGGCGGAGGCCTATGCCACTTGTCCCCGCCGGTACGTCCTCGAGCGAAGATTGGGCATCGGCGACTCCTCGTCCTCGTATGCCCACTTCGGGACCCTGGTGCACGAGGTGCTGGAGCGAGCCGAGCGAAGGCTCCTCGAAGACGGGCAAGGCGTGGTGACCATCGACCGGCTGCTCACCGAACTCGAGGTGGTGTGGGCCACCCAGGCCGAGTTCGGATCACCGGTCGTCAACGAAGCGCAGCGAACCAAGGCCGAGAAACTCCTGCGGAGATTGGCCGAGGAGTGGCCGGCCGACGCCCGCAGGCCCGTGATGGTGGAGAAGCCGCTCGAACTGGTCCTCGACGGCAACAGATGGCGAGGGAGGGCCGATCGTATCGACCAGCCTCGTGACGGGATCGTCCGGATCGTCGATCACAAGACATCCAAGAGCATCCCGAGCAAGGAGGAGGCCGCCGGCTCCCTTCAGCTCGGCTTCTACCTGCTCGCCGCCCGGGCCGACCCCGAGGTGACAGCCTGGGGCGAACCAGCCGAAGCCGAGTTCTGGTACCCGCAAGCAACCGTCAAGGACTTCCGCCGCCGGTTCGACCCGGACCGGCTCGGCACGGTCGAGGACGAGCTGATCCAGATCGCGCGCAGCATCCGATCCGAGGACTGGTCGGCGGTGGCCGGCGCCCACTGCGAACGCTGCTCGGTCAGGCTGATCTGCCCGCTGTGGCCCGAGGGTCAGGAGGCCTTCGTCCCGTGAGCATCACCCTGACACCCGAACAACAAGCCATCGTCGACCACCCGCTGGTGCCGATCCGGGTGGCGGCCGGGGCGGGGACCGGCAAGACCACCACCGTCGCCCACCGGGTGGCGGCGCTGGTGGATAGGCACGGCCTGGACCCCGAGGCGATCCTGGGAATCACCTTCACCAACAAGGCGGCGGCCGAACTCGCCGACCGGATCGCCGAGGTACTCGGCGATCGCCTCGGCACCGACCAGGCGATCCCAGTCCGGACCTACCACGGCTTCGCCGCCGAACTGCTGCGTGAGTTCGGGCCACTGGTCGGAGTGGAACGCTCCACCCATCTCGTCAGCCCGATCTTCGCCCGCCAGTTGATCTCCGACATCCTCGCCAAACGCCCGATTGCCGGGGTTGACATCACCTCGCCGACGGTGACCGAGAAGGCGATCACCCTCGCCACCCAGATGGCGAACAACCTGGTCGACCAGCTCGACGCACCCGACGATCCCGACGACGTCTGGGCGCAACGCCGCGGTCTGGCCGAGATCGCCGGCATGTATCGGGCGGAGAAGACCCGGCTCGGAGTGATCGATTACGGCGATCTGATCGGGATGGCCCATCGTCTGGTGTCCGATCACCCCCGAGTGGTGGAGATGATCAGGCAGCGATACCAGGCGGTGGTGCTGGACGAGTACCAGGACACCGACCCGGCCCAACGCGAGCTCCTTCGCCTCCTGTTTGCCGGGGTGGTCCCGGTGCTGGCGGTGGGAGACGAGGATCAGACCATCTACGAGTGGAGGGGGGCTTCGTTGGAGAACTTCCGGAACTACCCGACCCACTTCGCCGACGGGGACCAACCGGCCATCACCCTGCACCTGACACTCAACCGACGCTCGGCGCCCGAGATCCTCGACTATGCCAACGCCTTGCGGAGACAGATCGACGCCACCCCACGGCCCCCGCTCACCCCCCGCCAGGATGCGCCGCCGGGAAGTGTCAGGGCGGCCCGGCTGGGTACCTCGGTGGAGGAGGGCGACTGGATCGCCGCCGACATGATCGATCTGCATCAACAGGGGACACCCTGGTCCGACATGGCTGTGCTGTTTCGCAAGAACCGGAGCATGCTGGTGATCCACCAAGCCCTGAACCGGGCCGGGATCCCCTTTCAGGTGGCCAACCTCGGGGGGCTGCTGTCCGTGCCCGAGATCGTCGATCTCCATTCATGGCTGCGGATCCTGGAGCGACCCGAGGACGGCCCGGCCGCCGCTCGCGTCCTGACCGGGAGCCGGTTTCGGCTGGGTCTGGCCGACCTGGGTGCCGCCGCCGACTGGATCAGGGGTCAGGAGGAGGGAGAATTCCCGTTTGGATTCCTGGAGGCGATCGACCGCGTCGAGGACCTCGACCTCTCGGAGACGGCCGCCAACCGCTTGGGCGTGTTTCGCGACATCTACCGCCGCCTGGTAACCGTCACCCAGAATGCAACGCTGGTCGAGACGTGCCGGTTGGTCCTCGACGCCACCGGCGCCTGGGCAGACCTGGGGGCGATGGAACCGGCCTCCGGTCTTTCGGCCCGCCTCAACCTGTATCGGTTCCTCGACCTCGCCGAAGGTTGGAGCCCGCTGGAGGGAAAACCGTCGCTGGCGGCGTTCCTCGACCACCTCGACCTGATGGCGGAGGATCCCGCCGAGGAGTTGGACGTTGCCAGGATCGCAGTGGCCGACGCAGTGTCACTCATCACCATCCACCGCGCCAAGGGACTGGAATGGCCGGTCGTCTACCTCCCGGCGATGGTGGCCGGCACCTTCCCGAGCCAGAACCGATACGACGATCCCTTTTGCAAGGCGGAATCCCTTCCCTATCAGTTCAGGCTCGACGGCGCATCGCTCCCCCCGATCAGCGCCACCATGAAGGACCCCGAGCGTCACAAACTTCTCAAGGAGTCGTACCGCTCACAGGAATGGAGGCTCGCCTACGTCGCCTCCACCCGCGCCAAGCACCACCTGGTGGTGACCGGCGCCCACTGGTACGGCCATCCGCTTCCCAACATCAAGCCGGCCAAGCCCAGCGAATTCTGGGAGATGGCGGCACTCTCCGGCGAGCTCGTGGTCGACTTCCCGGAGCCACCACCACGGCCGGCGACGATCGGCGATCTCGGCGACCGAGGACCCGATCCCGATCCGCTCTTCAGCGACGGCTGGCAGGGGGCGCTGCGGCGAGCAGCGGCCGATGATCGGGCAATGGCGATCCAGGCCGCCGCCGCCGCCCTGGAGGAGGCCTACACGACCCGGGTTGCCGGGTTCGAGCAGATGCGCCTGGCGATCCCGACCGAGCCGACCAGTCCGGCACCCGTCCGCATCGACACCTCGGTGACCGGCCTCGTCACCTACGCGCTGTGCCCGCTCCGGTTCTACTGGGCGGAGGTCGACCGTCTCCCCCGCCGACCCAATCCGGCCGCCCGCCGAGGGGTGGAGATCCATCGAAGGATCGAACTCGACAACCTGGGGGTGATACCCCTGACCGAGATCGAGGACGAACCCTCCGACCTGGTCGAGGGGCCGGTCGGAAGACGGCCATTCGAGATCTACCGGGGGAGCCGCTTCGCCGAGCGGAGGCCTCCGCTCGTCGAGACTCCCTTCGAACTGCGGCTGACCGATCGGGTGTGGGCGCGGGGCCGAATCGACGCCGTGTACGACGAACCTGACTGGGAGATCGTCGACTTCAAGTCGGGCAAACGACGCACCGAGGAGGCGCTGCAGGTCCAACTGGAGGCATACGCGGTGGCGCTCCACGACACCGGGATTCTGCCTCGCCCGGCTCCGCCCCTCTACGCCACGTTCGCCTACCTGGGTGGTGAAGTCCTCGAGGAGGACCGACAGTTCGTCGACGGGCCATGGCTCGAGACTGCCCGCCGCCGCCTCACGAACCTGGCCGATGGCATCGCCGCATCCCGATACGAGCCCAACCCGGCCGATCACTGCCGGAAATGTGACTTCTCCAACGTCTGCCCGGCAGGCAAGGAGTACCTGACTCGATGATCCTCCTGCCGGCCGTGCTACTCGGGTACCTCCTCGGATCGATACCCACCGCCAACGGTCTCGCCCGCCTGCGAGGGGTCGACCTGCGCAAAGCGGGGAGCGGCAACCCCGGGGCCAACAACGCCAGACGGCTGGGAGGGGTATGGCTCGGGGCGGCGGTTCTCCTGGTCGAGTTGGGCAAAGGGGCATTTGCCGTGCTGCTCGGCTCCACCCTGCCCCATACGTGGGGAGTCGCCGCAGTTGGGCTGGGGGCTATTGCGGGCAACGTCGTCAATCCCTGGTACCGGTTCCGAGGTGGACAGGGACTCGGAATCGGTGGTGGTGTGCTGGGTGCCGCCCTCCCGGCCGGGTTCATCGGCGGGGTGGTAACGACGGCCGTCGTTGCTCTCGCCACCCGTTCGGCGCCCAAAGGGGCCATCGCCGGCTTGCCGATGATGGTTGTCGCCGTTGTATGGCTGGAGCCGGTGTGGTGGGGCGTCGATCCACCCCTGCATCTCGCTATCGCGCTGGGAACGTGTGCTCTCATCCTTCCTCGGCAACTCGCCAACCTGCGGAGCGAACTCAGAGCAGGCGGCCGGCGGAAGTCTCCAGCAGGATCGTCACCGGACCTTGATTGACCAGATCGACCTCCATCGAAGCTCCAAACCGGCCGGTGGCGACCTCGACACCGGCAGACCGGAGATGACGAACGAGGGATTCGATCAGCGGAGCCGCCACCTCCGGCGGGGCCGCCCTCGTGAAGGATGGGCGGCGACCCCGGGCGGTATCTCCGTAGAGCGTGAACTGGGACACCACCAGCACCCCACCCGCCGTCTCGGCCACCGACCGGTTCATCAACCCCTGGTCGTCGGGGAAGACACGCAGACCGGCAAGCTTGGCGGCGAGCACAGACGCATCCGCCTCGCCGTCGTCGTGGGTGACCCCCAGCAACACGCAGAGCCCAGGGCCGATCGAGCCGATGGCGGAGCCGTCGACCATCACCGATGCACGTGACACCCGCTGGACCACTGCCCGCATCAGACGATTCTTACATGACGCGGTCGCCCCTCGGTCAATACACTGGCCCCCCGTGTCGTTCCCACCCGATCCCACCGAACCGCTGGTCGAGGAGCCAGACTGGCCCACCACCGACTCCAACACCCTGGTGTTGATCGACGGCTCCTCGCGCTTCGAACGGCGGATCCTGGAAGGTTGGGTGAGCCGACGGGGCTCGGGCGACGTGGGAGTCATCCGCCTCACGCCCTCTCGCCGCCGGCGAGCCGGCGAGCGAACCGACCCGGCGCTGGCGGCCCGGCTGGCGCGGGGTGACAACCCAACCGTGTTCGCCGCCAGAGTGGTATGGCTACCCCGGGAGCGAGAGGGGAGGCGAACGGCGCGCTGGGTCGACGTGCTCAAACTCGGCGATCCACGTGACCCCGACCCGCTCCGTCAGATGTTCCTCTTCTCCCGCTTCCGCGACCGGGTCCGCATCGTGCTCGGGACGGAGGCATCGGCGGAAGCTCTCATGGCCGCCCATCGCGAATCTGTCGAGGTCCAGAGTCTGACGGACTTCGTGACGATCCGGGCTCATCGCAGCCTCGATCGGGCCGAGCGCCAGCTTCGCGGCAACCGGTACAAGGTGCCCAAGCTGGTTCCCGAAGAGATCCTGGCCCGGTCCGAGTTCCGCGACGGGGTGATGCGCATCGCCGCCGAGACCGGGATGCCGGTAGAGCTGGCGTTCGCCAGGGCGCGTTATTACCTGAGAGAGATCGCCGCCTCCCACTCCCCCTTTCTGATCGATCTCATCGCCAACGCCATCCATTGGCTGTACCGCCAGGGTTACGGCGAAATCATCTACGACAAACAGGATCTGGCCGGGATCGCCGCGCTGGGGGAAGAACACTCGCTGGCATTCGTCCCCTCCCACCGCTCCAACCTCGACCGCCTGTCACTTCAGTTCCTGCTGTGGGAGAACGACCTCCCGCCCAACCACACGGCCGCCGGGATCAACATGAACTTCTTTCCGGTGGGCCCGCTCATCCGGAGGACCGGGGCGTTCTTCATCCGCCGATCCTTCAAGGACAAGCCGCTGTACAAGTTCGTGCTTCGCTCCTATCTCGAGTACCTGATCGAGAAGCGCTTCTCACTGGAGTGGTACATGGAGGGCGGGCGGTCACGATCGGGCAAGCTGCTCCCGCCCCGATACGGAATGCTGGCCTGGGTGGTCGAAGCGCTGCAGCGGGGAAAGTCAGAAGACTTCTACCTGATTCCCACCAGCATCGCCTACGACCAGATCCAGGATGTGGCCGCCTATGCCGCCGAGGCGCAGGGAGCGGCCAAGCAGAAGGAGTCGTTTGGTTGGCTCTATCGATCCGTGCGCTCGCTGCGACGCCGGTACGGCAATATCCATGTCCGCTTCGGCGAGCCGATGTCCGTCGCCAAGGAACTCGGTGCCGACTTCGCCGGTTCGGACCACGCTCTCGAGAAACTGGCGTTCGCGGTGATGTACCAGATCGGGAGGATCACGCCGATCACTCCCACCGCCGTCGTGTCGATCGCTCTGCTCTGGGATGCCGGGCGGCCCACCGCGGCCATCACCCTGGCGGAGCGGGCCGCCCGCATCGATGCCTACATCGAGCGGATGGCGCTGCCCACCACCGAACCACTCCGACTGGAACAACCGACCGGAGTGATCTGGGTGCTCGACGAGCTGGCCGGCCATGGGTCGGTGACCATAGAAGAGGAGAGCGGGGAACGCCGCTATCACCTGAGCGGCTCCCAAGCTCTGCAGGCCGCCTATTACCGCAACACGATCGTCCACTTCTTCGTCCCCGGGGCCATCGCCGAGATGGCCCTGGCCGGTTGCGAGGGTGATCCCGATCGCGTCATGGACAGCGCCATGGAGTTGCGTGACCTCCTCAAATTCGACTTCTTCTTCGCCGAACGTGAGCAGTTCCGAACCGAGATCAACCTCGAACTCGACCTCATCAGCCCTGAATGGCGGACCCGGCTGTCAACCGAGGATCCTCTGGCGATCCTGGCCGGCGCCCCTCTGCTGAGGGCCCACTGGGCGGTGCTGCCGTTCCTCGATGCCTACCAGGTGGTAGCCGACCGGCTGCTCGAATCCGGTGAGGTGAACGATGAGAAGGAGTTCCTCACCCGATGCCTCGAATTAGGGAAGGCCAGGCTGGCGGCCGGGTCGCTCCGGTCCCCGGACGGCGTGTCGCAGGTCATCTTCACCTCCGGGCTGCAACTCGCCCGCAACCGCGAACTCCTGTACGCCAGCGAAGGACGGGAAGCGTTTGCCGCCGACATCGCCCGGGCCAGGGCGCGAGCCGCTCTGGTGGCCGATCTGGCATGACGGAAACCGTCTTCACGATCCTGATCGGACTGGCCATCGCCGTCGGGGTGGTTGGAACGCTGATCCCGGTACTGCCCGGGCCGCTGCTGGTGTGGGGAGCTGCGCTGGTCTACGGGATCGTCGCCGGTTTCGGTGTCACCGGCTGGATCATGATGACGCTCATCACCAGCGGGCTGGTCGCCGCGCTCTATCTCGGCGTTCGCATACCGCAGAAGTCGGCCGCAGGCAGCGGCCTCGGCTCCGGAACACAACTCTTCGCCCTGGCTCTGGCCGTGGTCGGGTTCTTCGCCATCCCGGTGCTGGGAGCTGCCCTCGGATTTGCGCTCGGGATCTGGCTTGCCATCTACCGGCGGGAAGGTGACCTGACCAGGGCGAACCGCTCGACAATGATCACCCTGCGAGCGTTCGGCAAGGCGACCCTGCTTCAGTTCGCCTGCGCGGTGGCCATGGCCAGTGCCTGGGCCCTGTGGGCCCTCATCGGGTGAGCACCCGGCGGAGACGCCAACTGGCCGCCGTCAACAACACGACCGCGATGCCGACCAGCACCGCCAACTCGGTGGTGATGTCGGCAATCGTCCCGTTGCGAAGCACCAACTCGTTGAACCCCTGATTGGCCCAGCCATGAGGAGTGAACCTGGCGACGGTCTGCATCGTGTCATTGAGGAGATCGAGCGGAAGCATCGACCCACCCAGCGCCGCCAGGCTGATCCCTGAGACGATCGCAACCGCAGAGGCCTGCTGATCGTTGCGGAACAGGCTGCCCATCAGCATGGCCGCTCCTGCCGCCACCGCCGAGAAGACCAGCAGCAGCGCCACCGCCCCGAACGGGTCGCCCCAGTCCACTCCGAACACCAGCGCCGTCAGCGCCATGATGTAGACGCCCTGGACCACCACCACGACGAACCGCCCGAGACCTTCGCCCACGACGATCGAACCGATGCCGCTGGGGGTGGAGAGCATGCGACGGCTCACCCCCAACTGACGGGTCTGGATGAGGGCGGCCGAGCCGGTCAACCCGGTCAGGAACATGAACAGAACGAGCTGACCGGAGGCGCCGAAGTCGAACTGCCCGAGGTCCTGGGGAAACTCCGACTCGCCGGTGGTCACCAACTCCACCTCGATCGGTGTCACCAAGCTTCTGGCCGCCGCCGCCGCCGAAGCCGCCGCCTCCGGTTCGGCTCCTCGCTCGATGGCAAAGCGGATGGCGGCCGGCTCGATCGAGGCAACGGCCAGCGCCCGTTCGATGACGGCCCGGTACTGGGGACCAAACCCGTCCGGTCGGGAGACGAAGAAGACCTCTGGTGGCGACCCCGACTCCAGGCCGGCGTCCAACCCGGCCGGAAACACGACGCCGGCCGACAGCTCACCCCGTTCCACCGCCGATATGAGGTTCTCCTTCGAATCGAGCATCCTCGGGCCGTCGAGCTGGGCAATGACCTCGCCGGCCACGATCCCGTCCGCCCCCTCGTCCACCGCCCCCAGCCGATTGGGTGGTTCACCGCCGAATTGGGCGCCGATCAGGATGATGATGGCGATCGGAAGGATGAAGACGAAGAACACGTTGGACCGCTCGCGCAGGAAGCGGCGAAGGTTGTTGGCGGCGATGGTCAGCGCCCTCATAGCTTGACCATCCTCCCCATGAGGGGAACCCCCAGCACCGCCACCACCGCCGCCATCCCCAGCAGGACTCCGGCCGCCGGGAGCGCCGCCGCCACCGAACCGGTCGAAAGATCGGCCAGGCCCCGCAAGAACCAGGCGTTGGGCGTGGCCAGACTCAGCTTGGACAACCACCCACCGGTCTGGGCGATGGGGACGAAGGTGCCACCAAGCATGGCAAAGGCGGTACCGACGATCGACTGGAGGTTCCCGGATTGTTCGGCGGTGCGGGCGAACCCTCCCACCACCGACATGATCGCCACCGCCGCCACGACCGCCGCCCCGACCAGCAACGCCACCCCGGCCGGGTGACCCCACTCGGCCCCCATGATGAGGGTCGAGGCGATGACCAGCACGGTCATGGCGGCCAATCCCAGAACCAGCGAAGCGAGCCCTTTGCCGATGAGAACGGAGCGGGCAGGCATCGGAGCTGCCAGCAACCGGGCGAGCGTGCCCTCCCTTCGCTCCTCCAGCATCGAGGTCGTCCCCAACCCGGCGATGAAGAACATGAAGTAGACCGCCAGACCGGCCACGAAGTACGTGGAGGAGTTGAGCTGACGGGTGGCTGCGGTGATGTCGGTGACAACCACGGACGCGCCGGCCAGATCCGGGTCGGCGACCACCGCCGGGATGTCGGCGGGGGTCAGCACTCCCGCCGAGAGCCCGGTGGCGACCGCTACCGAGATGGTCTCCACGCCGAGTGCAAACCGATCGGCGATGGCCGCCGCCACCGCGGCGGCGGTGGGGGCGTCGACATGGCCGATGACGTCGATCGTCCCGCCCTCACCGTTGTTGGCGAGCGCAGACAACCCCTGAGGTATGACATAGACCGCCCGCACCCCACCGTCGTCGACGGCGGCCCGGCCCGCCTCCTCGGTATCGAAGCGCTCGACCACCAATAGCCCGTCTTCTTCGAGTTGGTCGAGGAGCGACCCGAACGCCTGCCCGACACTGGCCCGATCGAGATCAACCAGCCCCACCGGGATCGTCACCACCGATCCGGTCTCCTGGAAGGCACCACCCAGGACCGCGTTGAAGATGAAGGCGAGGGTGAGGGGGGCCACCAGCCCGAGGATGAACACGCTCCGGTCGCGCACCCGCAGCCTGAGGTCCTTCTTGGCGATCTCCCAGGCGTGTCGCATCAGTCCCTGAGCGCCTTCCCGGTCAGGTGGAGGAACACCGCTTCCAGATCAGGCTCCTCGATCTGGACTGCGCTCACCGAGACGTTGGCCGAGACCATCTCTGCCATCACCGCGGCCAGCACCGCACCAGCGTCGGCGGTCAGGATCTCCACCCCGCTCTCCGTCACCGAGACGTCTTCCATCCCGCCCAGGGTTCGCAGCCGGAGGCCGGCCGAGTGGAGATCACCGACCCCGCTCACCCTGATCCGGTCGAGCTGACCGACCAGTTGCACCAGCTCGCGCCGGGTTCCCTCCGCCCGGATCTGACCTTCATCGATGATTCCCACCCGGTCGCACAGCCGCTCCGCCTCCTCCATGTAGTGGGTCGTGTACAGAACGGCCATCCCTTCGGTGGAGAGTTGCTCGACGCTCTCGAGGATCGCATTGCGGGACTGTGGATCGACGCCAACCGTCGGCTCGTCGAGGATGAGGAGTTGCGGATGATGGAGCAACCCGATGCCGATGTTGAGACGGCGTTTCATCCCGCCGGAGAATTCTGCAGCCCTGTCATTGGCCCGATCGGTCAGGCCGATCACTTCGAGAACCTCGTCGATCCTCTTTCCGAGCAGTGTGGCGTCCATCCCGTACAGCCGCCCGAAGAAGCGGAGGTTCTCGCGAGCGCTCAGGTCCGGGTAGATGGCCAGATCCTGTGGGACCAGACCCACGTTGCGCTTGGGACCCGTCGACCGGGTCGTGATGGGCTCACCGGCCAGGGTCACCGAGCCTTGGTCGGCATCCAGCAGTCCGGCGATGATGGAGATCGAGGTCGTCTTGCCGGCCCCGTTGGGCCCGAGCAGCCCATACGTTTCACCTGCCTCGATCGAGAGGCTGACACCCCGGACAGCCTCCAGGTCACCAAAGCTCTTGTGGAGGCCTTCAGCCGTCATCACTACAACCACCGGGTCTCCTTCTCTCTATGTGGACGCTACTCCGGTCATGCCTCGTGAATATCGAGAGCGCCCAACTGGCGCTCGGTGGGCTCCGCTCAACAAAACCACGGTTCGGTGAGACGGGGCCGGCCGGTGGAAATGGCCATCTTCAAGGCCTCCCCGGGATCGGTTCCCTCTATGGCGAGGGCGGCCGACCACATCCGCCCGTAAGTCTCGATCGGATCGGCACCGCCATCCGCATCGGTCGCCGCGATCCGGGCCAGTTCGGCCTGGAGGACATCCGCCCGGGGGTCCTCCGAAACCCATCGATGCCCGAGCAGGGCCGGGTCGTAATCTCCGACGTGCCGGGCGAACTCGTCCACCGAGAGGATCAGGGAACCGGGTGGGACCAGGAGCCGGATCGACAGCTGCACCGGGTCGGTCACGGCGAACAGGTCATGACGATCGAGGAACCGGAAGATGTCGATCACATCGGCCGGTCGGGTGATCGGTGTGAATGGCATCCATGACGGGTGCAGCGGCAACTCGACACGGCGGCTCACCACCATCACCCGCTCCAGGTCCTCGGCCGTGTGACGCTTGCCGAGCAGGGTCAGCGTCCGGTCGTCGACGGTCTCGAAAGCCGACACCACGAACAGCACCCCGCACGCCACCAGACCGGGCAGGAGATCGGCGTGATCGAGGAGGTGCTCCACTTTGATGGTCGCATCGAACGTCAGGTCGGGGTGCCGGGCGTGGGCGGCCTCCAGTACCCGGAGCGAGTGGGCGGTCCCGTTGAAGAAGTCGGGATCACCAAAGGTGATGTGACGGGCGCCCGACTCGACCTGACGGTCGATGTCTGCCAGGACGGTGTCCGCCCCCACCATCCGATATCGGCCGTCGTAGACCACCGGGATCGGGCAATGGGTGCAGCGGTGCCGGCACCCATGGGAAGCCTCGACGTAGCCTGCCAGGCGGTGCTCCTCACCGAAGCTGAGATGGGCATACCGGTCGAGGGTGGGAAGACCGGCACGGTCGGGGGGCAGGAACTCCTGGATCCCAAGGTCCATTCGATGGCCCGGCACCCGACTGTCGAACCACTCGACGAGTTCCCGTTCATACTCTCCCACCAGGCAGGCATCCACCGAAAGCTCATCGGAGGCGAGCCCGGCATAGAGGCCGTACATGACCACCGGCAGGTCGGGCCGGGTTCCACGGATCTGGAGGGCCGCCTCGAGCCCGATCCGCAGCGCGGTGTGCATCGGGACCGAGATCCCTACCGCCTCCGCCCACCCGATCTCGGCGTCCGCTAGGCGATCAACCGCCAGGTCGAGACAGCGCACCTCGTGACCCGACCCGGTCAGTCGCGCCGCCGGCGAGGCGAGATGGAGCGGTTGGTGCCCCATCTCGTATCCGGATATCAGGAGGATCTTCACTCCCTGCATGGTACGACCCTCCCGGCTCGAGCCGGACGAGCCCCTCCCGGGTCGGGCTACATTCGGGGCTGTGAACGCCTTCTACCTCCCGCTTCCCGGCGGCACCGTCCACGCCCTCGATCTCGGCCAGGGCCAGTCGGAGATCCTCGCCGTCCATGGCCTGGGAGGTTCGGCCTACAACTGGGTACCCGTCTCGGTGCGGCTCGGGCGATCGGTCCGGGCGATCGACCTACCCGGCTTCGGCTACAGCCCGCCTGTCAAGCACCACCGGCTCGAGGCATTTGCAGCAGTCGTGATCGACACGATCGAGTCGATTGGCCGGCCGGTGACGCTGCTCGGAAACTCGATGGGCGGGCTGATCACCATGATGGTGGCGGCCGCCCGACCCGATCTGGTCTCTCGTCTGATCCTCATCGCCCCTGCCACCCGACCGGCCGGACGGCTGATACCCCTCCGCCCCAAGGTGCCACTCAGGCTGCTGGCCCAATCGATTCCGTTGGTGGGCGAAGAGCTGACCAGGCTGATCCAGCTCAGGATGACCCCCCGACAGCAGGTGGCGGCAACCTTCGACCTCATCTGTTCGGACCCGGGGAGGATCACCGCCGAAGTGATGGAGCAGGCGACCGAGGTGGCCACCCGGCGACGTCATTACCCGTGGGCGGTGCGAGCGTTCCGGGAGTCGATCGGTTCGGTGTCGAGGGCCCTGGTGCCCCGTGACTCCTTCGACGCGATGACAGCCGCCATCACCTGCCCGACACTGCTGATCTACGGCGGGCGCGATCCGGTCGTGGATCCAGGCTGGATGAAGGAATTGGGCAGCCGTCACCCACATTGGTCGACGATCGAGATCGACGACGTCGGTCATGTGCCGATGCTGGAGCTACCCGTCACTTCGGCAGCCTTGATCGAATCGTGGCTCACCGTTTGAGGCCTGAGGGCCCGAGGGAAGGGGGAACCTCGAGCCGCTCAGGCCATACCTGCCACGTCGGCTCCCCTCCCCCCTCAGATTAGTGATGCATCGGCCCAGACGGTCACGCCTCACCGTTCCGCCCGTTCGGAACTAACCTCGCACCATGCCCCCAGAGCCGCGCGATCTCACCTTCATCGACGGATTCGTCCACCAGTTGCCGGACAACGATCCGGTGGAAACCCGGGAGTGGCTCGATTCGCTCGACGCGGTGGTGAAGGAGGAGGGCGACAAGAGAGCCCGCTTCCTTCTGGCCAAACTCACCGAACGCGCCCATCAGATGTCGCTCGGCATCCCGGGTTCGGTCAGCACCCCGTATGTGAACACGATCCCCGTCTCCGATCAACCCGACTACCCGGGCGATCCAATCCTCGAGAAACGAATCAGACGGTTCATCCGCTGGAACGCGGCGGTGATGGTCATCAAGGCCAACCACGCGACAAAGGGCATCGGCGGCCACCTGTCGACGTTCGCCTCGTCGGCGCTGCTCTACGAGGTGGGATTCAATCATTTCTTCCGGGGGAAAGACCACGACGGGACCGGCGACGCCGTGTACATCCAGGGTCACGCCGCCCCCGGCATCTATGCCAGGGCGTACCTCGAGGGCCGGCTCGACCAACAGCATCTCGACAACTTCCGGACCGAGATCGGCGGGCACGGCCTCACCTCCTATCCCCACCCCCGGTTGATGCCCGAGTTCTGGGAGTACCCCACGGTGTCGATGGGGCTGGGGCCGATCAACTCGATCTACCACGCCCGCTACAACCGGTACCTGCACAACCGGGGGCTCGACGACACCTCGGCTTCCCGGGTCTGGTGTTTCATCGGCGACGGCGAAACCGACGAGCCCGAGACGCTCGGGTCGATCTCACTGGCCGCCCGGGAAGGGCTCGACAACCTCACCTGGGTGATCAACTGCAATCTGCAGCGACTCGACGGTCCGGTGCGCGGCAACGGCAAGATCATCCAGGAGCTCGAGGCGATCTTCCGGGGCGCCGGCTGGAACGTGATCAAGGTGATCTGGGGCGAAGGCTGGGACCCGCTGCTCGCCGCCGACTCCACCGGGGCGCTGCTCGACGTGATGAACAGCACCGTCGATGGCGAGTACCAGCGATACAAGGCCGAGAGTGGAGCCTTCGTTCGCAAGGAGTTCTTCGGGAAACACCCGGAGGCGCTCGCCCTCGTCGAAGGAATGAGCGACGACGAGATCTGGGCGCTGGGACGCGGCGGCCACGACGCCGGCAAGGTCTATGCAGCCTATGCCGCCGCCACCCGTCAGACCGGCGCCCCCACCGTGATCCTGGCCAAGACCATCAAGGGCTGGACATTGGGACCGGACGTCGAAGGCCGCAATGCCACCCACCAGATCAAGGAACTGACGAACAAACAGCTTCTCGAGCTGAGGGCACGACTCCACCTCGAGGCGGAGATTCCGGAGTCGGCGTTGTTGGGTGACGGGGATCCGCCCTACTTTCGTCCGGCTCCCGACACCCCCGAATACCGCTATCTGATGGAGCGACGGGCATCACTCGGTGGTGTGCTTCCCTCCCGCAGCCTCCGGGTTCGCCGGCCACTCCCGCTTCCCCCCACCGAGGCCTTCGCAGAAACCTACGCCGGTTCCGGCACCAATGAGGCGTCTACCACCACCGCCTTCACCAGGCTCCTGCGCAATCTGGGGAGAGTCGAGGGGTTCGGCGATCGGGTGGTTCCCATCGTCCCCGACGAAGCCAGGACCTTCGGCATGGACTCGCTCTTCCGTGAGATGAAGATCTACGCCAGCCAGGGCCAGCTCTACGACCCGGTGGACGCCAAGATGTTGCTTGCCTATGTCGAGGGACGGGACGGGCAGATCCTCGAAGAGGGCATCACCGAGGCCGGCTCCACCGCCTCGTGGATCGCGGCGGCGACGTCATACGCCCATCGTGGGGTTCCGATGGTCCCCTTCTACATCTTCTACTCCATGTTCGGATTCCAGCGGGTCGGCGATCTGCTGTGGGCGGCGGCAGATGCCGGCGCCAGGGGTTTTCTCCTGGGAGCGACCGCCGGCCGAACCACGCTGCAGGGCGAGGGACTCCAGCATCAGGACGGGCACAGCCTCCTGCTCGCTTCGGCCGTCCCCACCTGTCAGGTGTACGACCCGGCCTTCGCCTACGAAATGGGCGTGATCGTCGAAGACGGCATCCGCCGCATGTACGGGGCCGGCCACGACATCTACTACTACCTCACCGTGTACAACGAGAACTATCCTCAGCCCCCCAAACCGGAGGGCTCCGATCAGGGGATCCTCGATGGGCTGTACCGGTGGGCACCGGCCCCGAGCGGGACGGCCCATCGCAGTGCCATCCTCTTCTCCGGATCCGCCAACCTCGCCGCCCGCCAGGCCCAACAGGATCTGGCCGAACACTATGGGGTCGGCGCCGAACTCTGGTCGGCCACCTCGTACAAGCGGTTGCGCGAGCAGGCCCTCTCGGTAGATCGCTGGAATCTCCTCCACCCCTCCGATCATCGACGGGTGCCGCTCGTCACGGCCGCCCTGAGCGAGGTGGGGGGGCCGATCGTGGCCGTGTCCGATTTCCTTCGCCTGGTTCCCGATCAGATCCAGCGCTGGGTACCCGGTTCGTTCACGGTTCTCGGGACCGATGGTTTCGGGCGGTCGGATGGTCGCCCCCAGCTGCGACGCTTTTTCGAGATCGACGCAGGCCATATCGTGACCGCCACGCTGTCGGGGCTGGTCAGGGACGGGCGGATCGGCCCGGGAGCCATCGAGGACGCCTTCCGCCGGTACGGCATAGACCCCGAGATTGCCCCGTCCTGGGAGCGTTGAGCCCGGAAAAACCGCTCCAATCGCCTCGGAACGGGCCGATATACCTGAATCATGGCCCATCTCGCGGAGGAGAAGGCGACCGAGGTCGTCGGAGAGCAACGCTGGCGTTCCCGACGGCTGCTGGCCTCGTTGCTCCGCGCCGGCATCTTCGTGGTGCCGATGATCGTCGGCTTCTTCGCCGGTTGGTGGGTGGGAAACCTCATGAACGATCCCACCACTCTGTGGCAGATCATCCGCTGGTGGGTGGTGGTTGTGCTCGCCGCCAGTGCCGCCGCCAATCTCACGGATCGGTTGGCCCGCAAGTTGCTACCGCTGACCCTCCTGCTACGCATGACGATGCTGTTCCCGGACAAGGCTCCATCGCGGATCAGGATCGCCCGACGGACAGGGAACATCGCCGAACTGAGACGACGTATCTCCGATATCGAATCAGGGGAGAAGGCCGATCTGGGCGAGATGAGCGAGCTGGTCCTTTCGCTCTCGACGGCTCTGTCCAAACACGACCGCAAGACCCGGGGACATTCCGAGCGCACCCGCACCTACACCGACATGCTCGCCGAGGAGATGGGCGTTCCCGAAGAAGGCCGTGACAAGCTCCGGTGGGCGGCCCTGCTCCATGACGTCGGCAAACTCGAAGTCCCCGTCGAGATCCTCAACAAGGACGGGGGGTTGGAGAGCGAGGAGTGGGAGTTGATCCGCCAGCACCCCGTCAACGGGATGCGTCTCATCGCCCCGCTCACGCCCTGGCTGGGCGAGTGGGCACAGACGATCGAACATCATCACGAGCGATGGGACGGAACGGGTTACCCGCATGGTGTCAAAGGACACGAGATCTTCCTTGGCGCACGTATCGTGGCGGTTGCCGACGCTTACGACGTCATCACCTCCGGACGGGTATATCAGAAGGCCAAGCCGGCCGCTCAGGCCCGGCGCGAGGTGGCAGAACAGGCCGGGCGCCAGTTCGACCCGGCCGTTGCTCGAGCGCTGATGAATGTCTCACTCGGCAAGCTTCGCTGGGCCACAGGCCCGCTGGCGATGTTGGCCGAGATCCCGTTCATCCGGGGCCTCCCGCAGACGGGCCGTGACATCGCCGCCCTCGCCACCTCGTCGTCCGTCATGGCCGCCACCCTTGCCTCGGGTGTGGTATCCATCCCGGCCACGGTGGCGCCATCCCACGTGATCGAGGTGGTGAGCGAGCAGGTGACCGGGACCGGTGTCTCGGTGATAGCTGCTCCGGCCGACGATCCCGACGCCACCGGTGGCGCCACAGCCGGCGGTGGCACCACAGTCACCGGTGCCGACCCGACCACCGGCGCAGCGATCAGTGCACCAGCATCGAACAACGTCGCGGTAGCGTTCACCTGTCAGGTGCTCCCTTGGCTGGTCGGACTCGGTAGTTCGCACTCCGAATCGTTCCAGGCAGCGGGGCACTTGTCGCGTCAATCCACCACACCACCAACCCACGGCTGCAATATCCGGGTCTGATCGGGCGGGCGTCGCCCGCCGGC
>DAIOGO010000006.1:0-43400 GCA_036745195.1 Actinomycetota bacterium | reverse complement strand
GAAGTGGTGCGCCCGCCAGCGGTCTACCAGAATTTCAAGCGGGGCGGACACGGCGCTAATGATCGTAGGGGCGGCGGGCGACCATTAATACCCGCGGGTGAGATCGATCACCCCTTCGAGCGGCGCCCCCTCCCGGAACCGGCGGAGATTGCCGAGGAAGACCCGGGCCACGTCGCCGGGCCGGCTCCAGGCGGCGGTGTGCGACGTCACGATCAGGCCATCGACCTGCCACAGCGGATCATCATCGGGCAATGGCTCGCGAGGAAGCACGTCCAGCACCGCCAGCGAGAGATGTCCCGAACCGAGCGCTCCCACCACGTCGGCCACGATCACCGAGTTGCCACGGCCGACGTTGATCAACGTCGCGCCAGGGTTCATGCGTTCGATCAGGGCCCTGTCCACCAGATCGTTGGTCTCCACGGTCGCCGGAAGCACCACGACCAGGTGGTCGAGACCGCCGGCGAAGGTGTACCGCTCCCCCACCGGGAACACCCGTCGAAAACCCTCGACGGAACTCCCGCTCCGGCTGCACCCGACCACATCGAGTCCTAGGTGGGTGGCGGTCCGGGCGACAACGGCACCGATCGAGCCAACACCGAGAATCCCCATCCGGGTGCCGGCCAGCACGTCCGGTGGGCGCGGGTCCCAGCTGCGGGCTGCCGCCCGCTCCACCACTCGCTGGGAGTGGGCCAGCAGGTGGGCGAACACGAACTCGGCCATCTGGGGGCCGAACACCCCCTTCAACCCGGTGACCACCACCCCGGCGGGGACTCCGTGGCGGGCGAGCGCATCGACCCCGGCCCAGGTGGATTGGATCCAGCGCAGCTCCGGAAGCCGGTCGACCAACCGGGCCGCCGACCTGGGATCGGCCAGCAGGATCCGGCAATCGACCGCCTCCGCCCCCACCTCCTCGGCCGAGGTGAACGCGATCGCACCGGGAACGTGAGCGGACAGATCGGCGGCGCCATGGTCGACGATGAGGACCTCAGCCATCGAGGAGGCCCTCCGCCTCGAACCACCCCACCAGCCGGCGCAGCAGGTCCGGTGCGGTGGAATAGGTCAGACCCAGCTCACGGGTCGCCTTGGATCCGTCGTAGCGGTGACCGTGGAGCATGGTGGTGATCATCTCCCGGCACACCGGCGGGCGCCGTCCCACCAGCCGCGAGCCTGATTCGACCACGAAGGCCCCGGCCATCGCCGCCCACCCGGGGAGGTACCGGACCTTCAATTCGCGCCCGAGTACCTCCGAGATCAGCTGAACCGCCTGGCGCATCTCGAGTGTGAACGAACTGAGGATGTAGCGCTCGCCGGCCTTGCCCCGCTCGGCGGCGAGCAGATGCCCGCGGGCACAGTCGTCGATGTCGATGATCGAGAGGACGCTGTCGACCAGGGCCGGCAGCCGACCGGCGACCAGATCCAGGATGAGCTTGCCCGAGCCGACCGCCCGACCGGGACCCTGGACCGAGGACGGGTTGACGGAGACGACCTCGACGGTGGTCGACTCGCTCATCACCGCCTGCTCGGCGAGGTGTTTGGAACGCTCGTAGGCCGAGAGGTAGTACCCGCGGTGGCTGCTGGCCTCGGTTGCCACCACGCCGTCTGCCTCTCCGATGGCGGCGGCCGACGAGGTGTAGACCATCCGGGCCACACCCGCCCGGGCCGCCGACCGCAGCACCCGTAACGACCCCTCCACATTGGTCATGATCATCCGGTCGGGATGCGACGAACACATCTCGTTGACCCCGGCGACATGGAAAAGCAGAGAGCACCCCTCCATGTCTGCCACGAAATCGTTGGCATTCATCACCTCGCCGCGGATGGGCACCGCCCCTAGGTCGGCGAGGATGACGTCGCTCCGGTCGGAGCGGGACAGCGCACGGACCTGGTGACCGGCGGCGACGAGATGACGAACCACCGCCACCCCCACCACGCCGGAACCGCCGGTGACGAAGACCGGCATGTCAGGCGGGGGCGCGAGAGGCGCGCACCGTCTCCCAGAATCCTGACATGTACTGCCAGCCGCTGGCGATGGTGAGGGCCACTGCCAGCAGCATCACCCACTGGTCGAAGTACAGCGGACCGAAAGGAGGCTCGAAGCGGATGAAGGCGAGACCGATGGCGGTGAACTGGCTGAGGGCCTTGATCTTCCCCCACGAGGACGGCCTGATCTGGCCGCCGCCGAGGGCCACCAGCCCCCGCAACGCCATGACGACGAACTCCCGCATGACGATGATCAGGGCAGCCCAGATCGAAACCCGGTCGACAGCGATCAAGGCCAGCAAGGAACCGGTGACGAGGAGTTTGTCGGCGGTGGTATCGAGAAACGCCCCGAGAACCGACTCCACTTTCCATTTCCGGGCGAGGTAGCCGTCGAAGAAGTCGGTCAGGGCGGCGATCACGAAGAGGGCGCAGGCAATGCCAAAGGCGCCCCTCATGTCCGAGACCGTCACGGCCATGATCACGGGCACCAGGCTGACCCGTGACAGCGCCAGGATGTCGGGAACGGTGATTCGATCCTCCTCGACTCGCGGCGGATACTACCGGTCGGTGTTTGAGAGCCGGGGAGACCCGATATCCTCGCCTCGTGACCACCTGGACCAGAGCAGATCATCTCGCCCGGCTTCGGTCCGAGTCGCCCTTCGATGTGATCGTCATCGGCGGTGGGGTGATCGGCTCCGGCACGGCCCTGGATCTTGCCGGGCGCGGTCTCCGGGTGGCGTTGGTGGAGCGCTCCGACCTCGCCCAGGGCACGTCATCGCGATCCACCAAGTTGTTCCATGGGGGAATTCGTTACCTGCCCCAAATGCACTTCCAGCTCGTGTCCGAGGGATTGCGAGAACAGAAGGTGCTCGCACGCATCGCCGACTTTCTGTTCGAGCCACTCGAGTTCGTGATACCCCTCTACGAGCAATACGGCATCGCCGACGCCCCCGCCTGGGCAGCTACCGGGTGGAGGGCGCCGCTGGCGTTGCGGGCCGGGCTCACGCTCTACGACGTTCTCGGCGGGGTCGGCCGGCCCGGTGATCGTCACCGCCGGGTGGCATCGGGGACCATCGCCGAGATGATGCCGCTGCTCAAACGCGACGGGCTCAAAGGTGGGTTCGTCTACTCCGACGCCCAGACCGACGACGCCAGGCTGGTGGTCACGGTGGCCAAGACCGCGGTCGATCGTTTCGATGCGGTCGCCGTCACCCGGGCCGAGGTGGAATCCATCCAGCCGGCGGACGCCGGATTCAGGCTGACGGTGGCCGACGGACTGTCGGGTGAGCGGTTCACCGTCGAGACCCGCGGTGTGGTGGCGGCCACCGGCGCCTTCGACCCCCCCGGGATGGATACGGTTCGCCCGCTGCGACTCACCCGATCGAAGGGAACCCACCTTCTGGCCGCCCCCGGGGCGCTCGGCTTGGACGGGCGGGCGCTGGTGCTGCCCGAGACCGACGATGGTCGAGTGATGTACATCGTCCCCTGGTTGGGCCACTCGATGATCGGGACGACCGACACCGGGTACGCCGAAGACCCCGAGCACCCCACCGCCCGGCCGGAGGACGTCGAGTATCTGGTCCGGCACGTGAAGCGGTACCTCGACGTGCCCGACTTCGCTCCGATCGCCTCCTTTGCCGGGTTACGGGCCCTCAAGGCGTCCGACAACGGCTCGACGGCAAAGGTTTCGCGTGAGCACGTGATCGAGCAACCGGTTGACCGGTACGTGCAGGTGGCGGGCGGCAAACTGACGACCTATCGCAGGATCGCGGCCGAAGTGGGCGACGTGATGGCGAGCGCACTCCGCCTCCCGACTCGCTCGAACACCGGGGCGATCCCGCTGGTGGGCGCCAACGGATCGCCTGCCGAGATGGCCAGACGGCTGCGGGAGGCGGGGCTCGCCGCCAGCGCAGTCCAACCGACCATCGCCCGCTACGGAACCGAATCCGAAGCCATCGCCCGGATCGTCGAAGCAGACCCGGCGATGGCCACGACGATGGGAGACGGTCGTTCCAGCCTGGCCGACGCCGTCTATGCGGTCCGCCACGAGGGGGCGGTGGGTGTCAGCGACGTCACACTGCGCCGGACCCACCTCGCCTGGTTCACCACCGACCACGCCCGCCATGACGCGCCCCAGATCGCGGCGGTGATGGGCAAAGAACTCGGTTGGAGCCCGGCGCAGATCACCGCCGAGGTCGAACGGCACGAACGAGAGCTCGTCGCCGAGGCGCTCTGACCTAGGCGGTGTCAGGCCCAGTCGAGGGACCGTTCGACCGCCATCCGCCACTTCGCCATCTTCGCCTCCCGCTCCGTGGCGTTCATGGAGGGCACCCACCGCCGGTCCTCTCCCCAGTTGGCGCGGAGATCGTCGAGTGAGGCCCACACCCCGGTGGCGAGACCGGCCGCATAGGCGGCGCCCAGCGCAGTCGTCTCGGCCACCATCGGCCGGAGGACGGGCACCCCCAGGATGTCTGCCTGGAACTGCATCAACAAGTCGTTGACCACCATCCCCCCATCGACCCGCATCTCCGTGAGAGGCACTCCCGAGTCGGCGTTCATGGCTTCGAGCACTTCCGCCGTCTGAAAGGCGGTGGCCTCCAGCGCCGCCCGGGCCAGGTGGGCCTTGGTGTTGAAGCGGGTCAACCCGGTGATCACCCCCCGGGCATCGGATCGCCAGTGGGGGGCGAACAAGCCCGAGAAGGCCGGCACGAAGTAGACGTCGCCGTTGTCGTCGACCGAACGGGCCAGCGTCTCCACCTCGGCCGAGGAGGAGATGATCCCCAGGTTGTCGCGCAGCCATTGGACCAATGAACCGGTGACGGCGATCGATCCCTCCAGGGCATAGACCGCACCCTGGCCTTCGATCCGGTAGGCGACCGTGGTGAGCAGACCGTTGCGGGAGTGGACCAGCTTCTCGCCGGTGTTGAGGAGCATGAAGTTCCCGGTCCCGTAGGTGTTCTTGGCCATCCCTTTTTCGAAGCAGGTTTGGCCAAACAGTGCCGCCTGCTGATCACCGAGGATGCCGGCGATGGGGACGTCGGCCAGCGGACCGGTGGCCGACGAGACGACACCGGAGGAGGCGACGATGGTGGGCAACATCGCCCTGGGGACGCCGATGGCGTCACACAGGCCGTCATCCCACTCGAGCGAACCGATGTCCATCAGCATCGTGCGAGAGGCGTTGGTGACATCGGTCACATGGGCGGTTCCGCCGGTGAGGTTCCAGACCACCCAGGAGTCGATCGTGCCAAATGCCAGCTCGCCTGCCTCCGCCCGGGCCCGGAGGGCCGGATCCTGATCCAGCAGCCAGCGGACCTTGGGGCCCGAGAAGTAGGTGGCCAGCGGGAGTCCGGTCGCCATCCGGAAGCGGTCCGAACCCGCCGATCCGGCCAAGTCCTTCACCAACTGGTCGGTTCGGGTGTCCTGCCAGACGATCGCATTCGCCACCGGCATCCCGGTCGCCCGATCCCACACCACCGCCGTCTCGCGCTGGTTGGTCACCCCCACCGCCGCCAGATCGGCCGCCGTCAGACGGGCGCTGTCGAGCGCCTTCGAGATCACCGACCACATCCGCTCCCGTATCTGGATCGGATCATGCTCGACCCAGCCGGGCCGCGGAAAGATCTGGGTGTGCTCCTGCTGGTCGGCCGCCACCACCCGGCCACCGCGGTCGAACACCATGAACCGTGTGCTGGTCGTTCCCTGATCCAGCGCTCCCACCAACTCCGCCAACGTCACCTCCGGTCCGAGGGCAAAGACGGTAGTTCGGTCAGCCGGGCACCCGGTGCGCCGCCTGCTCCTGGGCTCGTTTCGGATCGACCACCCATTGCTCGATGACGTCGGCGGCATCCTCCACGACCAGATCCATCTCAACCCGTTCGGCGGGCGAGAACCGGGAGAGCACGTAGTCGGCCGGATCCATGCTCCCGGGTGGCCTGCCCACCCCGATCTTGAGTCGGGCGAAGTCCCTGGTGCCGAGCGCTCCCTCGATGGACTTGAGGCCGTTGTGGCCCCCGGTGCCCCCTCCATTCTGGAGGCGGAGCCGGCCAAATGCGAGGTCGATGTCGTCGTGAACGATCAGCAGCGCGGTGGAGGGCACCTTGTGGTAGGCCACCAGCGCCTTGACTGCACCACCGGCGTCGTTCATGTAGGTGGTGGGGGCGGCCAGCATCAACCGGTGGCCGGTTTCGCCCACTTCGGTCACCTCGGACCGCGTCCGGGAAGGACCACGTTTGAAACGAGCCCCATGCCGGCGGGCGACCCGCTGGATGACCTCGTATCCGATGTTGTGACGGGTCCCGGCGTACTCGGGCCCCGGGTTGCGGAGTCCGATCGCCACGCTCATTCGGCGGCGTTGTCCTCGGCCGTCGGCGTCTCGGGTCCAGCCTCGCCCTCGGCAGCCTCTTCGGCCTCCTCCGCCACGGCCTCACCAGCCGGGGCCGCCACCAGAACGATCATCGTGTCGGGGTCGTCGAGGATCGTGAAGTCACGATTGCTGGCCAGATCCTCGGCCCGGATGTGGCCGCCCATCGCCAGATCGGTCACATCGACCTCGATGTGAGCCGGGATGTTGGACGGCAACGACTCGACGGTGAGGGTATGGGTGATCTGGTTGAGGATGCCGCCGTCCTTGACTCCGGCGGCGTCACCCACGACCACGACGCCGACAAACGTGATGACCTTCTCTTTGAGATTGACACCGATGAAGTCCACGTGGCGGATGCGGTTCCGGAACGGATGGCGCTCGACGGTCTTGGGGAGGGTGAGGATCTGCTCCGACCCGGTGTCGAGGGCGATGAGGGCGTTCACGCCGTGGTGGGAGATGATCACCATCAGATCGTGGTGATCCACCGTCACGTTGAGCGGGTCACGGCCCTTTCCGTAGACCACGCCCGGAACGCCTCCGGTCTCCCGGATCCGGCGCGAAGCCCGGCTTCCGGTGGGGCGGCCGAGCTCGGCACGAAGGGTGATTTGTTCAGCCATGAAGACTCCTGGACGAAGATGAGGCACCGAGTATGGTCGGGCGGGCCCCGCCACGCCAAAGTGCGGGCCTCACAGACCCGACAGGAATTCGCTCGTCTCACGGGCGATGAGGCCGACGGAGGCCGGCTTGCGCAGCGAGTGGTCCTCGCCGGCGACGTCGATCACCGTGGCGCCGGCCAGCGTCCGGATGTAGGCGTCGAAGAGTTCGGGCTGGCTGAACACATCTCGCTCTCCCCGGATGAAGAGCATTGGTGCCGTGACCGCAGGCAGGTGCTCGATGCGAAGTCGATCCGGCCGGCCGGGAGGGTGGAGGGGATACCCGTAGACGACCACCGCCGGAACCGTATGATCCACCGCCGCCACCATCGTTGCCATCCGCCCGCCCATCGAGCGCCCGGCAAGAACCGGTGGTCGACCGGTGTGCTGCCGGAGATGATGGGCCACCGCCCGATGGCATGCAATGAGGGTGTCTGCCCGGTCCGGCGCCCCCCGACCCTCCGCCTTGTAGGGGTAGTCGAACGTCCACACCCGCAGCCCGACGGAGACGAGGGCGATTGCCAGGCCGGTCACGAGCGGGTGATGCTGACCGGTCCCGGCGCCGTGGGCGAGCAATACGGGCGTTCCGTCCCCGCCGTGGGCTACCACCTCGGTTCTCCGGCCGGTGGCCCATTCCACGGTGGTGGCCGTCATGTCGGTTCCAGGTCGACGACCAGCGCCCGATGATCGGACCCCGCCACCCTGCGCACGGACACCGCATCCACCCGCACACCCCGCGTCAGGACGTGGTCGATCCGCATCAAGGCGGGTCCGTTCGGGAACGGGCCCCAGGTGGGCGCCGCCCTCGCCGACGCCTGCCGAGACCATTCGAGAACCCCGTCTGTGAGGACCGACCGGAGCCGCCGGTACGAGGTCCACCAGGAGGTGGCATTCAGGTCGCCGACCACGACGACCCTCTCGATGCCGTCGATGCGGGCAAGCACCCCATCCACCTGGCGCCGCCGCTCATGCAGCGCCCTCCACCCATCGATCGGGTTACTCAGATGGATGCTGATGATCATGGTCTCGACACCGCCGGACGGCACCACCACCACCAGCCCCGGCCGAGCGGGGAGATCGATGAGTTCCACCCGGATGTCGGTGCGGGCAACCAGGGCATGACCGTTGCAGTCGTCGCGCGGGTTGATCAGACCAGAGGGAAACCCGGCTTGCAGGACCGCCGCTGCCGCCGGCCCCAACTCCTGGGCGCAGAACACGTCGGGGCGGACATCCTCGAGCAATTCCTCGACCGCCCTGGCCTGGGCCCGATCGTTGAACAGGTTGGCGGTCACGAGACGCATGGGATCCATCAGCCTACGGAACCCGGGCGGTACCCTCCTCACTCGTGGAGTTGACGGTGTTCTCGAACCCAGAGGAACTGGCCGATCAAGCCGCCCGGGCGGTGGCGGCGGTGGCCGCCGAGGCGTTGACCGGGCGGCGGGTGTCCATCGGGCTGGCGGGCGGATCGACGCCCGCCTCCACCTACCAACGACTGGCTCACGATCGGGCCGGATGGGAAGGGGTGGAGCTGTGGCTGTCCGACGAGCGATGGGTGCCACCCCAGCATCCCGACTCGAACGGTCGGATGGTGGAGGAGATCCTTGGCCCCACCGCCCGCCTCCACCGCCCGCGTTACTCCGAATTCCTCACTGCCGCCGATTCCGCCGCCCACTACGAGGCGGCGCTCCGCCGTCTGCATGCCGCCACTCCCCCCGATCTGATCCTGCTCGGCATGGGGACCGACGGGCACACGGCATCTCTCTTCCCGGACACCCATGCCCTCGACGTGGGCGGCCGTCACTATGTCGCCAACTGGGTCGAGACGCTCGGGGTGTGGCGACTGACCGCCACCTTCGACTTGATCGCTTCCGCCCGCCAGGTGCTGGTCCTGGTGGCCGGTGCTGGGAAGGCCGAGCCGCTGGCACGGGCCATCGAAGACCCCGAGTGTCGGTTTCCGATCAGGACGGTCTTTGAGCGGTCCGACAACCTCCACCTGCTCGTCGATCAGGAAGCCGCCTCGGAGCTGGCCGATCGGTAGCCGGCGGCGATCCATACACTGGCGGCGATGAGGAAGCTGATCCCGCTCCTGGTGCTGGTGAGCGCCTGTGGAGGCGGCAACGGCGCGGCGCCGCCGCCGACCACCGGCCCTCCTCCCACCCCCGTCACCACCACGGCTTCGACGCAAGGCACCACCACCACCACCACTCCCCCACCGGCGACCACCGCGCCCGGGCCGGTCCGGCTCGATCACTTTCTGGCCGAAGAGTCCTACGGGCCCGACCTGGTCGAGGTCTATGGCCCCCCGGAAGTCGGCCCCTGGCCGGTGCTCGTCCTGTTCCACGGTGGTGGTTGGGTCACCGGGTCCCCGTCCGACACCGCCAGTCTCGCCAACGAACTGGCTGCTCGGGGAGTGGTCGTCTACAACGCCTCGTACCGGACGATGAGCGAGGGGGGAGCCTTCCCGCAGATGGTCGAAGACGTGGCCTGCGCCATCGCCTACGCCGGCTCGACCGCCGGCACCTACACCACCACCCCACGACCACTGGCGACCGGAGGTCATTCGGCCGGTGCCCACCTCTCGCTGCTGGCGGCGATGGCCCCGGAGGCCTTCGTGGGAGACTGCGAGTACGGCCCGGCGGCCGTGGAGGGATTCATCGGGCTGGCGGGTCCCTACGACATCGACCGGCTGGCCGGTCTGATCGCCCCGCTCTTCGGCGCCAGTCTGGAGGATGCCCCTGAACGGTGGGCGGCCGGCAACCCCTTCACCTATGTGGACACCAGCGCCGACATCGACTACCTCATCATCCACGGGACCGAGGACGAACTCGTCCCGGTGGCCTTGAGCGAGCAGCTATCAACGGCACTGGAGGGTGCCGGGCGTCGGGTGTCGTTGGAGATCATCGAGGGCGAGACACACGGTGGCGTCATCGAGCCGGTGGTGGTCAACGACGTCGTCGTCGCCTTTCTCGAATCGCTTCGGTAACCCCCTACTGGGCGTTGTCGACTTCGAGCACAGGCATGGGAATCGGAACCACCCTCACCCCGGCCCACTCCCAGTGCCAGGGTTCGGCGCTGAAGAGGCCGCATCCGGCCCAGGTGGGATGGACCCACCCGAAACGACCGGCATTCTCCTTCAGCCAGCGGAAGTCCTCGTCGTAACAGCCGATCGACGCCCGACCATTCCGGGTGAAGTCGATCGCTCGCCCCCAGCCATGATTGGAGGCGCCCGCCACCGCGATCGGCGGCCCGGTGCACTCGCGAACGGCAACCGTTCCGATGAACACCATCTCGGTTGTGACGGGGTCGGGAGCCCACAGCTCCTTGACGACCTCGGGGCAGCGCAAGTCTCTGGCGTTGGCCTGCTCCGGAAACGATCGATAGCAGTCACCCGGATTGAGGGAGATGCCGTCAAATGTCGCCGCCTCGATCATCAGCGCAAGGTGGTAGCCGGCGTCGCGCTCCAGCAGGCAACCGCCGACCGAGATCAGGCGGATGTCGGGCATCCGACCGTTGCGGTAGCCGGCGTCGACCAGGTCCTGGCGGTAGGCCTCGGTACCGGCCGGTTCGAAACCGGTTCCAGGGGCCAGAGGAGCAAAGCCGCCCGCGGCGGCAAGGAAGAGGGCGATGAGCATGCGCATGTTTGCTTGACGATCCTATCGGCATCCAATCGGAGGATCTTGAGCACCCGTCGGAGGCTGATCGAGGGAGATCGAAGTCAGATGGCTCCGATGTCGCGCACCGGCTGGCGAGGTCCGTAACGCGGATACGGCCCAGCCTGCTCGAGGAGGCGCACGACCCGCCCACGGTGTGGTCGGTAGGGCTCCAACAACTCGAGCATGCGCTCGTCGGTGCCCCTCGGCTCGCCTGCGAGGTGCCAGCTCACCTGGTGCTTGAGGTGGAAGTCACCCACGCTGACCGCGTCGGGATCACCGTGGCTGATGGTCACCGTCTCGGCTGACGTCCACGGACCCACTCCGGGAAGCGCCTCGAGCGCCAACCTGGCCGAGACCGAGTCCCGCGACGCCAACTCCTCCAACCTGACGGCTCGCGCCGCCACCATTCTCAGTACTTCGGCCCGGCGGCGTTCGATGCCGAGCGGGTGATAGACGTGATAGGGAGCGGCCGCCATCAGAGCCGGGTCGGGTGGGAGCATCAACGGGGCCGGGCCCGGAGCAGGCTCGGAGAACGCCTCGGTCAACCCCCGGAGACCCGCCGCCGCTTCTGCCCCGGTCACCTTCTGGCCGACGATGGCAGACACCAGCGCCTCGACCACGAGACCGGTCGACCCGAATCGGCTCCCGGAATGGCGGCGATGGAGCCGGGCGAGTGGACCGTGGTCGGGCTCGAACGACTCGGAGCCGTCCCGGAGCCCGATGAGATCTGGCAGTCGCCCGGCGACCCACTCCGCCCCGGCGCCCCATGTCTCGCCGCAGACAACGGTCCCCCGGCGGTGGATGCACAGGGTGGCAGGGCCGTCCGGGGTGCGAAAGGCCCGCCACCAGCCCTGTGGATCGAATCGTCCCCAGGCCAGCGACAGCGGCCGCAACGTCGCCCTCAGGTCGAGGGCGACGTTCGGTGTGACTTCCGTCACAACCCCTTCGGGTGCCACACGGTCTTGGTCTCGGTGAAGGCCGCTATCTGATAGGGGCTCTGGCTGTCGGCGGCGTCGAAACGAACCACCCGCTTGACGTTGTCGGCCGCGGCAAGCTCGGCGGCTTCCACCAGGGAAGGGTCCGAACCGGTGAGATCGATGGCATCCACATCCATGTGCCCGGCCAGCCAGGGGGTCAACTCGGCCGCCGCCCCTGTGAGGATGTTGATGACTCCACCGGGCACATCGGAGGTGGCCAGTGCCTCGGCGAAGGTGGCGGCGGGGAGCGGCAGCGAACTCGAGGTCACGAGCACGGCGGTGTTCCCGGGCACCAGCACCGGCGCCAGCCGCGAGACGACTCCGAGTAGCGCCGGCTTCTCGGGGGCGATGATGGCCACAACGCCCGTTGGCTCAGGAGTGGAGATGTTGAAGAATGGCCCTGCCACCGGGTTGAGGTTGCCCAGCACCTGGGCGAACTTGTCACACCACCCGGCGTACCACACGATCCGATCGATCGACTGTTCGACTTCGACTTCGGCCTGGCGCCGTGAGGACCCGCCGATCTTGAGTTGTTCGACGAAGCCGGCGGCACGGTCCTCGAGCATCTCGGCCACCCGATACAGGATCTGCCCCCGGTTGTATCCGGTGCGGCCCGCCCAGCCTTCCTGGGCAGCCCGGGCGGCCCGGACCGCGTCCCGCACGTCCTTACGCGAGGCTTGCGCCACCCGCGCCACCACCGCCCCATCCACGTCGAGGGCCGGGTAGCTCCGGCCCGACTCGGAACGCGGGAACTCACCGCCGATGAAGAGCTTGTAGGTCTTGCGGACGTCGAGGCGGTCGCTCACATTCCCTCCGCCTTCAGGTAGGCGAGGAGACCGTGGCGGCCACCTTCCCGGCCAAACCCCGATTCCTTGTACCCACCGAACGGGGACGCCGGATCGAACTTGTTGTAGGTGTTGGCCCACACCACTCCGCTCCTGAGGCGATCGGCCATCCACAGGATGCGCGACCCCTTGGTGGTCCACACCCCGGCCGCCAGGCCGTAGGGCGTGTTGTTGGCCTTCTCCACCGCCTCGTCGGGGGTGCGGAAGGTCAGCACCGAGAGGACGGGACCGAAGATCTCCTCTTGGGCGATCCGGTGGCTCTGGCTGACACCGGTGAACACCGTCGGCCGGAACCAGTACCCGCGCTCGGGAAGGGCACACGAGGGTTGGAAGATCTCGGCGCCCTCCTGCCGGCCGGTCTCGACCAGCGCTTCGATCCGTTCCAGTTGGGAAGCGGAGTTGATCGCCCCGACGTCGGTGTTCTTGTCGAGCGGATCACCTACCCGCAGGATCTCCAGGCGGGAGCGCAGCTTGTCGAGGAAGACCTCGGCGATGGACTCCTGGACCAGGAGGCGGGAGCCGGCACAGCAGACATGGCCCTGGTTGAAGAAGATCCCGTTGATGGTCCCCTCGATCGCCTGGTCGAGGGGGGCGTCGGCGAACACGATGTGGGCGCCCTTTCCGCCCAACTCGAGCGACAGTCGTTTGCCGGTCCCGGCCAGACGGCGGCGGATTTCTTTGCCGACCTCGGTCGAACCGGTGAAGGCGATCTTGTCGACACCGGAGGACACGAGTGCGGCCCCGGTCGCCCCCGCCCCGGTGACGACGTTGAACACGCCGGGGGGCAATCCCGCCTCGGCGGTGATCTGGGCGAAGTGGAGAGCTGTGAGGGGGGTGGTCTCCGCCGGCTTCAACACCACGGTGTTGCCGGTCGCCAGTGCCGGAGCCACCTTCCAGGCCAGCATCAGGAGCGGGAAGTTCCAGGGAATGACCTGCCCCGCCACTCCCAGCGGCTCCGGCTTCAACCCGGGAAAGGCGTACTCGAGCTTGTCGGCCCATCCGGCGTGATAGAAGAAGTGGGCCGCCACCAACGGCAGGTCGACGTCGCGCGATTCCTTGATCGGCTTGCCACCGTCGAGCGTCTCCAGCACCGCCAGTTCGCGTGACCGCTCCTGCACCATCCGGGCGATCCTGAACAGGTATTTGGCGCGTTCGGCGGCGGGGAGCCGCGACCACATCGGGAAGGCCTTGCGGGCGGAGGTGACGGCCCGCTCGACATCGCGTGGTCCCGCCTCGGCCACCTCGGCCAGCGGCTCCTCGGTGGCGGGGTTGATGCTGGTCAGATATCGCTTCGAGGCCGGGCGATGAAAGTCGCCGTCGATGAACAGGCCATACCGGTCCTGGACGGACACGAGATCGGACGCCTCCCGGGAGGTGGCGTAGGTCCAGTCGAGGGGAGGCGAAGCCGGATGGAGGACGGGCGTGTGATCGGTGTCTGTCATCGTCAGTCCTTTGTGAAGTAATCGGGAGACTGGTAGCGCCCGGTCTTGAGCCACCGGATCTGCATGAGGATGTCGTTGAGCAGCGACGACGCCCCGAACCGGAACCAATCGGGGCTCATCCAGTCCCGGCCGAGCGTCTCGTTGAGAACCACCAGATAGCGGATGGAGTCTTTGGCTGTCTTGATTCCACCGGCCGGTTTCATGCCCACCTGCACCCCCGACAACCGTCGGTAGTCCCTGATCGCTTCGAGCATGACGAGCGTGACCGGCAGGGTGGCGGCCGGGTTGATCTTCCCGGTCGAGGTTTTGATGAAGTCCGCTCCCGCCGCCATCGCCAGCATGGAAGCCTTGCGGACGTCGTCCAAGGTGCCCAACTCGCCGGTTTCGAGGATCACCTTGAGATGGGCCGGAGCGCACGCCTCCTTGACCGCCCGGATCTCCTCGTAGACCTCGAGATAGTGGCCGGCCAGGAACGCCCCCCGGTCGATGACCATATCGACCTCGTCGGCTCCCAACTCGACCACCCGCCTGGTTTCGTCGAGCTTGATGTCGAGGGGCGCCTGGCCCGAGGGGAAGTAGGTGGCAACGGAGGCGACCTTCACCCCCGAGTTGCCCAGAGCCGCCCGGGCGACGGGCACCATGTTCGGATAGACGCAGATCGCCGCCACCGAGGGCACCGACGGATCGGCCGGATCGGGCCGGATGCCTTTGGCCGACAACTGTCTGACCTTGCCGGGGGTGTCCTTTCCCTCCAGCGTCGTCAAGTCACACATCCGGACCGCCAGTTCGAGGGCGGCCATCTTGGAGTCCTTCTTGATGGAGCGGGTGGAGAGCGAGGCGACCCGTTCGATCACGGCCACCTCGTCGACCGAGGGCACCCCTCCGACATAGGCCTGGACGGCCGACCGGCTGGGGCGCTCGGGAAGCAGGTTGGCGACGGCGGGGACCGGCATCAGGTTGATGCTAGGTGTACTCGGTCAGGACGGTGGTCCCCAGAGCAGTCACCGACTCGTTCGGAGTCACCCTTTACCGGTCTCGGGGCCGAGTGTCGGGAGAGGTGGATCGACCGGCTCCAACCCGTCGGAGACGACGTATCTCCCCCGGAAATACCCGAGGGCGCCGGCGCCGGGATCACCGGTCGCCAGCCGCTGCACCTCCCCGATGAAGATGAGGTGGTCACCCCCCGGGAAACGCTCCACCACCTTGCACTCGAAGGTGGCGAGTGACCCGGCGATGACGGGAAGCCCGTTCCACCCCTCCTCGACCTCCACCCCGGCGAATCGATCGATCCCTTTGGCGGCGAACCGAATGGCCAATTCGACCTGGGATGCGGCCAGCACGTTGACCACGAATCCGCCGGCTGCCGCAAAGGTCGAAAAGGACTCGGAGTTCAGCCCGAGACTGAACCCGACCAGCGGTGGGTCCAGCGAGATCGACGAGAAGGAGTTGGCCGTGAACCCGGCCCTGGTGCCGTCGGGACCGGTGGTGGTGACGATCGTCACCCCTGTCATGAACTGGCCTGCCGCGGTGCGGAACTGCCGCGGGTCGATCTCGTCCGGCACCAATCACCTTTCTCGGGGGGCGGAAGTCTACGTTGATTAGACACCTGACCGGCCCGACTGCGATCCTCGCCCGATGTTCGATTCAGGTGGCCGCCCCTCCCCCGGCGGCAAGGTCTTCCTGCTGGTGCTCTTCACCGGAATCGTGTGGGGGTCGGGCGGGGTGCTGTCGAAGGCACTGGTCGGAGATGGCGTCGACGCTTTCGCCGTGACCGCCGGACCATTCCTGGTGGGGGCCGGGCTCGCCTGGATCGCTTCGCTGGCGGCGGGAACGATCGAGGCCGGGGCCACCAAGGACGGGCTGCTCCTCGGTGCGGTCAACTCCGCCCTCCCCGCCCTCCTGTTCAACCTGGCATACGAATCACTTCCCGCCGGAGTCGTCGCCCTCGTGCTGTCGCTCGGTCCCGTCATCACCGCGATCGCCGCCCATCACGCCTTCGACGACGAGGGCTTCAACCGGATCAAGGGAGCCGGGCTGACGCTGTGCGTGGCCGGGGTGGCGGCGCTCGGGTTCACCCCCGGTCTGCTGGGCGGAGCTTCGTGGAATGGCGCCTGGCTGGCGCTGGCCGGCAGCACGATTGCCGGGGTGTCGGCGATCATGGCCAGACGCCTGGCGGTGCGTCACGGCTCCAGGGCACTGGTCGCCCCGCAGTTGACGGCGGCAGGGCTCACCCCGCTGATCCTCGGAGTCGTGGCCGGTCGGCCGATCACGCCGGCGGGAGGCTGGGAGACCTGGCAACTGGGGGCGATGGTGTTGATCGGGGCCGTCGCCAGCTTCGGCGGGTTCGCCGCCATCATGCGGGCCAACCAGTTGGGCACCACCGGGCAGGTGTCGGTGGTCGGATACATCATCCCGATCGTCGGGGTGAGCGGTGGGGCCGTCTTCCTGTCGGAGTCGATCACGATCTTCACGGCCTTGGGCGGGCTGCTGATCCTCACCGGGGTCGGGGTGGTCGGTCGGGCCAGCTCCGGGCCGGCATTGCGACTGGGGACGTCCGGGTAGCCTTGCCATCCATGTCCGCTGCTCGACACATCCTCGTTGCCGTCGCCTGGCCCTACGCCTCCGGGTCGCGCCATCTCGGGCACCTGGCCGGCGCTTACCTGCCGGCCGACATCTTCGCCCGCTACCACCGACTGAAGGGCGACAACGTCCTGATGGTGTCGGGATCGGACGTGCACGGCACCCCGATCACGGTTCGCGCCGACGAGGAGGGAGTTTCCCCTCAGGAGATCGTCGATCGGTATCACGCCGAATTCCTCGACAACTGGGAGAAGGTGGGGATCCAGTGGGAGCTCTACACCTCCACCGGAACCCCCAATCACCACGCCGTCACCCAGGATGTGTTCCGGCGCCTGGTCGAGAACGGATACATCGCCACCAGGACGAGCGAGCAGTTGTTCGACCCGGAGGCCCGCCGATTCCTGCCCGATCGGTATGTGGAAGGAACCTGTCCGCATTGTGGGTACGGAGCGGCTCGTGGCGACCAGTGCGACAACTGCGGTCGTCAGTTGGACCCGGTCGACCTCATCTCGCCCCGCAGCCGGCTGACCGGCGCCACCCCCGAACTGCGCCCCACCGAGCACTACTTCATCCTCCTCAGCAAGTTCCAGGACCGCCTGCTCGAGTGGTTGAGAGGTCGCCGTGGCTGGCGCAAGCACGTCCTCAACATGGCCATCGGGTTCACCGAGGAAGGGCTGCAGGATCGGGCCATCACCCGCGATCTCGATTGGGGGGTTCCCATCCCCGCCCCCTTCGACACCATCGGGGAGGGCAAACGGATCTACGTGTGGTTCGACGCGGTGATCGGATACCTCTCGGCCGCCCAGGAGTGGGCACAGCGTCAGGGGACCCCGGATGCCTGGAAGGACTGGTGGGAGAACCCCGAGGCGGAGAGCTACTACTTCATCGGGAAGGACAACATCGTCTTCCACGCCGTTATCTGGCCATGCCAGCTGATGGGGTACGGCGGCCTCAACCTGCCGACCGATGTCCCAGCCAATCAATACGTGACGTTCAAGGGGGACAAGGCCTCGGCCAGTCGTGGGGTCGGCCGCTCCATCGGCTGGTATGCCGACCGGCTCGAGCCCGACGCCTTGCGGTATGCGCTGGCGTCGATCCTCCCCGAGCAGAACGACACCGACCTGTCCGACGAACAGATGATCGAGCGGATCAACTCCGAACTGGTGGCGAACTGGGGCAACCTGGTCAACCGGGTGCTGGCGATGACAGCCAAGAACTTCGCCGGGGAGGTACCCGAACCGACCAACCTCCGACCCGATGACACCGCCCTGGTCGAAGCGACCGCAGCCGCCCTGGCCGAGACCGCCGGACTCATAGAGGCAGTCGAGCTACGCGGCGGGCTGCGGAGGATGATGGAGGCGGCGTCGGCAGTGAACGTCTATCTCAATGCCAACGAGCCATGGAAGACGGTCAAGACCGAACCGTCCCGCGCCGCCACCGTCCTGTGGACTGCCGTCCAGGCGATTGCCACCCTCCGGGTCGGTCTCGCCCCCTATCTGCCGTTCACCGCCAGATCGGTGGGCACGATGCTCGGGCTCGGCGAGGAAGTGGTCGGATGGGCGCCGGTCACGGTGCCGGCCGGCACCACCCTCGGAGCCGTAGCTCCCCTGTTCACCAAGCTGGAAATCGACGCCCTCGACGACTGAAGTTCCGGTTCAGAAACTCCTTTCAGCTACTCACCCCGGCATGGCACAATGAACACCATGCAACCCGATGGAGCCCGGCGGCCATTCCTCATCCGGATCGTCCTCACCGTGATCGGCGGGACATTGCTGCTCCTCGGTCTGGTCGGGCTCGTGCTCCCGGTGTTACCCGGCTGGTTGCTGATCCTCCCCGGTCTGGCGATCCTGGCGGGCGAATTCGTGTGGGCGCGGCGCATCCTCGACGGGGCGCACGCCAAGGTGGCGAAGTTGCGAGGTCGCACCTCTGCCCAGCGCGAAGCCGCCTGAGCCATCAACCACCGCTCCCGGCTCAGGCCGGTGGGTAGACCCCCATGCCCTTGGCCTTCTCGGTCTGCCAGAAGATGGCGGCGATCTCGTCGATCAACCCCAGGAGGTTGTTGGCCACGGCGGCATCCAGGCTCTTCTTGGCGTCCCCCGCTCCCTTGATGGCCTTCCAGAACAGGTCATCCAACTGGGGGAACTGCGCACGGTGGTCGGCGGTGAAGAAGTCCGCCCACAGCACCATCAGGTGATGTTTGACCTCCTCGGCGCGCTGCTCCTTGATGAGGATGGCACGGGCCTTGAAGTGCTCGTCGTCCGAGGCGTGATATTTCTCGATCGTCCTGAGCACCGACAGCGCCTCGATCTTGGCCTGGGCCGGGTCGTAGACACCACAGAACAGGTCACAGTGGGCGTGAGCTTGAGTAGATGGCTTGAAGAGTCCCATCACCGTTCCTTTCTCCTCGTCTTGCGACCCGACCATACTCCCAGCCCGGAACATGCGGAGATTCGAGGTGGTCGAGGATTCGATGGTCCCCAACTTCCATCCCGGGGACTATCTCGTCGCGACCAGGGGGCGACCGCGGCCGGGGGACGCGGTCGTGTTCCTCGACCCGGGCCGAGGCCTCTATCTCCTCAAGCGAGTGATCGGTCTCGAGGGCGAACGGATCGAGATCAGGGAGGGGTCGGTTTATGTCGATGGGCGTCGACTCGACGAGCCCTGGGGAGGGACTTTCACCCCGGGGACGGGTGAGTGGTCCGTCGGTCCGGGAACCGCGTTCGTGCTCTCGGACGCGCGCAGCATGACCAACGCCGACTCGCGCACTCTCGGACCGATCCCCACCGACGGAATGTGGAGAGTGGTTCTGCGCTATCGCCGCGGTCCGCGATCGCGGAGAATGCCAAGCGTGTAAGACACATACAGGTATCGTTCTTTTGGTCGCGGTCGGTTGTCGACACCGAGCGACAGGGCATCGAATCCAAAGGGGATTCGGACAAGAAGGAGAGACGAGATGGCCATCAAGAAGGCTGCTCCAGTGAAGAAGGCTGCGGCCACTGTCAAGACCGCTGCCAAGAAGACGACTGCGGCCGCCAAGCCGGCTGCCAAGAAGGCCGTGGCTGCGGCCAAGCCGGCTGCCAAGAAGGCCGCCGCTCCCGCCAAGAAGGCCGTGGCTGCGGCCAAGCCGGCCGCCAAGAAGGCTGCTGCCAAGCCTGCTGCCAAGAAGGCGGTGGCTGCCAAGCCCGCCGCCAAGAAGGCCGTAGCGGCCAAGCCCGCCGCCAAGAAGGCCGCACCGGCCAAGAAGGCCGCACCCGCCAAGAAGGCTGTGGCTGCCAAGCCCGCCGCCAAGAAGGCCGCACCCGCCAAGAAGGCCGTAGCCGCCAAGCCCGCCGCCAGGAAGGCTGCACCCGCCAAGAAGGCGCCTGCCAAGAAGGGCTGAGTCGCAACCGATTGACGAGTGAAGCGGGCCCCCGATCGGGGGCCCGCTTCTTCGTCGACGGTTCTCTATTGTGAATCGACAGTTCGACCGGTGCGTTCCGTCTAGTGGGACCGTTCCACGAGGTGGATCATGGCCGTGTAGGGTGTCGTGCCGCCGCGTCGTCACTTCTATCGAGGAGCCCGAACCATATGAGCAGTCTCGCCAAGGTCCCCAGCGACATCGACATCGCCCGGGCAGCCACCATCTCCCCCATCGCCGAGGTGGCCGCCAAGATCGGTCTCGAGGCCGATGACCTCATCCCTTATGGGAGGACGAAGGCCAAGATCAACCTCGATGTGCTCAAGCGGATCGGCGGTATGCCCCGCGGCAAGTACGTCGACGTCACCGCCATCACCCCGACCCCGCTCGGCGAGGGCAAGACCACGACCACCGTCGGCCTGACCCAGGGACTGGGAGCGCTCGGCCACAACGCCATCGCCTGCATCCGGCAGCCTTCGATGGGACCGACCTTCGGGATCAAAGGCGGCGCCGCCGGCGGCGGCTACAGCCAGGTCGTTCCGATGGACGAGTTCAACCTCCACCTCACCGGTGACATCCACGCCATCACCGCCGCCCACAATCTGGTGTCCGCCGCCATCGACGCCCGCTGGTTCCACGAGAGCCGCATGTCCGACGAGGAACTCGCCAAGGTCGGCCTGACCCGACTCGGAATCGACGTCTTCAACCTGCAATGGAATCGGGTCATGGACATCAACGATCGCGCTCTTCGCAATGTGATCGTCGGCCTGGGGGGACGGGCAGAGGGCCGGCCGCGTGAAACCGGTTTCGACATCTCGGTGGCATCCGAACTGATGGCGATCCTCGCCCTGGTGGACGGAGTCGACTACGCCTCGGCGTTGCGCAACCTGCGCGAGCGGGTCGCCCGGGTCGTGTTCGGGATCTCCAAGACCGGCCAGCCACTCACCCTGGAAGACCTGGGCGTGGCCGGGGCGGTCACCGTTCTGATGAAGGACACGCTGCATCCCACGGTGATGCAGACGCTGGAGGGCCAGGCCGCCTTCGTCCATGCCGGGCCGTTCGCCAACATCGCCCATGGCAACTCATCGATCCTGGCCGACCGGATCGCGCTGCACCTGGGCGACTATGTCATCACAGAATCGGGGTTCGGCGCCGACATGGGCATGGAGAAGTTCATGGACATCAAGTGCCGCACCTCGGGACTGCGACCCGACTGCGTGGTACTGGTGGCCACGGTCCGCGCCCTCAAGACCCACGGTGGTGGCCCCAAGGTCGTCCTCGGCCGGCCACTGGATCGCGCCTACACCGAGGAGAACCTCTCCCTGCTGCAGGCAGGGATCCCCAACCTGCTCTCGCACATCGCCAACGTGAAGCGATTCGGGGTTCCGGTGGTGGTGGCGATCAACTTCTTCCCGACCGACTCCGCCGCCGAGATCAACCTGATCCGCGAGGCGGCGCTGGGGGCGGGCGCCTCGGCCGCCGTTCTCGCCAAGCACTGGTCGGACGGCGGCGAAGGAGCCAGGGATCTGGCCGAGGCCGTCGTCGCTGCCTGTGAAGAGCCCAACGAGTTCTCGTATCTCTACCCCCTCAACATGACCATCAAGCAGAAGATCGAGATCATCTGCAAAGACATCTACGGGGCCGGCGACGTCGAGTACTCGCCCACCGCCGAAGCCCAGATCGCCGACTTCGAGCGCGCCGGGTTCGGGTATCTGCCGATCTGCATCGCCAAGACCCATTTGTCGATCAGTCACGACGCCGCCCTCAAAGGCGCCCCCACCGGGTTCACCGTCCCGGTGCGCGAGGTGAGAGCTTCGGTCGGCGCCGGGTTCATCTATCCGCTCCTCGGTGAGATGCGCACCATGCCCGGTCTGGGATCGACCCCGGCCTACATGAAGGTCGACATCGACGACGACGGAAACGTGGTGGGGTTGTTCTGAGCCGGGTTCTCGGCGTGACGATCGAACCAGCCCCTGACCGCCGGGCGGCGCTCGACCATGAAGGCGACGATCCGGCCTACGCTCTGGTCGTGATGGTCGATCCCGATGGCAACGAGTTCAGCGTTGCGAGTCGACCGTCCGCAACGACCGTTGCCCGGCTCGACCGGGAGGAAAGGAGGTGATGACAACATGGCACGCAGACCTCGTTTGACGACTCCCCTCGTCCGCCGTGACGGCCGGCTGCAACCCGCCACCTGGCAGGAGGCGCTCGCCGCCACCGCCGCCGGGCTCGGAGCGGTCCGGGATGAGCACGGACCCTCCGCTCTCGGGCTCTTCAGCTGCTCGAAAGCGACCAACGAGACCAACTACCTGGCACAGAAGTTCGCCAGGTCGGTGCTCGGGACCAACAACATCGATTCGTGCAACCGCACTTGACACGCCCCTAGCGTCACCGGTCTGGTGGCGGTCCTGGGGGCGGGAGGCGGTACGAGCTCATACGAGGAGATCGAGACGGCCGACGTCATCATCCTCTGGGGTTCGAACGCGCGTAACGCCCATCCGATCTTCTTCCACCATCTGCTCAAAGGTGTCCACAACGGTGCCCGCCTCTATGCGGTCGACCCACGACGAACCGAGTCGGCCCAATGGGCCGATGTGTGGCTGGGGATCGACGTCGGCTCCGACATCGCCCTCGCCCATGCCATGGCCAACGTCATCATCGAGGAGGGCCTCGCCAACCAGGACTTCATCTCCCGGGCCACGACCGGCTTCGAGCAGTACCGCCAGAAGGTGGCCGAGTATCCCTTGACGCGCGCCACCGAGATCACCGGTATCCCCGGCGACGTCATCCGGGAGATGGCCATCACCTATGCCACCGCCCCCACCGCCCAGATCTGCTGGACACTGGGGATCACCGAGCACCACACGGCCACCGACAACGTCATCGCCCTCATCTCACTGTCGCTTCTCACCGGCCACGTCGGTCGCTACGGATCGGGGCTGGTGCCGCTGCGCGGGCAGAACAACGTGCAGGGGGGCGGTGACATGGGCGCACTCCCCAATCGCCTGCCCGGATTCCAGGATGTCGAAGACGACCAATCGCGAGCGAAGTTCGAACGGACCTGGGGTCGCCCCATCCCTGCCCGGCGTGGGTGGCACCTGACCGAGATGTTCGAGGCGATGGCGGCCGGCAAGCTCCGGGGTCTCTACGTGATCGGCGAGAACCCTGCCCAGTCGGAAGCAGACTCCGCCCACACCCGCCAGACCCTCGAGTCGCTCGATTTCCTCGTGGTCCAGGACATCTTCCTCACCGCCACCGCCGAGATGGCCGACGTCGTCTTCCCGGCCGCCGCCGACTGGGCCGAGGGCGAAGGGACGGTCACCTCTTCGGAGCGGCGGGTGCAACGGGTGAGAGCGGCGCTCGATCCGCCCGGCGATGCCCTGACCGACATCGCCATCATCTCGATGCTGGCCGAGGCGATGGGGTTGGGCTGGGGACGCCCGACCGCCGAACAGGTCTGGGACGAGCTTCGATCGTTGTCGCCGGCTCACGCCGGCATGAGCTACCGCCGCCTCGAAGAGTTGGGCGGTCTCCAATGGCCGTGCCCCGACGAGAACCATCCGGGCACGAAGTTCCTCCATGCCCGTCTGTGGGAAGAGGTGGTGGTCGACCCGGCGCCGTTCATCCCGGTCGACTGGCTGCCGCCGGTGGATGCGCTCAGCGAGGACTTCCCGCTGCGGATGACGACCGGCCGCCATCTGGATGGGTACAACACCGGAGTCCAGTCGGGCGGCTTCGACTCCCCCATCCGGATCGGCGCCACCATCGATCTCTCGGCCGGTGACGCCGAACGGCTGGCCATCGCCGACGGCGAAACCGTCCGGATCGCCTCCCGGCGGGGCAGCATCGAGGCGCCGGCCCGCATCGACCCCGGGCTGCGCCCGGGACTGGTGTTCATGGCACTGCACTACCCCGACGACGTCGACATCAACACGCTGACGATCGAGGCGTGGGACAAGAAGTCGGGGACCGCCGAGTTCAAGGCGACAGCGGTGCGGATCGACCGTCTGGTGACGGCCACCGGGACGAGGGTCTGAGGTGGACCTGAAACTGGTCGGGACGCAACCAACCGACGCCGAACTGGCGGCGATCGACGGGGTGTGCCCCGAGGCAGAGACAGTCGAGTTGAGCGGCAGGGTGGTCCGGCTCGATCGCACCGCCCACCGCCATCTCCTCCTCCCTGCTCTCGACGCGGTCCAGTCGGCGATCGGATGGATCTCACCCCAGGCGATGGATGAGATCTGCCGCCGACTCCATGTGCCGCCGGCCGAGGCCTACGGGGTAGCCACCTTCTACGCACTCCTCTCCACCGAGCCACGGCCGGCCAGGGTCGCCCATGTGTGCGACGACACCGCCTGCCGGGTGGCGGGCGGGACGGAGCTGCTCGACGCCGGGCGCGACGAGATCGTCGCCTCGCCCTGTCTGGGCCAGTGCGATCGGCGACCGGCGGTGCTCGTCCAGCGGGCCGGCGAGCCCGATTTTGTCATCACCGAGGCGACCACCGACCGGGTGGCGGCCGCGCTCGACGGGGCCTGGTTCGAGCCTGCCCAACCCTTCGTCCACGGCGACCGGCTGCTGGCCAGGATCGGGAAGGTCGACCCGGGCTCGCTGGACGAGTTCAGGGCCCACGGCGGGTATCAGGCGTTGGTGCGCGCCACCGAGATGGGACCGGAACAGGTGATCGCCGAGGTCAAGGCGTCGGGGCTCAAGGGCCGGGGTGGGGCGGCGTTCCCGACCGGAGTCAAGTGGGAGGCGGTTCGCAACCAGCCGCCCGGCCGGCGGGTGGTGGTGTGCAACGCCGACGAGTCCGAACCCGGCACCTTCAAGGACCGGGTGGTGATGGAGGGCGACCCCTTTGCTCTCGTAGAGGCCATGACCATCGCCGGATACGCCACCGGCGCCGACCGCGGATTCCTCTACATCCGGGGCGAATATCCCCTCGCCCATGCCCGGCTGGCAGCCGCCATCGAGGCGGCCCGGGCTGGCGGGTTCCTCGGGGACGACATCCTCGGAGCGGGCTTCGATTTCGACATCGAATTGCGCCGGGGCCAGGGCGCCTACATCTGCGGGGAGGAGACCGCCCTCTTCAACTCGATCGAGGGGTTCAGGGGCGAACCACGCCAGAAGCCACCATTCCCGGTCCAGTCGGGTCTGTTCGGGCTTCCCACCACCATCAACAACGTCGAGACCCTGGTCAACATCCCCTGGATCCTGACCGAGGGTGGCGCCAACTACGCCGCAACCGGAACCCCCGAATCGACCGGCACCCGCCTCTTCTGTCTCTCCGGCGACGTCGCCCACCCCGGGGTCTACGAGGTGGAGTCGGGGCGGACCCTGGGAGAGGTCGTCGCTGCCGCCGGAGGCACCAACGGCGAGGTGGCGGCGGTGATGCTGGGCGGGGCGGCAGGTTCGCTGGTCGGCCCGGACCGCTTCGATCTCCCCCTCACCTTCGAGGACTCGAGGGCCGCCGGGCTGTCGCTCGGCTCCGGGGTCATCATGGTCTTCAACACCTCGGTCGACATGGTCGATATCGTGCGACGGATCGCCCGCTTCTTCCGCGACGAGTCGTGTGGACAGTGTGTGCCGTGCCGGGTCGGCACCCAGCGGGTGGAGGAGGCGGTCGCCCGCTCCAACGGCTCGATCGAAGCGGCGCTGATCGCTGACATCGACCGGGCGATGAAAGACGCCTCGATCTGCGGGTTGGGGCACACCGCCGCCTCGGTGGTGCGCTCGGCCATCGCCCTCGGCATCCTCGGGGAGCCGAGATGAAGACGGTCACCTTGGATCTCATGCCTTCGGCCTTCGATCCATCACGGGTCGCGAGTCGCGGGTCGCGGGTCCTCGTCCTCCGTTCATCGGTCATCGACGGTCGGCGGCGGCTCTCATGACAGCCAAATCCTTCACCATCACCGTCGACGGACAGGCGCTGGAGGTCGAAGCCGGCACCACCCTGCTGGAGGCATGCCGCACCATCGGATCGGACCAGCCCACCCTCTGTTATCTGGAGACACTGACTCCGGTCAACGTCTGCCGGGTGTGTGTGGTCGAGGTGGAGGGGAGCCGGACACTGGTTCCCTCCTGTTCCAGGGCCGCCGAGGAAGGGATGGTGGTCCACACCGACTCGGACCGGGTCCGCCACTCGCGCAAGGTCGTGTTCGAGTTCCTGGCCTCGTCGGTCGACCTGTCGCTCGTTTCGGACGACACCAGGTCGTGGATGAGTCGGTACGGCTGCCAACCGGACCGCTTCGGCCCTCCCTCCCCACCGGTGACCGATCGCGACAAACGTCACGCCGGCCACCACCATCCACCCTCGCCTGCCGTCGCCGAAACGGTGCGCCAACCGGTCAAGGTCGACAACCACCTCTACGTGCGCGACTACTCCAAGTGCATCCTCTGTTACAAGTGCGTCTCGGCCTGTGGCGACGATGCCCAGAACACGTTTGCCATCTCGGTGGCAGGACGCGGCTTCGACGCCCGAATCTCCACCGAGTTCGACACCGGTCTCACCGACTCCGCCTGTGTGTTCTGTGGCAACTGCGTCGGGGTTTGTCCCACCGGGGCACTGATGTTCCGCTCGGAGCACGAGTTGCGCCAGGCCGAGATGTGGGAAGAGTCTCGCCAGACCGTGACCCGAACGGTCTGCTCCTATTGCGGGGTCGGCTGCAACCTCGACCTCCACGTCCAGGACAACCGCATCGTCAAGGTGACGTCGCCGGCCGATCACTCGGTGACCCACGGGAGCCTGTGCATCAAGGGCCGGTTCGGCTACGAATATGTCCAGGAGCTGGGCGACCTGGCCAGCACCCCGATCGACGAAGTCCTCCGCCGAGCCAGGGCCAAGGCCTGACTCGCCCCCACCACCACGAGAGCGGGGCCCTGCGATGATTCCCCCGACATGATCACCGCCCGGTTCGACGACCTCCGGCCCCACCGGCACAGATCGTTCGCCCTCTCCGATCCGATCGAGATCCTGGTCGCCGACCGGATCGACCAGGTTGCCGGAGTTCTCGAACGATGTGAGCAGTTGGTCAAGGCCGGATACTGGGTGGCCGGATATGTCGCCTATGAGGCCGCCCCCGCCTTCGATCCGGCGCTGGCCGTGAGACCGGCGGTGCCAGGTCTCCCGTACGCCTGGTTTGCGGTCTTCAGCCGGCGGGGGCCCGCCCCCGACCCTGCCCCCCTCCCCTATTCGCTCGGACGGTGGGAGGCGGCGATCGACGCCGCCCGCCACCACCAGGGGGTCGAGACCATCCGCCACCACATCCTGCAGGGGGACACCTACCAGGTGAACCACACCTTCCGGATGATGGCCCCCTTCTCGGGCGACGCCGCCAGCCTCTATGCCGATCTGTCGCGTTCGCAGTCCTGCGGGTACGGAGGGTTTCTCGACACCGGATCACATGCCATCGTGTCGGCTTCGCCAGAGTTGTTCTTCGAGTGGCGCCACGACCGAATCACCTCGAAACCGATGAAAGGCACCACCGCCCGCGGGGTGGACCTCGCCTCGGACGAATACTCCCGGCAGTGGCTTGCCTCCTCCCCCAAGAACCGGGCGGAGAACCTGATGATCGTCGACATGGTCCGCAACGACCTGGGGCGGATCGCCCGGGTCGGATCGGTCCAGGTCCCGGCACTGTTCACCACCGAGAAGTACGACACCGTCTGGCAGCTCACCTCCACCGTCACGGCCGAGCCCCGCCCGGACGTCACTCTGGTCGACGTATTCGGGGCGCTGTTTCCGTCCGCTTCGATCACGGGCGCTCCCAAGGTGGCGACGATGAAGATCATCTCCGACCTCGAGGCCGATCCGCGCGGCGTGTACTGCGGCACGCTCGGCTTCGGCGGTCCCGGTCCCGGGGGCGAGCCGCAATGGGCATTCAATGTCGCCATTCGCACCGTCACCGTCGACCGCTCCTCGGGTCTCGCCTGGTATGGAACCGGGGGTGGGATCACCTACGACTCGGAGGCGGCCAACGAGTACCAGGAGGCGGTCCTCAAGGCGGCGGTGCTGGCCCGTCGCAGCGCCGATTTCCGGCTCCTCGAGTCGATCCGCTGGGAACCGGGCTCCGGGTTCGTGCGGCTCGACCGACACCTGCGCCGGTTGCTCGACGCCGCCTGGTATTTCGATGTTCCGATCGACCCGGCCGAGATCCGGGCTGCCCTCGATCGGGCCGTCTCGGGTGGCGTATCTCTTCGAGTGCGCCTGCTGGTTGGGCGACGCGGTTGGGTGGAGGTGGAGACCGAGCCCGCCCCTCCCCCACCGGGTGGTCCGGTCAGGCTGGCCCTCGACGACATCGCCGTCGACCCGGGCGATCCCTTTCTTCATCACAAGACCACCAACCGGCATGTCTACGAGCAGGCCCGCGCCCGCCACCCGGAAGTGGACGACGTGGTGCTGTGGAATCCGGACAAGCACGTCACCGAGACCTCGATCGCCAACCTGGCGGTTCGGATCGACGGCGTGTGGTCGACCCCACCGGCCGCCGACGGCTGCCTGCCCGGGACGTTGCGGGCGGAGCTGATCGAGTCGAGAGCCCTGATCGAGCGATCCATCACGATCGGCGAACTGGAGACCGCCGGAGAGATCGCCCGATTCAACTCGCTGCGCGGCTGGGAACCGGCCGTGCTGGTCTGACCGGGCGGGCCTCGGTCGAAACCGACCGGGAACATTTTTTGTACTAAATCGTCATCCAGATCGGCCCTCGCTCCGAATACCCGGCAGTCTCAGACGAGTGAAAGGAACGAGACCGATGAAGAAGCTCACACTGCTGCTGGCCGCAGCCCTGCTGGCCATCCCGGCGGCAGCAATGGCCCAGACCGCCGATGGAACCGTGACCGTGGTCCACGGGGTTCCTGGCCTCGTGGTGGACGTCTATGTCAACGACGCCCTCACCCTCGAGGATTTCGCCTTCGGCACCGTGACGGACCCCCTCACACTGCCTGCCGCCGACTACGACATCGAGATCCTGGCCGCCGGGGCCGATCCGGCCAGCGATCCGGTGCTGAGCCAGACCGTGACGCTTCCCGCCGGGGCCAACGCCACGATCCAGGCCAATCTCGACGGAGCGGGCAATCCGAAAATCACTGTGTGGGTGAATGACATCTCCTCCATCGCCGCCGGCAACGGCCGGGTCACGGTGCGTCACACTGCCGCTGCCCCCAACGTCGACGTGCTCGCCAACGACGGCGCTCTGTTCTCGAATGTCGCCAACGGCGCCGAGGGCGTGGCCGACGTCCCGGCCGGCACCTATCAGGTGAAGGTCACCGCCGCCGGCGACGCCTCCACCGTCGTGCTCGACACCCCCCTCGACATCCCTGAGGGCACCAACGTGATCGTGTACGCCATCGGCGACCTCGCCGGCGGCAGCTTCACGGTGGCGGTGCAGTCGATCGGCAACCTCCAGGCCGCCCCCACCGGCGTGCCCAGCGGCACCGGCGGTCTTCTGAACACCATCCCGATGTGGCTGATTGCGGCCCTGGCCCTCTCGGCCGGGACAGTCACCTACGGCGGCCTCAAGCTCGCCCGCGAGCGTGCCTGAGCACCAAGCGACCGATACCAGCGGCGGGGAGAGCATGAGGCCCTCCCCGCCGCTGGCCATGTGGTTGGTCCGCTTCGGCCTTGCCCTGGCACTTCTCTCGACCATGGTCTGGGCGGCGACCCGGATCTCCCCCGCCGCCGGCAACGTGGAAGCGATCGAGGAGAACCTCGCCCCACGACCGGCGCCCACCGTCGGTCAAGCGCCCGCATCCGAGGCCTCGCCGTTCCGATTCACCATCCCCGACCCGGCACCCCGGCCGGCGGCAAGCCCGGTTGGGTTGAGAATCCCCGACCTGGTCGAGAACGCCCCAGTCATCCCGGTCGGAATCGAACCGAGCGGCGAGATGGAGATTCCCGACAAAGTCGACGAGGTGGCCTGGTACCGCTTCGGTCCCGCCCCCGGTCAGCCCGGCTCGGCGGTCCTCGCCGCTCACGTCGATCTCGAGGGTCAAGGTCCCGGAGTCTTCTACGATCTCCGAAAGCTCGAACCGGGAGCGATCGTCGTCGTCGACTACGACGACGGCTCGAGCTCGATGTTCGAAGTCATCGCTCGCGAGACCTACCTCAAAGACGAGCTCCCGCTCGACCTCATCTTCAGCCGGTCCGGGGACCCGGTGCTCACCCTCATCACCTGTGGTGGCGACTTCAACCGTGCGCTGCGGCGCTACGACTCCAATGTCGTGGTGTACGCCACCCCGATCGAGTCTCATCCGGCCGCCGCTATGAGCTAGGTCAGCGGCTCTTGGCGGCGAGCTTGCGATCGGACTCGGTCAGATGGCGCTTGCGCACCCGTACGGATTTGGGTGTCACCTCGACCAGTTCGTCCTCGGCGATCCACTCGATGGCAGTCTCGAGGGTCAGCCGGCGGGGCGGTGTCAGCTTGATGGCATCGTCCGATCCGGAGGCGCGGATGTTGGTGAGCTGCTTCGCTTTGGCGGCGTTGGCCTGCATCTCTTCCGGACGGGAGTTCTCGCCGATCACCATTCCCTCGTACACGTCTTCGCCGGCGCCGATGAACAATTCTGTTCGTTTCTGCAGGTTGTCGAGAGCAAACGCGGTCGACACCCCGGAGCGATCCGAGGTCACCGCCCCGCCATGCCGGTGGGGCAGCTCGCCCACCCACGGGATCCAGCCCTCGTGGTGCTGGTGGACCAGGGCGGTACCCCGGGTGGCGGTCATGAGCAGCGATCGGAAACCGAGCAGACCCCGGCTGGGGGCCGTGAGCGTGATGATGGTGCGACCTCGATCGCCGGGCCGGAGGTCGAGAACGGTTCCCTTGCGGGGAGCAACCGCCTGGGTGACGGTGCCGACGTACTCGTCGGGCACGTCCACCACCGCCCGCTCCAGCGGTTCGTGGGGTTTGCCATCGATCGCGCGGAGAATGACTTCGGGGCGGCTCACCTGAAGCTCGAAGCCCTCCCGCCGCATCGTCTCGATGAGGACGGCCAGCTGGAGCTCTCCCCGACCGGCGACCTCGATGATCTCGGGAGAACTGGTCGGCCCGATCCGGATCGAGACGTTGCCCAACACCTCACGCTCCAGCCGGTCCTTGATCTGGCGGGAGGTGAGGAACTTGCCCTCCCGACCGGCCAGCGGTGAGGTGTTGACCCCGAAGGTCATCCGCAGCACCGGCTCGTCCACCACCAGCCGGGGCAGGGCCTGAGGGTCAACCGGATCGGCCAGGGTGTCGCCGATCTCGACCTCGGGGAAACCGGCCACCACGAACAGGTCTCCGGCGATCCGCTCGGTCACATCGGTCCGGGCCAGACCGGAGAATCCCATCAACTGTGTGAGCTTGCGCTTGATCGGGGGCTCCTCGTCGGTGGAGTGGCACAGAGCGACCTGGGTGCCCGCCACCAGAGTTCCTTGCACCACTCGCCCGATGGCGAGCCGGCCCAGGTAGTCGGAGGCATCGAGATTCGTCACGATTGCCTGGAGCGGCGCCGACGGATCGCCCGCCGGGGAAGGGATGGTGGCGACCAGCGCCTCGAACAACGGCGCGAGATCGGAGGATTCGTCGGGCATCCCGATCCCCGTGACCGCCTGACCGTACCGGGCGATGGTCGACACGATCGGGAACTCGATGTGCTCTCCCTCCGCCCCCAGGTCGAAGAACAACTCGTAGACCTCGTCCACCACCGCCGCCGGCCGGGCATCCTGGCGATCGACCTTGTTGATGACCACCACCGCCGGAAGCCCGCGGGAAAGGGCCTTGGAGAGGACGTATCTGGTCTGCGGCAGCGGACCTTCGGCGGCGTCGACCAGCAACAGCACCCCGTCGACCATCTCCAACGCCCGCTCGACCTCACCGCCGAAGTCGGCGTGACCGGGGGTGTCGACCAGGTTGATCTTGACCCCGTGCCACTCGATCGAGGCGGCCTTGGCGAGGATGGTGATTCCCCGCTCACGCTCCTGATCGCTGGAGTCGAGGATCCGGTCGACCACCGCCTCGTGGGCGGCGAACACCCCGGTCTGGCGCAGCATGGCGTCGACCAGGGTGGTCTTCCCGTGGTCTACGTGCGCGACGATGGCGACATTGCGAATGGAGGGGGTGCCGGACATGGCGGAGCACATGGTACTCGGTGCAGGTCGACCCCTATATTCGCCCCCGCCCCCTGGACCGTCGCCTGCGGGTTCAGTCGCCGGCTGCCACCTTCAACACCGCTCGGACGATCCCGTCGTAGCCGGTGCAGCGACACAGGTTGCCCGAAAGCCCGATCCGCACCTCGTCGGCGGTGGGGGCGGGATTGGCGGCGAGGAGGGCGGTGGCCGAGATGAGCATCCCCGGCGTGCAGAACCCGCACTGGACCCCGCCCTCGGTCAGGAACGCCTCCTGCAACGGGGTGAGACCCTCACCCGCCATCAGACCTTCGATGGTCGTGATGGCGGATCCGTCGGCCTGAACCGCCAGATACGAACAGGAGTTCACCGGCCGGCCATCGATCAGCATCATGCACGCCCCGCACTCCGAGTCGTCACAGCCCTCTTTCGATCCGGTGAGCCCGACCTGGTCGCGGACGGTGTGGAGGAGACTGGCGTGCGCCTCGACCTCGAGGGGGTAGGGCACGCCGTTCACTGTCAGTTCGATCGAATACGCCACATCAGCTCCCGAAGGTCGAATCACTCGCCGGAATCGTCACTTGCTCGCCCCTTGCCCTGGCCAGGGCGGTGGAGATGGCCCGGCCGGCGATCACGGCCGCCATCGCCCGCCGGTAGTCGGCGGAGGCCCGCACGTCGCCGATCGGCCGGGCGGCTGCCGCCGCCGCCTTCGCCGCCTCGGTCACCGCCGCCTCGTCACCAGACGAACCGACCAGCCGGGTGCCCGCCTCGGGGACAACGAAGATGGTGGGAGCGAGGGCGGTGATGGCCACCGCCGCCTCCGTCACCACTCCGTTTCGGAGCGTGACGGACGCCCCGGCCGCGACCACCGCGATCTCCATCTGACGGCGGTACTGGAGCCGGACGTAGGCGCTGCCCGAGCCGTCGGCGGGTGCCGGGATCCTGACCGAGACCAGCACCTCGTCTGCCGCCGCGCCGGTCTGGCCGGGACCGGTCCACAGGTCCGCCATCGCCACCCGCCGGGTCCCTCCCGGACCGGCCAGCAGGACGTCGGCGCCCAGGCAGAGAAGTGGCGCTCCGGTGTCCATCGCCGGCGAGGCATTCATCACGTTCCCACCGATGGTTCCGTTGGCCCTGGTGGCGTGGGAGCCGACGATGGCCGAGGCGTCGGCCAGGCCGGTGTACCGGCTTCGAATCAGCGGATGGGACACGATCTCGGCGTGGGTCACCAGAGCCCCCAGAGTGAGGCCATCGGCGCCCTCCTCGATCCCCCGTAGCTCGGCCACCCGATGGATGCCGACCAGGGAATCCGGCAACGGTTTCTTGCCCTGGCGGCCCCCAACCACCAGATCGGTGCCGCCTGCCACCGGTCGGGCACCGGCGGCCAGCGCCGACACGACGTCGTCGATGGTCCTGGCTGTCACATAGGTCGCCATGGTCAACCTTCCTGGGAGTCGTGCATCGTCTCCCAGACCCGCTCGGGGGTCATCGGAAGGCGTTTGACGTGCCGGCCGATCAGCTTGGCGATGGCGTTGCCGATCGCACCCGGGGTGGGCACGCTGGGAGGTTCACCGACTCCCTTCGACCCTTTCGGTCCGGCGCCGGGGGTGTCGATCTCGATCCAGCGGATGTCGATGGCGGGAGCGTCGCTGACGGTCTGCAGTTTGTAATCGAGCAGGCCCGGATTGCGCTGACGGCCGTCTTCATCGAACCAGGTCGCCTCCGACAGGGCCTGGCCGATGCCCATGAGCACGCCGCCGTAGACCTGGCCGTCCGCCCCCATTCGATTGAGGATCACGCCGGAGTCGTGGGCAGCGGCGAACTCGAGCACCCGAACCACCCCGGTGGCCCGGTCGAGCTTGACCCGGGCGGCGTGGGTGATGAGCTGCGGAGCGAGGAACGACTCCATCCCGAGCCGGCCGACACAGGCCGAGGCGTCCACATCGGGAGCCGACGGCACCTCGCCGAATCCCTTGCCCAGGATCGGCTCGCCGGTGCCGGCCAGATGGGCGATGGTGACCGATACCCCGGGCGAACCCTTGACCCGGATCTCGCCCTCCCCCAGTTCGAGGTCGTCGCGGTGGGCCTCCAGTTCGGTGGCGGCCAGGTCGAGGAGTCGGCTGCGGACCTCCTTGGCCGCCTCGATCACCGCCCGCCCGTTGTTGAACGTGGTCTGCGATCCGGACGAGCCCATGTCCCAGGGTCCGGCGTCGGTGTCCTGGTAGAGAATCGAGAAATCGTCGGGTCGCATGCCCAGCACCTCGGCGGCCAGGATCGGAAGACCCATCACCGCACCCGTGCCGGATTCCATCGCCCCGGTGATGATGGTCCCGGTGCCGTCGGCGTTGAGCTTGACGTAGGCGCCCGAGGCCGATCCGAAGGACGGCCACCAACCGCAAGCGACGCCGATCGCCTCGTCATCGGGCAGGTCTTTGCCATAGCCGATCATCTCGAGGGCGGCCTCGAGGGTCTCCTTGGCGCCGATCCGATCGAAGATCTGTCCCGCCGGACCCTCCGCCCCTTCCTCGATGAGCGTCCGACGCCGCAGCTCGACCGGATCCATCCCGATCGCATTGGCCACCTCGTCGAGGTGCTGTTCCAGCGCCCAGCAGGTCTGCGGGGCGGTGGGAGCCCGCACCGAGCTCGACGGCTGATTGGTCGAGTAGTTGAGATAGGCGTCCACCTGGATGTTGTCGATCCGGTACGGCCCGCAGGCATGGACTGCCGCCATCTGGGCGAAGAAGCCGCCTTCGCCGCAGTAGGCGCCCTTGTCTAGCACGAGGCGGCCACGCCGTGCCACCATCCGCCCGTCCCGGGTGACGCCCGTCTCCAACTCGATCACCATCCCCTCCCGGCGATGGTCGGGGGCGAAGAACTCCTCCTGACGGGAGAACACCAGCTTCACCGGGCGGCGGGTGGCCCTGGCCAGTGCCGCCACGTGGGCCTCGAAGTGGAAATCGCACTTGGAGCCGAAGCCACCGCCGAGCAGCGGGACGATGACCCTGACATGGGATTCGGGGAGGTCGAGGGTGCGAGCGACGCCGGCGCGGGCGGCAAACGGAACCTGGGTGGAGGACCACACCGTGACCTTGTCTCCCTGCCATTGGGCGAGGATGGCACGGGGTTCGATCGGGGCGCCCTGCGACGCCTCGGATACGTACCGGCTCTTGACGACCACCTCGGCTGTGGCCATGGCGGCGTCGGCATCACCCTTGGAGATGCTGGAGTGCCCGAGGACGTTGCGGTCGTATCCCAGGCTCTCGTCGGCGTCGTATCCCTCCCAGGCCTCGTGCACCAACGGGGCGTCGGCGGTCATGTTGGCGACGAAGTCGGGAAGCGGAGGGAGGACCTCGTACTCCACCTCGATCAACGCCACCGCCCGGGCGGCGATGTCGGCGGTGCGGGCGGCGACGGCGGCGACGATGTCACCCTCCCACCGCACCTTCTCCTTGGCGAAGAGACGCCGGTCCTTGACCATGCCCCCGTAGAGCACGTCCGGCACGTCCTCGTGGGTGAGCACCGCGAACACCCCGGGTAGCGCCCGGGCGGCGGCGGTGTCGATGCGGACGATGCGGGCGTGGGGATGGTCGGCGTACCGGAACTTGGCGTGGAGTTGGCCGGTCAGGTTGAGATCGGCGGTGTACCGTCCGAGACCGGTCACTTTCTCCTTGCCATCAGGCCGAATGAATGCCTTGCGTTCTGGCGCGATCGTCACACTTCACCTCGTGCTCGTTAGCCGTGGCCCGCATCCTGCCACGTCGCCGAACCGACGTCGATCCCGTTCCGGTCGGCTTGAATCAGAGTCATGACCGAATACGTCGAGGTCCCCGGGGTGCAGGTGCGCGAGCACACGCTCATCCCGCTGGCCGATGGGACCCGCTTGGCCGCCCGGATCTGGCTCCCCGAGGACTCCGCTCCGGTGCCCGCCATCCTCGAGTACGTCCCCTACCGCAAGCGGGGCGGGCTCGAGACCCGCGACGAGATCATGCACCGCTACGTCGCCTCCCACGGGTACGTGTGCCTCCGGGTCGACCTGCGGGGCAGCGGCGACTCCGACGGCTTGTTGCTCGACGAGTACCTGCCCACCGAACTGGCCGATGGCGCCGAGGTGATCGACTGGATCAGCCGTCAGCCCTGGTGTGACGGCAACGTCGGCATCATCGGCAAATCGTGGGGCGGATTCAACGGGCTCCAGATTGCCGCGCTCCGTCCCCCGGCGCTGAAGGCGGTGATCACGGTTTGTTCCACCGATGATCGCTACGCCGACGACATCCACCACAAGGGCGGGACGCTCCTCACCGAGAACCTCACCTGGGGATCCACCATGTTCTCCTTCAACTCTCTGCCACCGGACCCCGAACTGGCCGGCCCCGGATGGAGGGCCGCCTGGATGGAGCGGCTCGAAGCCAACCGGCCCTGGATCATCGAGTGGCTCCATCACCTCACCCGCGACGACTTCTACCGGCACGGCTCGGTGTGCGAGGACTTCTCACGGATCGAGACGCCGGTGCTGGCGGTGGGCGGGTGGGCCGACTCGTATACCAACGCCGTGTTCCGGCTCATGTCGGGACTGGAGGCCCCGACCCGGGCGGTGGTCGGACCCTGGGTCCACCTCTACCCGCATCAGGGGATGCCCGCCCCCGATATCGACTTCCTGTCCTTCTGCCTCCGCTGGTGGGACCAGTGGCTGAAGGGTGAAGATCGGCAGGTGCTCGACGAGCCCCGCTACCGGGTGTTCATCACGGACTCCACCCGGCCGGCGGTCGACTCGGCGCTGACCCCGGGGCGATGGGTCGGGCTCGACGTGTGGCCGCCCCGGTTGCTCGAGACGTGGGCGCTGGCGCCCGGACGCCTGGGAGCCGGGAGTGGAGGCGCCCTCGGGATCGAGGTCTCGTCGCCGCAGTCGACCGGGATGTCGGCCGGCGCCTTCTGCCCGATGTGGGGCGGACCGGATCTTCCCGGTGACCAGCGGCACGACGACGCCCGCTCGGTCTGCTTCGACACCGAGCCGCTGCCAGCCGATGTCGACGTCATCGGGGCTCCCGTGCTCGAGATCGAGGTCTCCTCCGACGCCCCCGCCGCCAACCTGGTGGCCCGCCTGTGCGAGGTCTTCCCGGACGGCACCTCGGCCCGGATCTCGTGGATGCCGATCAACCTCACCCACCTGGAAGGTGAGGCGACCGTGGTTCCGCTGGAGGAAGGGGCCACCTATCACCTCTCCGTTCCCCTCGACGATTGCGCCCATCGATTCGCCGCCGGCAACCGGATCAGGCTGGCGCTGTCCACCGCCTACTGGCCGCTGGTGTGGCCGCAACCCGCAGCCGCCACGGTCACCCTTCACACCGGTCGCCTGCTCGTCCCGGTGGCGCCGGTCGGGCTGGAGGACCGGGGCTCGCCGCTGGGACACGGGGTGGGAGCCCGGCCCGACCCGGTGATCATGGACCGGCCCGAGATGCACACCCGTTCCACCCGTTCCGAGGAGGAGCTGGTCGTCCACGAGGTGCTCAACGACTTCGGCGCCGAACGCTTTGCTTCCGGGCTGGTGCGCACCACCCGCTCGCTCGACGTCTACTCGATCGACGACGCCGACCCGCTCTCGGCCCGGGTCGAGACGCGGTGGAGCGACGGCCTGGCCCGCGGCGACTGGAGCGTTCAGACCGACACCGTCACCACCATGACCTCAACCGCCACCCACTTCCGGATCGAGGCGAGCCTGACGGCCCGCCAAGGTGACCAGGTGGTGTTCGAGCGGAGCTGGGACGAGTCGATTCCCCGTCTTGGCACCTGAACCGTGGGCTCCTGAACACACCACGGGTAGCTGCGAACCCAGCCTGGGTTCGGGAATACACCCCGTGTCGTCCCCGGCCCACGGTTCAGCCGGTGAACCCGCCCTGGCGCCGGCGGCGTTCGACGAAGTCCTCCAGCTCGGCGGCCACCGCCCCCTCCAGCGGCGGGGGCTCGAATTCGGCGAGGACCTGTTTCCAGATCTGGTTGGCCTTCCGATCGGCAGTCACGGCCCCGGCCAGTTGCCAGTTCTCGAAGTTCTGCCAGTTGGAGATGATCGGGGCGTAGAAGGCGGTCTCGTAGCGGTCGAGCGTGTGCTGGGAACCGAAGAAGTGACCGCCCGGCCCCACCTCGCCGATGGCGTCGACCGCCAGCTCGTCGGAGTCGATCCGAAGCGGCGTGAGGAACTCCCCCATCATCTGCAACATCTCGACGTCGAGCACGAACTTCTCGAAGCTGGCCACCAACCCCCCCTCCATCCACCCGAAGCCGTGGAGCATGAGGTTGACATGGCCCATGGTCGCTCCCCAGATCGACATCTGGGACTCGTAGGCGGCCTGGGCGTCGACGGAATTGGCGGCATTGGCGTTCGACGACCGGTAGGGAATCCGGTAGCGGCGGGCGAGCTGGCCCCCGATCAGGGCGGCCTTGGTGTACTCGGGTGTCCCGAAGGCGGGGGCGCCGGACCGCATGTCGACATTCGAGGTGAACCCGCCGTACATGGCCGGAGCGCCGGGGCTGGCCATCTGGACGATGGCGAGACCGGCCAGCGCTTCGGCATTCTGTAGCGCCAGTGCTCCCGCCACCGATGCCGGGGCCATCGCTCCCGCCAGCGTGAACGGGGTCACCACCACCGGTTGCCCGAGCCGGGCAGCGGTCATCAATCCGCCCAGCATCGGCCCGTCGAGACGCAACGGGGAGTTGGTGTTGACCACCGTGAAGGTGGAGGGCTCCCGGGCGAACTGCTCGGGACTCACTCCCCGCCCGATCCGGATGATCTCGAGCCCGTCGGCCATGCGCACTTCGCCCAGCGCGTAGGCGTAGGGGACCTTGTCCGACAACCTGACCATGGTGGCCACCGCGTCGAGATGGCGGGTGGGGGCGGGAAGGTCGATCGGCTCCACCGGGTATCCACCCAGCATGTGGACGGCGTTGAAAGCCTGGGCCAACCGCACCAGGTTGGAGAAGTCTTCGAAGTTGCCCGGCCGCCTTCCGCCATCGAGGTCGGACACGTTGGGCGCCGAGCCGACTGTGGCCAGGTTGAGGTGGTTCCCTCCCACGGTCAGGTTGTGCTCGGGATTGCGGGCATGCAAGGTGAACTCGGAGGGGGTCTGGGACACCCAGTGGCGAATCACGCTCCGGTCGAAGCGAGCCCGGTTGCCGTCCAGCTCCGCCCCGGCGGACTCGACAAGCGCCACCGCCTCCTCGTGGAGCAACTCCATCCCGTGCCGCTCGAGAATGTCGAAGGAGGCGTTCTCGATCTCGACGATCTGCTCCTCGGCCAGCACCTCGATCGGTTTGTAAGGGTTACGGAGGTTGCGCCACGGCAACTGGTGGAGCCCGGCTCCCCGGGACGCACGCCGTCCCGCCCTGGTCGAGGTATCACGCGGCATCGGCTCTCACGCTTTCATCCGTTCCATCTTCGGGTCGAACAGCGGGTCGGGAGCCACGGTGACGCCGAATCGCCTCCCGAAGTAGACGATCTCCAGCCTGGTTCCCTCGACCGCCAATGCCGGCGGCAGGTAGCCGTAGGCGATCTGGGCGCCGACCGAGTATCCGAAGTTGGAACTGGTGACGAAACCGACACAATCGTCGCCCGCCATGATCGGCTCGTACCCCATGGCCACCCCGTCCCGGTCGTCGAAGGTGAGACATGTCAGGGTTCGGCGGAGCGGAGAGGTCGACAGCTGGCGGCTGGCCTCGGCCCCGATGAAGTCATCCTTGTCGAGTCTCACCGTCCAGCCCAGCCCAGACTCGTAGGCGTCGTATTCGGTGTGAACGTCGGTCCCCCACCCGCGATACCCCTTCTCCAACCGGAGCGAGTCGAAAGCGCCCATCCCCGCCCCGATGATCTCGAATTCCTGACCGGCCTCCCACAACAGGTCCCACACCCCGAGGGCGGCGTCCACCGGGATGTGCAACTCCCAGCCCAGCTCGCCGGCGTAGGACACCCGCAGGGCGAGCGCCCGGGTGGTGCCGATGTCGATCCAGCGCGACGTGAAATAGGGGAACCCTTGGTTGGAGACATCGGCGCTGGTGACCTTCTCCAGCACCTTACGGGAGTTGGGGCCCCACAGCCCGAGAGCGGTCAGTCCGTCCGAGATGTCGCCTACCGTGACGGATCCGGTTGCCGCCCGCCTCACCCAATCGAGGTCACGGGGCCGGGATCCCTCACCGACGAACATCCAGAACCGGTCGTCGGCCATCCTGGCCACGGCCAGATCGCGCCGAACCCCGCCCCGGGGAGTGAGCCAGGTGGTGTAGACGAGGGAGCCGACCTTGCGGGCCACCTTGTTGGCGCACAGGCGCTCGACGAATTCGGCGGCATCGGCCCCCGCCACCTCGATGATCGACAGGCCGTGCAGGTCGAACAACGCCACCGACTCGCGGGTGGCCAGGTGCTCGGCGCCCTGGATCTCGGACCAGAACTCGGACGCCCAGCCCGTCCGGGAGGGGACCGCCTCCCGGTATCGGTCGACCAGCGGGGCGTTGGCGGCGTACCAGTTGGGCAGTTCGATCCCGGCGAACACCGTGAACTCCGCCCCCAGCGCCAGGTGGCGAGGATGGAATGGCGACAGGCGAACGTTGCGCACCACCGTCGGCGCCTGGCGGGGATGGATGATCTCGTAGATCTCCCGGTAGTTCTGATTGCAGATCCGTTCCAGATAGGCGGGGGTGGAGGCGAACGGATGAAAACGATTGACGTCGAGTTGGCGGGGGTCCCACTCCGGCTCACCGTCGACCATCCACTCGGCCAGGGTCTTGCCCACTCCGGCGCCATGGGTGAGCCAGGAACCGAGGGCGGTCCACAGTCCGGCCACCGCGGTGGGGCCCACGATCGGCATGCCGTCGACCGGGAAGGCGAAGATCCCGTTGTACCGGACCGGGAAGCTGTGCGGGTCGGTGCCGCGCAATGCCGGAAACACCCGCTGGATCTGGGGCCAGGCCTCGGGAAGGAAATCGGAGAAGGTGAACTCGTGCTTGGCCGTCTGCCCGAGCCGGTGGGCGGACACCGGGCGAGGGGCGTGTTTGTAGCTCCCGACCCCGAAGGAGTCCCAGTGCTGGCGGAGATAGAGCGTGTTGTCCACCTCCCGGATGGTGGGGAGCGTGACCTCGTGCTCGGGCCGGTCCCGGTCGAATCGGGCCAGCGCCTCCAACGGGTGGGAGATGATGTACTGGTGCTCGTATCCCAACAATGGGACCGGCACCCCGAGCTTGTCACCCAGCAGCGGGCCCCAGATGTTGGTGGCGAGCACCACCTGTTCACATTCGATCCGGGGGAGTCCCGGGTTGCTCGTCAAGACCGCCACCACCCGTCCCCCCGCCACTTCGACATCGAGAACCTCGGTGTGGCCGATGAACCGCGCCGCCCCGCCGGCGGCGGCATCGCGCTGGATCCCCCCGTTGAGCATCGGCGCCGCCACCAGTTGGGCGTTGGGGGCGTAGATCCCACCGACGAAGGAGGAGGGGTCGAGGTAGGGGTGCAACTCGACCGCTTCCTCGGGCCGCACCAATCGGGCCTCGGCTCCGAAGGCGATCGCCTCCCCATGCAGCCGCTGCAGGTCGGCCCAGCGGCGTTCGGACACGGCCAGATCGATCCCGCCCCGGCAGTTGGTGTTGATTCGATCCGGGGAGAGGTCCGCGATCGTCTTGTAGAGGCTGGCGCCGTAGTTGGCGAGTTGGGTCAACAGCTTGTTGTGGCTGAGGACGACCACCCCGCCCGGGGCGTGGCTGGTGGAGCCGTCGTTGTCGATGAGAGGGCCTTTGTCGAGGACGACGATGTCCTTCCAGCCGGCCTTGACGAGGTGCAGGGCCACCGAGGATCCGACGATCCCCGATCCGACCACCACCACCCGAGCCTGCATGTCTCTACTCCTCGTCGCCAATGCGACGACTCTAGGTCGGTGGGGTCCCGCCTGATGAGACGATTCCACCTGGTGGAACTACCCGCCGCCAGTTGTCGGCCATGACCGAATACCTGGCGCTGTCGACGGTCGCGAAATGGGCCACGCCGGGCACCGAGGGTTGGTGCGCGACGATGTCCCCGGCGATGATGTCGCCCAGCTCGGCGGCGCGGGACGAGCGGACCGCCAGCGGAGGCGCCGGCCAGGCGGCCCCGGTGGCCGCCACCCGCACCCGGCCGGCCAGTTCCGGCTGCTGCTCGACGAGGGCGTCGAACATGAGCGAGTCGACTGCCGCCACCTCGCCGCTCCCGCCCGCCACCGCCTCGACGCTCGCCTGATGGCCACCCGAGAAACGGTGACCCCCGAAGAAGCCGAGGTCGATCCGGCGGAACGCCAACTCGGCCAGGACCGCGGCGAAGCCTGAATGCGACACGGGTTCATTCATCACCAGCCCGGTGCCGGCCAGATCCTCGAACCGGCGGGCGGGATGGTCCCGGGCGACGACGAAATAGGTGAAATACACCGGTCGACCGGCGTAGGCCGGGCCGGCCCCCACCGGAGCCACCAGCATCGTCCAGTCACCAGCGCGCGCCAGCGGGAGCCCGCAACTGAAGGCGAGATCGACTTCGGCCAGTGGCCGCCCCGGTTCCCAGCGGATGTCGATCCCGGTCCGGCGGCCCAGGTCCACGGCAATTCGGCGATGGTGGTCCACCAGATTCAGGGACATGAACGAGGCGGCGGTCATGAACGAGTACATTTCCGCCTCGAATCTACCGATATCGCGACGAACGCCATGGCCACCGAAACCATCCAACTCGGCACGACCCAGACGGCCCGGGGCAGGCCCTTCACTTCACCCGGCCGGTACGAACGCGACCAGCAGATCCTGGCCTACATGCTCGAAGACCTGCGCGCCACCCTGGGCGAGATGGCAGAGGGTGTCTTGACAGTGCGACCGTACGAGCCTGTCGAGTGGACCGTGATGGGGTTGAAGCGCCGGCTCATCGTCTGTGATCCGATGCGGATCGGCAAACGGTCCAAGGTTCATGTCGTCGGCTTCTTCGGGGAACGGATCCGCGACCGCAACATGGAAGCGCTGGAACAGGCCAATGCCGAGGTCGTGCTCGAGTTCAAGGACTACCCCGGCATCCTCTCCTACACCTCGGTCGAACTGGCCGACGGGAATTGGGCCAACCTCGTCATCCACGATGCCCCCGACGATCGGGAGCGATGGCGCTCGAGCCAGCGCCATGCCCAGGTGGCGACCGCCCTCTCTCCCCAGTATTACCTCAATGTCCGCATCCACAACGGCCACATCCCGGGCGGGGTGATGGGGGGCCGTTCGATCGTCCTGGAACGAACCAAATACTGGGACTACCGGGGAACAACGGTGTGGCAGGCGGTCCGTGAGTTGACTCCCGTCGCCCAACCGATGCACTGACACAAGGCGCCATGCGCCATGCGCCATGCGCCATGCGCCACACCCAGCCATCAACCTTCTT
>DAIOGO010000005.1:43932-46277 GCA_036745195.1 Actinomycetota bacterium | reverse complement strand
CTCGGGCTGCTCGGGTTTGGGATCCAGCGTGGTCGACACCGGCGCGGCCGGCGCTAGACAGCACCGAGGTACTGAAGGAATCGGGCCCCGCCAGAGCGGGGCCCGATCCGCGTGACCGGCACCACTACCCTCCCGAGGGATGGAACTCCTTCTCGCCGCCGTGCTCATTTTTGGCATGCGGCTTCTCGACGTGTCCGCCGGGACGCTGCGGATCGTCATGCTCGTGCGCGGGAAACGCCGTTGGGCCGGGATCCTCGGCTTTCTCGAGTCCCTCATCTGGGTGCTGGCCGCCCGGCAGGTGCTCGGCAACCTCGACGAACCCGTCAAGATCGTGGCATACGCAGGTGGCTTTGCCGCCGGAACGATGCTCGGGTCCACCATCGAGCGATGGCTGGCGATGGGGAGTGTCCTGGTGCGGGTGGTGGCCCCGATCGACAGCCCGCATGCCTACGAGGCTGTACGGGACGCCGGTCACGCGGTGACGGTGCTCAACGGTGAGGGGCGAGACGGCCCGGTCCGTCTCTGGCTGTGTGTCACCCCCCGACGCGATGTCGGGGATGTGCTCGACCTCATCGCCAGGGTCAACCCACAGGCGTTCGTGACGGTGGAGGAAGCCAGGCTTCCCGATCTCTCGACCAGGAGATCGGCTGCCTCCGTCCGCAAGTGATCAGGTGAGAAGCGGCGGCGGCAGATAGTGGGCGTCGACGAAGACCCCGCCGTCGATGGTGACAATCCAGGTCGAAGCCTTCTTGCATTCGAAGAGCCCCGACTCCGTGTACAACTCCATTCCCCGCCGGTGCAGGAGGTCGAGGCAGGCAGGAATCACATCGCCGTGCGAGCACACCGCCAGATTGGTTCCTGCCGCGGCCTCGAACACGGGAACCGCATGTGACCCGTGGCCCTCGGCCAGCCCATCGAGGATCTCGATCTCGAGCCCGAGTGCGCCCGCCAGTGGTTCCACCGTCTGCACGCATCGAAGGAAGGGGCTGGACACGATCCGGTCCACGCCATGGGAGGCCAGCAGGTCGACCAGCGCCGCCGACTGGCGGAGGCCCTTCTTCGACAATGGGCGGAGGTGATCGGGCCCATTCCACAATGCTCGGTCGCCGGCGTTGGCATGGCGGATCAGGAACAACACACCGGTCGTGGTTAGCGCCGAGATGTCTGTGTCACGAACCAGATCCCGGTCGAAGGGATAGGTCAGCAGCTTGACGGCCTCCGTCTTCGACACCCAGCGGATCTCGTCGACCTCCTCGTTGGGGTGGAACGGGATCGAGGAGATCTCTCGCATGGCGAAATACCGGACCAGTTTGTGGTTTTCTTGCGGCGTGACATAGGTCACGTCCTTCAGCGGCTTGACGATGCGGGCCACCACTCCGGTTTCTTCCGCCACTTCGCGGAGTGCGGCTGCTTCCGGGGTCTCGCCCGGATCGTCTTTGCCCTTGGGGAGCGACCAGTCGTCATAGCGCGGACGATGGACGACGAGCACCTGGTGGCCCCGTTTGCCCGGGCGGACTACCAGCCCCCCGGAAGCCAGGATGGGAGCACTCACGAGCCGAGCTGTCTCCGCCCCACGAACAACTCACCAACGAGGATCGGTTCCTGAACGGCGGTGAGGTCGATCGTGATCGAAGAACAGGCGTGGCACACCCGGCGGACGATACCGCCACCGATCTCCTGGGACGACCCGAAACGATGGCGGCCGACCTGGCAGTCGACTCGAGCCCGGCGCCGGCTGCGCTTACCGAACCGCTCGTTCATGATTCAAGGATATCGTTTTTCCCCGTGACGCAGCAGGATCTCGATGATCTCCTCCGGCGCGTCCAGGCAGGTCACCAGATCGCGGTCGGTTTCGAGGGATCGGGCCAGCCCGCTCACCATGTCACGCCAGAACCCTCCGATGGTGATGACCGGATTGGGCCGCCGGCCCGAGAACCTGGCCACATACGCCACATTCCAGGCAACCATCAACTCCGTCAGCGTGCCGATGCTTCCGGGGAGAGCCACGGCTGCGTCGGTTTCGTTGACGATCCAATGGATCCGCTCCGACAGGGTGGGCGCATCGACGATCTCGGCCACGTGGCGATTGGCGCCATTCCGGCCGGGAAACACGTTGGAGGCAGTGACACCCACCACCCTGGCGCCGGCGGCGGCAGCTCCTTCGGAGACCGCTTCCATCAATCCGCCGTAGCCGCCCGTGAACACGGCGTGGCCACCCTCGCCGAGAAGGCGACCCACCTCCACCCCGAGGCCGAAGTCAGGGTGGTCGGGCGGCGTCGTGGAGGAGCCGAAGACGGCGACGTTCATGAGATCCGCTCCAGCACCCGCTGGTGGATGATGTCGCG
>DAIOGO010000005.1:0-43832 GCA_036745195.1 Actinomycetota bacterium | reverse complement strand
CGCTGCGTGGGTCGACGCTCTCATCGACCTTGGATTGGATCACCAGGGCCGGGCGCCGGATCCGGCCGGCGGCGCTCCAGGCCATCGCCGACAGCCTGATCAGATCACCGGCGGACTTCGTGTAGAAACCGGGATAGGTCAACCAGTAGGGGCGCACCTCTTGATCCAACGCGGGTTGGTCGTCCTCCGGCCAGGCCACCACCGGCCGGAATCGGTGGAGGATCGGCGCCAGGTAGGTCTGCTTGTTGCGGACCAGGAGCGGGCTGTCGATCGTCGTGACGGTGGCGGTGGCGTAGCGAGAGGCGACCAGGATGGAGAGGAGGCCGCCCATCGAAAGGCCGCCCACGTGCACCCTTCCGAAACCCGAGACTGCGGCGGTGGCCTGTTCGGCGCCTCTCAGCCAGTCTCGCCAGCCGGTGGTGGCCATGTCTTCCATGGTGGTGCCGTGCCCTGGCAACAAGGGGACGTTGACCGTGTAGCCATGTCCATGAAGGAACTCGGCAAGGGGGCGGAAGTGGGCGGGAACACCGGTGAAGCCGTGCACCAGAACGACCGCCTCGTCTCGGTCCCCCTCCAGGCGGAAGGGGGCGCAGAGGGGATCGAAGAGATCGGGGACAGCCGACCTGCTCATTCCCGCATCTGCCGGATCCACTCCACCTGGGCAGCCAGGCCATCGCCCAAGGGCACGGACGGCTCCCATCCCAGCGTCTGGCGGATGCGGGCGGTGTCACCGGTGGTCTGGGCGGGATCTCCCTTGGCGCTCCCGAGTCGGTCGAAAGTCAGCGTTTCGCCGGTCAACTGCCCGATCAGCTCGAAAATTACCCCGAGGCTGGCGGCGTTGCCGCCGGAGACGTTGAACACGGTGTGACCCGGGGCTCCCAACGAACCGGCACGGAGGGTGGCGTCCACCACGTCGGCCACGAAGGTGAAATCGCGGATGGCGGTGCCGTCGCCGTACAGAGGGAGGGGTCGACGGTCGAAGGCGGCCCTGATCCATCGTGTGAAGGCCATATCCGATCGTTGCCGGGGCCCGTAGACCGTGAAATAGCGCAGGCTGGAGATGTGGAGGCCGTGCTCGACGGCGTAGGCCGAGCACAGCGCCTCGCCGGTCGCCTTGGTCACTCCGTAGGGTGAGATCGGGGCAAGCGGATACTCCTCGGGGGTGGGAAAGACATCGGGTCGTCCGTAGACGGAGGACGACGAGGCAAAAACCAGCCGTCGCCCGGGGAGACCCACCAGGGTGTCCAGGACTCGTTGCGTGGCGAGTACGTTTGCTTCCGAAACCCGGCCGAAGTCGGCCCAGGAGGCTCGAACCCCGGGCCGGGCGGCGAGGTGGAACACCACGTCGGCGTCGGTGAAGAACGGTCGCAGATCGAGCTGGTTGATGTCGCCCTGGATCAGCTCGAATCGGGGGGAACGGGCCAGGTCGGCGCACCGCGATGCCCGGGCGGCGGTGTCGTAGGTCGGGGTGATGGAATCGATGCCCGTGACCGTTGCTCCCTCGGCCAGCAACCGCTCGCTGAGGTGAGATCCGATGAAACCGCCGCAACCCGTGACTACTGCGCGCAATGGAGACTCCCGAATGTGATGGCCGCCAGGTTAGATGTCCTTGACCCGGGTGCGGTCTTCGCGGTCGAATTTGCCCCGAGAACTCCGCCGAAGGGCAAGCTACCCTGTGGTCACGGGAGTCGGGATGGGCGGGCAGCGCCCCGACCGGGTCGTCCTCTTCAACGGGTGAGGAAAGTGGTGGGGCTGAGTACAAGCGACAACGAGGTGGTCGGAACGCGGCGGCGCCGGCTTCTGCTCGTGGCCGGATGCGGGTTGGTGGCCGCTTCGGCCTGGATCGTATTTCGCCCGGCCGGGCGGCCACCCGTCACCGACGTCACCTTCCTGGCGCCACCGACCACTCTGGCCGACGAACCGATGGTCGGACAGGTGTGCGACCACGTTGTCGACGGTTCGGTCCTCAAAGCGGACGGGGCGAAGGAGTTCTCCAACGTCGAACCCGGCGACGTCGTCTGTCTCCAACCCGGCAGGCGCCCACCGCTCAGGCTCTTCGGATTCCAGGGTGAGCCCGGCCGCCCGATCATCTTCATCAACGGCGGTGGTGTCGTCGAGATCGCCGGGACCGCAGATGATTACGCCGGCATCAACATAAAAGACAGTGAGTTCATCCGCGTGACGGGCTCGGGAGTGGGTGAGGCCTGCGGGGCCGGGTTCGCCGAGGATGAACAGGCCTGCGGCATCGTCATTGAGGGAACCGGGAGAGGTGTGGCCGGGACGGAACGGACCGGACATCTCGAAGTCGACCACGTCGAGATCCGGGATACCGACAAGTCGGGCATGTCCGTGAAGACCAACGAAGGCGGCATCCGGCGGGAGGATTGGGTACAGCGGCAGACCTTCCTCCATCACAACTTCATTCACCGGACCGGGACCGAAGGGATCTACCTGGGGGGCTCCTCTTACGAAGACGGGATTGAACCGGTGTTGGAAGGAGTCGACGTCACCTCCAACCTGATCGTCGACACGGGCTGGGATGGGCTTCAGGTGGGGTCGGCAGTGGCGGATTGCACGATCCGCCACAACCGGGTGGTCAGGGCCAGCTTGTTGGATCTGGACAACCAGCGAAGCGGGATCATTGTGAACTGGGGAAGTGTGTGCGACGTGGTCGCCAACACGGTGCTCGACTCGGTGAGCCGGGCCATCTTCGTGCAGGGCAATGGCGGCAACCGCATCTACAACAACCTGATAGTGCGGGCCGGCCTCGAATCGGTGGAACCGGGCGACGGGATCGTCATCTCGACGGGAAGCAACACAGACAACAGCGTGTTCGTGTGGCACAACACCATCGTCGAGGTGGGACGGAGCGGGATCCTTTTCAAGAACGAGGGTGGTGTGTCGAACCAGATCGCCAACAACCTCATCGCCGGCTTTGCCCGGACCGAACCGGGGGCGGGCGCCGTCGATTCGGGCGGGTTCGACAACGTCGACATTTGGGCCAATCTGTGGTTCGCCGATGACCAGGAAGCCGGTTTCGACGGTGACTCGTACCGTTTGTCCGGTACCTCTCCTGCTGTCGATCGGGGGTTCCTGCTCGACTTTGCCGGGTTGCGCCTCGATTTGAGCGGAGTCGTCCGACCGATGGGAGAGCTTCCCGACATCGGAGCGTTCGAACGGGGGGTGGCGGGGTGATCCGCCGAATCGCTGCCGGCGAGGCCGGCCTCCCGGGCCTGGACGTCCGAACCGCCGTGCCCGGCTCCGGGTCCGATGCGGATTGGGATGGTTTCGTGCTGTCCGCCGGCGGCCGGCTGGCTCAGACGACACCCTGGAGCAGGGTGAAGGCCGCCACCGGGTGGAGTGCAGAGCGGGTCGAGATCTGGCGTGACGGGGCGTTGGTCGCCGGCGCACAACTCGTGCATCGCAAGCTCCCGGCGGTGGGAAGGCTGGCCTATCTGGATGGTGGCCCGGTGGTGGAAGGGCCGGCCGAGGCAGAGACGGTGGTGGAGGCCATCCAGGATCTCTGTCGCCGGCTCCAGGTGCGATCTCTCGTTGTTGATCCCCCCCTCGGCGCCGAACACGCCATCGGGGTGATGCAGGCCCGCGGCTTCACCCGCAGTCAGGTCAAGACCGCGCTGGCGGCCACCGTCACCGTCGATCTCACGCAGCCGGAAGAGCAGATGCTGGCGAGGATGCGATCGTCCACCAGGCAGAACATCCGCAAGGGTGAGCGGGCCGGGACGGTGGTCCGGAAGGGTGGCAGGCAGGACCTGGCGGCGGTGGGGGAGTTGCTGGAAGCGACGGCCGCCCGGCAGGGTTTCGTGGCTGCCGACGAGGACTATCTGACGGTGCTGTTCGACGAGTTGGATCCGCGTGGCCAATGCGCTCTGTTCATCGCCGAGGCCGACGGGGTACCGGTGGCCACCATTCTCCTGGTCGCGTTCGCCGGACGAGTGGTGTACAAACGGGGCGGATGGAGCGGCACCCACGGCGAGTGGAGGCCGAATGAATCACTGCATTGGGCGGCCATGCGCTGGGCGAAGGAACAGGGCTTTCGCGAATACGATCTCGACGGGATCGAACCGGAGGTGGCCAGGGCGGTCGCCGCCGGTGTCCCCGGCCCGGAGCCGACCCACGTCACGCGCTTCAAACTCGGCTTTGGGGGTGATGTGGTGTTGCTCCCCGAATCGCTCGCCTACGTTCCCAACGGGATGGTGCGGTTCGGCTACGAGACGATCCTCCCGAGGATCCGGAAATGGCCGGTGGTGAAGCGGGCCATCAAGCGATTGCGGTCTCGATGAGCCGTCCGCAGATTCTCGAGCGAGTTCCGGCCGGGGCCCCTCACGCCGTCGTCCTGGGGATGGACTCGATGCAGGGACTGCAGACTGCCCGGATCCTGGCCTGGCGAGGTGTTCCGGTGGTGGGGGTCGTCTCCGACGGCGGTCACTATGCCGCCCGCACCAATGTCTGTGACAGGGTGGTGGTTGCGACCGGCCGGGCCGAGTTGTTCGCCTTTCTCGAAGCCTTCGGGTCCGCCGCCAGGGAGAAGCCGGTGCTGGTTCCGTGTCAGGATGCCAGGGTCGTCAATGTATCCGGAGCCCGCGATCTACTCGCCCAGTGGTATCGCTTCGTCCTTCCACCGCCGGAGGTGGTCGAACTGCTCATGGAGAAGACCCTGTTCTACCCGTACGCCCAGACCCATGGGTTCCCGGTGCCCGTCACCTCTCTCATCGCCTCGCGCGAACAAGCGCTGGAGGCGGCGGCGCTCCTCCGCTTCCCGGCGGTGGTGAAACCGGGCATGCGCACGACCCGGTGGACCGAAGTCACATCCGAGAAGGCATTCAAGGTCGACTCCCCGGCCGACCTGGTTTCGATCTACGACCTGGTCGGTGGGGCGGCCGACGTGCTGATTGCCCAGGAGTGGATTCCGGGCGAAGTGTCCGATCTGTACTCGGTCAACTGCTATTTCTCCATCGAGGGGGAGCTGTTGGCCACGTTCGTCGCCAAGAAACTCAGGCAGTGGCCGCGGCAGACCGGTCAGAGCTCGATGGGAATCGAGGTACGTAACGACGAAGCGCTCGACATCTCGATCCGGCTGCTGTCGAGTGTCGGATATCGAGGCCTCGGCTATGTCGAGCTGAAACGGGATCCCCGTGACGGCCGGCATGTGATCGTCGAGCCGAATGTGGGCCGGCCGACAGGGCGGTCGGCAATCGCAGAAGCCGGAGGGGTCGAACTGCTGTTGACGATGTACTGCGACGCGGTCGGTCTGCCGCTACCCGAACACAGAACGCAGACGTATGGCCAGGCGAAGTGGATCCACCTCCGCCGTGACCTCCTGTCGGCCGGCCAGGCGATGCGGGCAGGTGAACTGAGCATTGCCGATTGGGTCTCGACGATGCGCGGCAAGAAGGCCTATGCCGTGCTCTCGGCTCGCGATCCCCGTCCGTTTCTGGCGGAGGTGGGCATGGCGGCGGGCGAGATCTTGTCCCGGGCAAGGGGGTCACGATGACGTCGCCGCTGGGTAGGGCAGAGCGCTGGTCGACCGAGGTCTATCTGCTGGTACGCGGGCTGTGGTTCAAGGGCTCTCGCCACGTCTGCCCGTGCTGCGGGTGGTCGGTTCGGGCCTTCACCAAGGGGGGCGGGTCGTTCCGCACCCGCCCTGCCGGGTATTGCCCCCGGTGTAACTCGAAAGCCCGACACCGGCGGGTTTGGCGGTATCTGCAGGGACGATCCGCCTTCGGTGCCGGCCCAACCCGGTTGCTGGACGTCGCCCCCCACCACAGTCTCGCCCGGGCGCTGTCCAGACAGCCAGGCGTCGAGTACGTCGGGATCGACCTGGAGTCGGGGCCCTGGGTGTCCGGGATCGCCGACCTCACCAACCTGCCGATGGACGAAGGGACCTTCGATGCGGTCGTATGTGTCCATGTCCTCGAGCACATCGCCGACGACATTGCCGCCATGGGCGAGATCTACCGGGTGCTGCGACCGGGCGGATGGTCCCTGATCAACGTCCCGCTCGATCAGGGGCGGCCGACCTACGAGGATCCGACCATCACCACTCCCGGTGGCCGGCGAACGGCGTTCGGCGAGGCCACCCACGTGCGTATCTATGGAACGGATCTGGTCGACAGGTTGAAGTCGGTTGGCTTTCAGGTCGAGATCGATCACGGGGAGGGCATCGAGGCATCGACCTCCGAACGATTCGGCCTCACGTCCGACGAATCGGTCCTGCTCTGCACTCGGCCGGAGGTGGGGACGTGGTGAGCGTGGCGATCGTCGGACTCGACGGGGCGGGCAAGACCACCATCACTCGCCGGTTGGTGGAGCGGCTTCCCCAGCAAACCGTGTACCTCTACATGGGGATGAACCCCGACTCGAGCAACGTGGCCTTGCCCAGCACCCGGTTGGTGCACGCCCTCAAGAAGCGGGGGTCGGGCGGCGAGGCCGGTGCTCCGGTGTCTCTCCACTCGATCGCCGAGAGACGGCGAAAGCGAGGCCGGGTGTGGTCGACCCTCCGACTCCTCAACCGACTTGCCGAGGAGACGGTCCGTCATGGCCTGGGCGCCTGGCACCAATGGCGGGGTCGGCTGCTGGTGACCGATCGAGACTTCCTGATCGATTACTCGGTGGCGGCCAAGCCGCCCCTGGCCCTCACCGACCGCATCCACCTGTTCGTCCTGGCCAAGTTGCTGCCCAAACCAGACCTGGTGGTGTGGTTGGATGCTCCGCCGGATGTGCTGTATGGTCGCAAACCCGAGGTTCCCATCTCGTATCTCGAGCGGCGGCGGGACGGGATCGGCCGGCTCGGATCCACCTTTCGACGTTTCGAGGTGGTCGATGCGGATCGGCCCTTGGACGAGGTGTATCGATCCGTCGAGAGCCTCGTCGAGTCGGCCTGCCAGGGAAGACGTGTGAAGCGGCGCAAGTGAGGTCCGATGTCATGAAGATTCTGTTCGCCAGTTCGATCGATCCGGACACGATCGAGACGCTGGCCGGCGACCACGAGGTGGTGCGGGCGTTCGGCGCCTCCGAAGCGGTGTTGATCGACGCCATCGCCGGCTGCGACGTGCTCGTCTTCCGGAGCGGGGTGGACATATCCGCTGCCGTCCTGGACGCCGCCGAGTCGCTCGCGCTCATCGTTCGGGCCGGGTCGGGCTTCGACAACATCGACCTCGAGCCGGTTCGGCGGCGGGGGATTCGTTTCGTCCGTATCCCCGGGCCCGGAGCAAAGGCGGTTGCCGAGTTGAGTTTCACGATGATGCTGGCGCTTGCCCGCGACCTGTTCTGGGCCGATTCGTCGTGGCGGGCCGGTCGTTGGGTGAAGTCCCAGGCGCGAGGAAGGCTCCTCACCGGTCGGGTGCTAGGCATCGTGGGTGCCGGGAACATCGGTTCCCGGGTGGGCGAGTTGGGGGCTGCCTGGGGAATGGAGGTGCTCGGGTGTGTCGAGCATCCCGGTCCGGGAGTGGAGGCTGCGCTGGCCCGCAAGGGTGTCGAACTGGTGGGGCTGCCCGAGGTCCTCTCCCGCTCGGACTTCGTGAGCGTCCATGTCCCGCTGCAGGACTCCACCCGCAATCTCATCGATGCCGCCGCCCTCGCCCGCATGAAACGGGGCAGCTACCTCGTGACGCTTGCCCGGGGAGGGGTGGTCGACGAGGTGGCCCTGCGCCAAGCGCTCGAGTCGGGACACCTGGCAGGAGCCGGTCTCGACGTCCACGCGGTGGAAGGTGACGGCAACGTCCCCGCCCTGGCCGACTTCCCGAATGTGATCCTGACCCCCCACATCGGTGCCAGCACGATCGATTCCCAGCGCGAGATCGGTGCGATCCTGCTCGGCTGCATCAAGCAGGCGATCGACGACCCGCCGCGCCTCATTCCCGGGGTCGAGGACTTCTCGATCATCGGAGCCGACCACGACGAAACCCAGCGGTAGGAGGATGTGATGAACAAATCGACCCGGTTTCGTCAGCTGCTCCGGTCCGATCAGATCGAGTTCGCCATGGAGGCCCACAACGGCCTCAGCGCCACCATCGCCGAGGAGGCCGGCTTCCAGGCGCTGTGGGCGAGCGGTCTGTCGATGTCGGCCGCCATGGGGGTACGTGACAACAACGAGGCCAGCTGGACCCAGGTGCTCGAGGTTCTGGAGTTCATGAGTGATGCGACACGGGTTCCGATCCTGGTCGACGCCGACACCGGGTATGGGAACTTCAACAACGTGAGGCGGCTGGTCCACAAGCTCGAGCAGCGGTCGGTCGCGGCGATGTGCATCGAAGACAAGCTCTTCCCGAAGACGAACTCGTTCATCGGGGGCGAACACCAGCCGCTCGCCGACCTACGCGAGTTCGCCGGGAAGATCCGGGCGGCCAAGGACTCCCAGTCTGACCCCGACTTCTCGGTCGTGGCCCGGGTCGAGGCGCTGATCGCAGGTTGGCCCCAGGAGGAGGCGTTGCGGCGGGCTCAGGCCTACGCCGACGCCGGGGCGGATGCGATCCTCATCCACAGCAAGGAGTCCGGACCCGATCAGATCCTCGAGTTTCTGAGCCGCTGGTCGGGAGACGCCCCGGTAGTGATCGTCCCGACCATGTACTGGAGCACCCCCACCCAGGTGTTCGCGGATGCCGGAGTGAGCCTCGTGATCTGGGCCAATCATCTGTTGCGGTCGTCGGTGGCAGCGATGCAACACACCGCCCGGACGATCTTCGAGGCCCGATCGGTGGCTCCGGTGGAGGCCGACATCGTCGCGGTGAAGGAGATCTTCCGCCTGCAGCGAGCGGCGGAACTGCAAGAAGCGGAGGATCGATATCTTCCCCGCCAATGAAACCTCTCGTGTCGGGCCGGTCGACGCCGGCGCCGGGACGCCGATCATGACCGACGGGGTCGTGATCATCGATCCCGTGTCCGACCCGCGGTGGGATCGGCTCGTCCGCAGCCGTCGGGCCGATGTGTTCCACACTGCTGCCTGGCTCGCCGTCCTGTCGGATGTCTACGGCTTCCAGCTCAGGGGGCGGCTGCTACTGGCCGGCGGCGAGGTCCAGGCCGGCCTCGTGTACGCCAAGGTGGACGATGAATTGGGGCGGCGGGTGGTCAGCCTGCCCTTCTCCGACTTCTGTGATCCGCTGGTGGACGGCGCCGAGCAGTGGCGCCGGCTGTCTGAAGGTCTCTTCGATCACCCGGTGCGCTTTCGCTGCCTCCACCGGACCGAACCGCTGGACGATCCCCGGCTGTCACCGGCGGGCAAGGCGCACTGGCACCGGATCGCCGTCGACCTCTCTGAGGAGGAGTTGTGGGCCCGGCTCGACCCGGGGGCGCGCCGAGCCATCCGCAAGGCCGCCAATCAGGGGGTCGAGGTCAGGGTGGCCGATCGTCCCGATGACCTTCGGAGCTTCTTCGAGCTCCACCTCAAGGTGCGCAAGCACAAGTACCGGCTCCTGGCCCAGCCCTATCGCTTCTTCGAGGCCATCTGGGAGCGGTTCATCGCAGGAGGGGATGGGGCCCTTCTCCTCGCCGAGGTCGACGGATCGGTGGTGGGCGGGGTGATGTTCCTCTCCTTCGGCGACACCCTGTATTACAAGTTCAACGCATCCGACCTCGACCGGCTCGACATCCGGCCCAACGACACGATCATGTGGCACGGCATGCGACTGGCCAGGGAGAGGGGTCTTGCCTTCGTCGACCTCGGAGTGTCGGACTGGGACCAGGAGGGACTGATCCGGTACAAGGAGAAGTACGCCACCGACCACGGCGTCGTGACCACCCTCGTCGGCGGTCCGGCGCCCGGTTCGGAGGTGACCCGCATTCGGGGGATGCTCCCCTCGCTCACGACCATGCTGACCGAGGCCGACGTGCCCGACTTCGTGACCGAACGGGCGGGGGACCTCTACTACCGGCTCTTCACATGAGTCATCCCGGTCCGTCGCCGCTGGTGCTGGAACTGGCCCGCAGGTTGGAGGAGGCAGGGGTCAGGTATTGCCACTGGAAGAGCAATCTTGCCCTCGACCGGTCGATGACCGCCGAGAACGACCTCGATCTGCTCGTTGCGCGAGGCGACATGGCGGCATTCAGCGGCATCGTCACCGGGCTGGGCTTTGTCAGAGCCCGTTCGCTGGGGCGACCGCAGGTCTTGGGGATCGAGGACCTCTTCGGCTGGGACGATCACGTACGGAGGGTCGTGCACCTGCAGCCACATTTCGAGTTGATCGTCGGCGACGACATGACCAAGTCATACCGGCTGCCCATCGAGAGCGCCTACCTGGCGTCCGTGCGCCCGGGAGCGGGGCTGCCGGTTCCCGCCCCCGAGCTCGAGTATCTAGTTCTCGTCATCCGGCTGGTCCTCAAACATGGGCCGTGGGAGGCGCAACTAGCCCGCAAGGGCCGTCCGACCCGCTCGGAACGGGCCGAGCTCGACGACCTGGAGAAGCAGGTCGACCAAACGGTGGTCGACAGGTTGCGGGCGGACCTGGTGCCCACGGTCTCCGCCGAGACCTTCAGGCGATGCCGGAGGGCGTCGGACCCCGGAGCCCCTCGACTGGCCAGAGCGGTTGCCGCTCGCCGGCTGGTTCGATCACTGACCCACGATGCCCGTCGCTCGCCCTGGGCAGATACCCTGGCCAAGTTCGTGCGTCGATGGTGGAACCGACCCGGCTCGCGCGGCAAGGGGCCCGCTTCCGGCGGGCTGCTGGTGGGAGTGGTGGGAGGTGACGGGTCCGGCAAGAGCACCGCCGTCGACCGGCTGGTGGCCGCCCTGGGGTCGGCCTTCGCGGTCGAGAGAATCCACCTCGGCAAGCCGCCCCGCAGTCTCACTCGCCGGGTGATGCGCAAGGTGATCGAACTCGAACGCCGGCGGGGTCGCTTCGACTGGTTCTCGGCGCCCGCCTGGCACCAATTCGATTCAAGCCCGGGAACGGTCTACTCCGTCTGGCACTGGCTCATCGCCCGCGACCGGGTCCGGCTGTATACCCGGGCCCGAAGGGCGGCAGGGAGAGGCCAGATCGTGGTTTCCGACCGCTTTCCTCTCGCTGCCATCACGCGAATGGACGCGCCCCGGACCGGTTCGGTGACGTCGGGCGGCGGGCCTCGCTTGGCCAGGTGGTTCGCAACCCGCGAGCAGGCCCTGTACCGGAGGATCCGGCCGCCGGACGCCCTGATCGTGTTGCGGGTGGACCCAGAGGTAGCGGTGGCCAGGCGTCCGGAACAGGACCCCGACTTCGTCCGGCGTCGAGCCGAGGAGATCTGGTCGACCCCATGGGGTCCCGAGGCGGTCGTGGTCGACGCCGGCCAGTCGCCCGAGGAAGTGGCCCGTCACGTCATCGAGGCGGTCTGGCGCCGGTTGTAGCGAGCGATGACGTCAGGTGCGGAGGCGCTCCAGGGTTTCGAGATAGGAGCGGGCCGCCAACTCCCAGCGGTGGGTTTCATCGAAGCGGAGAGCGGCAGTGCTCAGGGCCCGTGCCTTGTCGGGGTGACGATGGAGGTCCTCGATCGCCTTGATGAGGGCGTCGAGGTCACCGGGTGGGTAAAAGGCGACCATGTCGTCACTGAAGTAGTCGGCGACGGTTTCGGTGCGAGCCACCACCACCGGGGTGCCGAGAGCGACGTATTCGAGCAGCTTGGTGGGGAGGATCCCGTTGGTGAACACGTCGGCCCGGTTGGGGACGAGGCCGAGATCGGCCCAGGCGATGTGCGCCGGAAGGGCGGTTGCCTCCAGGAACCCGTCGCTCATGTGGATCTGCTCGTGAAGGCCCAGCGTTCCGATCTGCTCGATCAGCGAGTCCCTCAACTCGCCGTCACCGAGGAGACGAAGCTCGATTCGAGGGATGCGCCGGCGGAGATCGGCCACTGCCGCCACCAGCAGGTCCACGCCGTACCGGTGGGCGAACGTGCCGTGATACAGCAATCGAAGCTCGTCGGGGTCGTGTGGTTCTTTGGGCAGCGGGCTCCCGAACACCGCCGGATCCGCCAGGTTCATCACCACCGAGGTCTTGTCCTTACGCACCCCCCGGGTGGCCAGCGTCTCCCGCCAGCCTTCGGTCACCGTGATTACGTGGTCGGCGAACCCGCACGACAACCTCTCCTGGAGAGCCACCAGCCTCACCTTGGGACTGGTCGCTGATTCCCCGGTCCGGGCCATGAAGAATTCCGGCATGAGGTCGTGGAGGTCGAGCACCACCGAGGCGCCGGTCAGCTTGGCCGGCAGTGCCGAGAACACAAGGAAGTCCGGCAGGTTGTGGATGTGGACGAGGTCGAATCGGCGCCGCAGGTGCCAGGTAGTGAGGGCGGCGAGCGCCAGAAAGAAGAACGTCAGGTATTCGACCAACTGGGCGCCAAGACCCCGACCCCGGTTGCGGTCGACCGGGAGACGGCGGACGAAAACCCCGTCGACGGTCTCGGTGGCCGGCTCGCCCGGACCGCGGAGACAGAGCACGGAGACATCCCAGCCTCCCGCCACCAGCGCCTGCGCCTCCCGCTGCACGCGGGTTTCGCCGACCGGGTAGCGGGAGTGAACCACCATGCACAGGCGGCGGCCGCCGGCCGAGGCGGAGCCTGTCACCAGGAGATGCCTTGGTACCGGGCGCCTTCCGGCAGTTTCACCTCGGGCAATCCGACGAGATCGATGACGTGCTGCGAACCGGTCAGGCCGGACAAGGCCGGACCGAACTCGGGGTCGCCGTTCCCGACCACGACGACATCACACTCTGCCAGCGTGGCGGCGATCGAGTCCTTGAGCAGTGAGGCGATGTGGGGTATCTCGGTCTCGATGAAGGCCCGGTTGGCGCCCTGGAGGTTGGCGAGCGACACGTTGCGATCGAAGATCGACACCGTGTAACCCTTGCCGATGAGTCGCTCGACCAGGGCGACCATCGGGCTCTCCCGCAGGTCATCGGTCTTGGCCTTGAAGCTCAACCCGAGCACTCCGATCCGCTTCTTGCCGGTGCCGACCACCAGATCCAGGGCTCGATCGATCTGGCGCTGGTTGCTGACCATGATCGAGTCGAGCAGTGGGGCGGGCACGTCGTGGGATCTGGCCTGATAGGTCAGCGCTCGCAGGTCCTTGGGTAGGCATGATCCGCCGAACGCGAACCCGGGCATCAGATAGGCGGCCGAAAGGTTGAGTTTCTCGTCACGGGCAAAGACCTTCATGACCCGGCGGCTGTCGATCCCCTGCGCCTCGCAGATGTTCCCGATCTCGTTGGCGAAGGCCACCTTGAGAGCATGGAAGGCGTTGGAGGAGTACTTGACCATCTCGGCCACTCTCAGCGGGGTCATGATCAATTCGGCGTTGATTCCCTCGTAGAGAGCGGCGGCGACCGAGCCGGCGCTCTCGTCGTTGGCACCGACGAGGGTGAAGGGAGGGGCGTAGTAGTCGGCCAGCGAGGAGCCCTCGCGCAGGAACTCGGGGTTGTAGGCGACACCGAAGTCGTCGGTGCACCTCATCCCGGAGGAATCTTCGATGGTTCGGATCACGACGTCCTCGGTGCTGCCCGGGAGCATGGTGCTGCGGGCCACGACGACGTGATGGGACTTGCGGAGGGCGAGTCCTTCGCCGATCTGACGACTGACATGAGCCACCTGGCTCAGATCGAGGGAGCCGTTGGGCCTGCTCGGGGTGCCGACGCACAGGATCGAAACGTCGGTTTGGGCAATGGCCTTCACCCCGTCGGTAGTGGCGGTGATGTGTCCTGACCGGACTCCTGAACCGAGCAATTGGTCGAGTCCCGGCTCGATCACCGGGCCCCGCCCGGCTTCGATCATCCCGACCTTGGTCGGATTGACGTCGACTCCGATGACCCGATGACCGGCGGCGGCCAGCGCCGCCACCGTGACCGAACCGACATAGCCAAGCCCAAACACTGCCACGCCCGTCATGGCCGGCGCCTCCCCGTCTCGAACCTACGACCCCACTGCCAGCAGTCTAGCTAGGTGGGCTCTGGCGTCTCCCCACATCTTTTGCTGCTCTTCTTGCAGGAGACGGATCTCTTGTTGGAGATGGGAATGATCGTCGCGCATGCGCAGCACCCCGGCCCGGATGTCGGCGGCGGAGGCGGAGACGTGGATCGTGCCGCGGTGGAAGTAGTCGGTGAGGAGGGGCCAGTTCGACGTGATGATCGGCCGGCCCATCGACAGCGCCTCGCAGGCTCCTCGTTGCATCGTGTCGTCACGGGTGGTGAGGCACATCACCGCTCCGACCGACCCCATCAACGAGTAGTAGTCGGGATCCGCCAGGAACCCGGTGTAGGCGACGTTGGGAGGAAGGCTCTCGGCCGGAATCCGGGCTCTGTTCTGGTTTCCCGTGACGAAGAACCTGACGTCGGGGAGCCCGGAGGCGGCTTCGACGATGTCGTCGAGAGGCTCGTCATCGGCGAAGGTGTTCACGACCATCACCGAGAACCCGTCCGGGAGCTGCGGTGCCGCTCCGATTGGGAACCGGGTGGGGATGTCCCGGAGGATCATGGCCTCCGCCCCCCAACCCCGGATTTCATCGGCAAAGGTCTGGTTGGTGACGATGGTGGCACTGGCCCGCCTGGCCACGGCCCGATGGAGCCACCGGGGTCTGGTCCAGTACCAGGCCTGCATGGCGTCGCTGTGGGCGTCGATGATGAACCTCCGGTTGGCGCCGAAGAGCGTCCACACGGCCAGGATCATCGGTGCGAAGCTGGGTGGGCTCTGGACGATGACCAGCCGGGGCCGAACCCGGCGAAGCAGGAACACGGTCCGGATCGCCTGGACCGGATACTTGATCAGCCCGGCGGCCCATCCCCGGGCGGCGGTGCCCTCCACGAACTCGATCGGGATTCCCAGTTCGCGGGCGAAGACCTTGCTGCGGGGTCCGTGGCTGGGTGGTCCCCAGACCAGGAAGAGCGACTCGGAGAGCGCTTTCACCTGCTGAACTCCGCCGCCAGGGCCGAGATGTTGACCTCGATGTCGAAGCACTCCTCGACCCGGGCTCGCCCCGCCGCTCCCTGGATGTGACGCAAGCGAGGATCCCGGATGAGGGTGGCGAGGGCGGCGGCGAGTGCGGTCGGGTCACCGGGTTCGACCAGCAGCCCGGTCTCCTGGTCGATGACCGCCTCAGGGACACCCGAGACGGTCGTCGAGACGACCGGGAGTGCCATTGCCATCGCCTCGAGCACGACATTGGGAATCCCATCGCGGTCGCCGTCGGCTGCCACGATGCAGGGGAGGACGAACACGTCGGACTCCCGGAGTCGGGCCATCACCTCGGTATGCGGCAGTGCTCCTTCCAGGCGAATGGTGTCGCCGAGAGCCTCGGCGGCGATCTGGGCCTCCAACTCCGACCTGAGCGGGCCTTCACCGACGATTAGCGCCGAGAACTCGACGCCACTCTGACGGAGGATCGAACAGGCCGCGATGAGGTGAGTGAACCCCTTCTTCTCCTTGAGCTGGCCGATCGAGAGAAGGCGAACGGAGGCCGGCCCCAACGATGGTGTCTCCGGCTCGAAGCCGGCGAGATCGAGCCCGTGAAAGATCGTGGCGACGTTTTCGACCCCGGGTGAGACCGATCGAAGGTGGGCGGCGTTGTACCCGGTGCAGGTGGCTACGAACTTGGCCCCCTTCAGCTTGTCGTGGAGCAACACGGGATTCACGTATATGTCATTGGCGTGGCCGGTGGCAGAGTACGGGAGGCCGAGCAGGCGCGAGGCGGCCATTGCCACCACGGTGGCACGATCGAGGAAATGGGCGTGGAGGTGATCGGGCCTGGTTGCGCGGAGGATCCGGCGGGCAACGATCCCCGCCTCGCCGAAGTGGAGGATCGTCTTCAATCGGGTCCTTGTCCCAGGATGGGGCCTGGTGGCGAGCCAGGTGAGGGTCGAGAGGTAGCGGACGGGATGACGGCTCAACCACCACAGATGTGCGCCGACCGCCGCCTGCGGGGACACCGGCAGGACGTAGTCGACGTCTTGTGCCAGTTCGATCTGGGTGGCCGACAATTTCCCGCCCGGCCGGCGCAACGAGAACAGGTCGATCTCGAATCCGCGCTGGCGCAGCTCGCGGATCTCGCGATCGATGAACGTCGTTGTCAGGACCGGATAGGTACCGATGATGTAGGCAAGCCGCATGTGTCTCCCGTGACCCCGGGGGTGAGGCTAGTGCCCATCGATCCGGGCCAGATCGTCGTAGACCTCTGTCCCCCTTCGAAGCCGAATCGACCCCATACGTCCATTCCCTGGTTCCCGGCTGGGGGCGAGCCGTTATCCTGACGGCTCCGTGGATCAAGCAAGTGGGGCGCTCGAGACGTTTTCCGCCGTCCTGGTTTCTCTGCGCCCGGCCAAGGAACTCCCGGTGGTTCTTTCCGTGGGTGAGACGGAAGTGATTGTCATCGCCGGGGATCGACCCCTCGATCGAGGGCCCCTGGCGCGCTCGGAGATCAGGCGGGCGGGGCCCAACGAGTTCCTGCTCCTGATCGAGGGACGCGGCTGGCAGATCCGTGTCGACAATGTCGCCGCGTTTGCGCGAGAGGTGATGCCCCGATTCGGTGAGGGCCGGTTCAACCGCCTCCGCGCCTGGCGGGCCACCTGGTTCGGGCTTCGCGATCCAGCGGATGGGGCCCTTCGGGTCGCACCCTGGGCGGTGGTTACGAGCCTCGCCTGGGTGGTGGTACTGGTGATGGGCTTCGTGCTGGGTCGCCTGGAGACCGGGGTGGCCGGGGTTCTGACCGGCGTGGCCGTGGCCGGCGTTGCCCTTCTCGGTCTGCGCTGGGCCCGCCTGGCCCCCCGGGTGCAACCGGAGGCAAGCTCACCGGCCCCCATTCTCCGCCCGCTGGCACCGGAGCCCGTCGCCCACTCCGCCGTTACCGTCGGGATGGTGGGTGACGTCGACCTCGTTCGTGAGATATTGGGAGATCGGTTGTCGGGAAAGCAGCGAGTGGCGCCTGTGGCTCCTCCATCGACCGCCCGGCGCGTTCCGCCCGGCTCGATCCCGGCTCCTCCCGTCGGGGGAGTGGCCCCGGGCGCTCGCCAGCAGATCCCTGCTCCGGACCCGCAGGCGACTGCCATGCAACACGAGGAAGAATCGGCGCCGGCGTGGGAAGGGAGTGAGGCGACGTCTTGGGAGACGATCACGGACGAGACGTACGGCGAGGCATCGCCACCGAGCAGGGCGGAATCACCCGAGCCGGCGACCCTTAGAGATGCGGACGAAGGTAGCTTCCCGATACCTGCACTCGACGACCTCACCGCCATCCGCGGAATCGGTCCCCGGCTGGCAGCCCGGCTGGCCGGGGTGGGAGTGGTTACCTTCCGCCAGCTTGCCGATCTGGGCGAGGCCGAGATCGCCCGTCTCCAGTCCGAGCTGGGAACGTTTGTCCACCGGATGGAGAAAGATCGCTGGCAGGAGCAGGCGAGGGAAGCCCATGTCAGAAAGTACGGCGGCTGAGGTCAGCTACCACCGGCGTCCGAAACCTCCACCAACTGCCGCCACACCTCTCCCCGGACCCCGACCTCCTCGACGAGAACGAGGAGCCGGGAGCTGTCATCAACGGGCTCTCGGGGCAGCCGCACGTTGTAGAGCGCTTCGGCTCCGGCTTCGGGAAGGGTGAACAGGATGTGCTCCTGCCAGTTGTCCAGGTCATCGATCGGTGCCACGAAGAGCGATGCGGTCGTCTGGTTGTCCCGTCCCGCCCCGATGAGGACCAGGCGATGGGGGGCGTCGACCGTGATGACGGGACGCTTTCGATCGTCGCCGCCGCTCTCGGTGAAACGATTGACGACGTGGGTGCTCCATACACCCACCGGCGACCGGGCGTAGAGGAGGAGCTGGGGAACACCAGCCCGTCTCGACTCGGGGCCGGGCTCGGTTTCGATGACGAAGTAGACCCAGTTCTCGAACGAGATTGCCGAGAGTTCGTCGTCGGCTGTCTCATCTCCTTCCGGTCCGGGGAGCAACGGGGTCTCGTCGAGCCATGCACCCGTCTCATCCCATTCCGTCGACGCGGGATCCAGCGAGAGGAAATGGGCCCTGGCGTTGCCGACCAACCCGTTCTCAGTGGCGACCACCGCCAGTCGTTGCCCGGTTGCATCCGTATATGAGACCCAATGGGTGTCACCGTTGGCGGCGGTGGGCGAAATGGATACCGGTTCCGGCCAGGTGTTGCCACCATCGATCGATCGCGAGACCAACAATCGACCGTCGTGGTTGACCGCCGCCCACAGGTATCCGTTTTCGGTCTTGGTGATCGTGACCCGCTTGGAACCGCGCAGGCTCTCTGGGACCTTCACGCCGCCCGCGGCGGTGGTTTCGAGGTAGGTATCGGTGGTGGAGTCGTACGTGAGTCGCCGGAACCGGGAGGTGCCAAAGGCGTCCCGGGAGAAGAACACGTCGAGAGTGGCGCACCCTTCGTCCCAGAAGGCGTCTGGGGTGTTGGCCGTTCTGGTCGAGATCTCCTGGACCGGGGAGGGGGTCCCCCCGAGATCCTTCCAGAGCCACCAGTGCGAGTTGCCGGCGGCGGGCGGGCGGGCGGTCGGGAGGATGCCATCCCAGCGGCCGGCGGAACTGTTCCACCAGAACACCCGCTGGTTGTTCCAGCGGAATTCGTTGGTCGGCAGACCGGTCGTCGAGGTGCTCGGCACGTCGTCGCTCATCGGCAGCAGGTTCGTCAACACGACCGGTCCTGGAGTCACGGGCTGCTCGGTTGCCTCGGTCTCCTCGCTCTGGGGCGGCAGGGACTGAAGCGAGCCATATACGACCGAACCGGGGCTGTCGATGGCGATCGCCGTCCCGGTCACCGGGGCATCGGCGATCTTTCTCGCCTCGAGCGAGAGGCGGAGCTGGTCGCCGACCTTCCAGTTCGTCTCGAGCTCCATATCCCAGTCGTAGGTGCCTTCCATGCGCTGGTCGGGGGAGTAACGAGAGGCGGCCACGATCCGTCCGCATCGGTCTACCTGCAGCAGGCGCCAGCGAATCGCTGCCCCCGTGACGGCTTCGAGCTGGATCGATGTTTCGAACCGGGGTCCCGGGGCGGCGCTCGTCATCTCGGCCTCCCACGATGCGATCTCGGCGAACTCGTCGGTGTCGACGCCGAAGTCGACCGTGATCGGAGTGGCGGGCTCCGCCTCGGCGAATCGAAAGGCCCGGGTCCCGCCCGGCGCCTCCCGTTCGGAACTCCCGAGATACCAGGCCGAGCCCGGCAGGGTGGGAGCGGTCGTGGGGGGGAGATCGGGCGAATCGAGTTTCGGTGGTCGGAGCATCGTGCACGAAGAGAGGACGACGGAGAGGGTTCCCATCGCCAGCAGTACGGCCCATCCCCACCCCCGCCTCATCCTGCGCCCGGGTCCGTTTCGTCGCCCAACAACCGGCGTTCCGGGATGCGGTGCCCCCGTCGCCGTTGGCGAGCCTCGTCGAGACGCCACAGGCTGGTGCGGGCCGCCAGAACCGGAAACTCCGTCACCCAGAAGCCGGCGCCGGCTTGGGGCCGGCTGGGGGGATAACCATATTCGTCCATGCCCTCCCGGCACAATCGCTCGATGAAGGCGAGCTCGGTCGGATCGAGGACATCGGCATACCGGCCGATCGAGCGGGTCGAGATCGAACCGGGTGTCTGGGGTCCGAACGAGCTGTTGCCACCCTGGTCGCGCTGCTCGTCGACGGCACCCATTGCGAGCATGCTCGGCTCGTATTCGAGTTCGAGGAAATCGCACAGTTCTCGCATCGTTTTCTCGGGTTCTTGCGCCAGTGTCTCGTACCGGATGACCCGGTACCGATCCGCGTGGGCGGCGAGATTCCTACGAGCTGCCAGATGGGAGTCGATCCAACGACCGGTGATCGAGGGGAGGCCCTTGCGCTGGTCGGGATACCGCCGGATCACCGAGGCATGGCGATCGCGAGGATCGCGCATCAGCTGCACCACCCTGGCATCGGGCCATTCCTGGAGGATCCGATCGGTGTGGTGTTCCTCGTGGAGCGACTTGTCGCCCCAGCGGGTGGTGCCATTGCGGGCGGCGTATGCCTCGAAGATGGTGCGAAACAGACGCCCGTAGGTCTTGTCCCCGGTGGCGAAGACGGCCTTGACCTCCTCCGGGGCGATCGCCAGGGCATCGAGGCGGCGATATCGGGTGAGGGTGTCGAGGCACCGATCGAGGTTGATCGGATCCGACAGATCGCCAAACCCGTGGTCGAACCAACGCCACAGGTTGGCCCGCCTGATCATGGACACGTCACGGTGGCTGGCGAGGATGGCGTAGAGCAGGCTGGTGCCGCTTCGGTCGGCGCCGGTGACGAGGATCGGTCCGGTGTTCATCGATTCTCCTCGAGAAGGGTTGCGTACAGATGTCGGTACTGGCGGGCTACCACCCGGATCGAGAAACGGGCAGCGATCTCGTCACGGGCGTTGGTGGCGAGTTCCTTGCGGAGCCCGGGATCCCGGATCATCGCCCGGATGGTCCCGGCCAGAGCCTGGGCATCGCCGGGGGGAAAGGTCAGTCCTGTCCGCCCATCCTCGACCACCAGGAGGTTGCCCGGGATGGCGCTGACCACCACGGGCAGGCCGGAGGCCATCGCTTCCAGCAGGGAGTTCGACAGACCCTCGGCCAGCGATGGCAGCACCAGGACATCGGCACCGGCGAGAGCGGTTTCTGGATCGGGCCGTTCGCCCTCGAAACGGACATGACCGGCCAGCCGCCGATCCGCAACTTCGGTCTCCAGCCGATGGCGATCCGGTCCATCACCCACCACCTCGAGAGTTACGTTGTCTCCCCCTGCCACCACCAGCTCAACCGCCTCGAGCAGCGTCGACAGGTCCTTCTGCGGATGAAGCCGGCCCAGGTAGAGGAGCCGTATCTCCGGTCGGTCGACGTAGATCCGATCGGCGATGGGCATCTCGACACCATTCGGGATGTGTGTGATCCGGCGCTCATCGACGCTCTCGGCCCGTAACTCGTCGGCGATGGTCGGATTGAGGGCGACGATCCGGTCACAGCGCAGGGCCCCGGGGAGCATCCAGCCGGTTCCCACCAGGTGCTGGCCGGTTCGGAGTTTGGTCACATCGCTGGCAGCCCCGCTGTTGGCGAGCTTGACGATCACCGGCTTGCCGAGCCGGCTTCCCACCATGCGGGCGACGTAGGTGTGGTAGCTGAGGCCGTGGACATGGATCAGGTCGTAGGACCTGCGTTCGACCCAAAGATGCCACGCCAGGGTGATCATGTAGAGGTAGCCGCCGATTCGGCGCAGGCCCCTCACGCCGAACCCCTCCCACAAGGTGTGATTCCTGAACACCTCGATGCCGTCGATCTGTTCTCGCCGGGGAGTTCCCTTGAACCAGCGGCCGGTCACGATCCGGACTTCCACACCGTCCTCTGCCAGCGCCCTCGCCAGTTTGAGAGCCTGACGCTCCATGCCGCCTACCCAGGGATGGAACAGCCGGGACACCATCAGCACCCGGGTTGGTCTCCCGGTCGATGTGGACCCGAGCTGGCTTTCGATGAAATCAGCCATGAACCCTGGTTCCTGTGATCCGTTCGACGGCTTCGGCCAGTGCCGGAACCGAGCCATCGAGGGCGTTGTCGATCTCGATCACCGCCCAGCGTGAGTCGGCGAAGCGCCTGGCGATCTCAACCGCCTGTGTGGCCGCTTCGCCAAAGGCGGCCAGACCGGCCGCTCCCATCGGGCGGAGCCAATCCCAGACAGCTCGCGCCCTGATGCGATCCAGGCAGACGTCGACAGGGGCGGTCACATGGAGGACGAGATCAGGCGCCGGAGCGGCAGCCAGATAGGAGACGATCACCTCGTCGGGAGCTTCGAGCCCCACATGGGACGCGAAGAGGGATACCACCCGGTGGGCGAAGCCTTCATCCACCAGCCAGATCTCGCCTGGTCGGGCGGTCTTCATGAACAGGGCGTGGTCCCCGACGTGGCGCAGGTACCAGTATCCCGCCCGGCGGGCCTTCCGCACCGTCTGCGAAGGGCGGCGCCGCTGGAATCGATACATCCCGAACATGGCGTTGGGGGCGGCTAGCGAAGCCCGGGCCGCCAGCCAGCCCGTCCAGATCCGATAGACCAACCAGCCTGCCGGGCCCCGCCAGGAGTCGGGCAGGCGCCGGACGAGCGGTCCGGTCCATCCCCGCAACGCCAGTTCCCTCGCATCCGCGGGGAATCCGATCGATCGGAACCCGTGCGCGGCCAGTTCTTCACTCAGCCGGACTCGGACGGTGGTCTTGCCCGAACCGGGAAGGCCGAGCATCTCCACAACGATGGGGGGAGCGGTCATGGCGCCACCCGATAACGAGCCAGGAAGTCCACTCCTGCCAGCGCCTTCGTCAGCTGGTCGATCTGCTCCTCGGTCCATGTGACCCTCCGTCGATCCATCCGGGGGGTGGCATCGACCAGGGTTCGACAGGCGGCCAGGTAGTCGTCTCCGGGCTCGACCCCGAGGTGATGACAGACCTCGGTCAGTACGAGTTCGGGTGCCTGCACCATGTCCTCGTAATGGACCTCGATCAGATCTCCCGGTGCCAGCCCGGCCCGGAGGTCGATGAGGCGCCGGCACTGCTCGGAGTAGTCCTGGATGGCATCTTCGACCGATTTGCCGCTCCGAGCCACCATCGCCCCGATCGGATCCGTGGGGTGGCGTACCACCTGGATCAGCTTGACCGAGGCGGGGGATACGGCCGAGCGGAGCTGGTCGAGCAGGGCCGGTCGGTCCGCCAGTCGCCGGGTGGATTTGCCGGCTCTGGCATCGCCGACGGCCGTGAGGTTCGTGTACCTACCCTGCCATTGACCGGGAACTGCCAGGGTGTAGGCCTCCAGGCGGCGCGCCGTCACCCTCCCTTTGAGCGCTTCGCGCCGGCTGTTGCGAGTGATCAGGGCCATGATCTGGCGGCCGGAGAACCCTCGTTCGAGATGCTCGAGGATGTCGAGTTCGTCGCTGCAGGCGATGGCCGGGTGGGCATCGAGCATCGCGCCGAGCAGCGACCCGCCGCTCTTGGTGTGCCCGATAAAGAGGAACGTGGTGGTCACCCCTTTGAAATCGTCCTGATGGCGGGCCGCTGCCAGCGAACCGGAGGTGCGGCGACGCACGAGCTTGGCGGAGCGAACCAATCCATTCTGAATCAGAGCCTTGCCGGGAGCAGTGGCAAGGAACCGCCGGTACCCGGGCGAGTTCACCACTGCCACCCAGGTGCGCTCCACCCGGTTGCTCATAGGTGCGCCCGCGGTTTTTCGAGACCGGTAGCAACCATCAGGTCACGCACGCGCTCGGGGTACCGGGTCTGGGTGGCCCTGGCGTCGGCGATGACGTTGGCGATCAGGGCCAGCGACATCCACCACAGACCCAGGCCGAACGGAACCCGCATGTTCGAGAAGTTGTTCACGACGACCTGGGCAAGGGGGAGGAGCCACAGGCCGACCAATAGATTGGGGTCGGTTCCGTAGGGGTCGACTCGCATGAGCCGGAGCGCCCGGGGAGTCCGGAGCAGCAGGATCAGCGCCGGCGCCACGAATGTCAGGAACCCGGGCAGCCCTTGTTCGGCCAGGATCGTGAGATACAGATTGTGGGACGCGTGGTCCTTGTCGGGGACGAAGATGTCGCCGACACTCGTCACGAACAGGATGTCGTACCGGTCGAAGTTGCCGAAGCCCCAACCGGTGACGGGTTTCTCGGCGAGCATTCGGACCGAGGCCTGCACCACCGGCAAGCGGCTGAGGGCGGACTCCTCGGACTGCTCTGAGAAGAACCGGGTCTGGGCGCGATCGACGATCGGCGCGATCAATCCGCTGGCCGCCACGGTCATGATCACGACTGCCAGCAGTCCCGCCATCCAAGCCATGGTTCCAGGGAGCCGGCGTAGGAGCACGATCACCACCAGGATGGCGGCGAGCCAGGTGGCCCGCGACATGGTCATAAAGGCCATCACAAGGCCCAGCGCGAACATCGCCCGATAGGCGTTTCGCCGGATCCCGCTGATCTCGTTTCGGATCGAGCCGAGGACCAGCAGCCAGGCCCCCAGAATGAGGACGGTGGTCCCGTAGACATTCGGATGGTTGAGGGATCCGACCGTTCGTTCCGTCACCCGATCCTGCCAGGCGGCGGGCAAGGAGCCTGGTGATATCCATCCCACCACCGCGAAGATGCTCTGAAGGACGAGGGCGATCATCAATATCGGCGCCGCCGCCTCGATCTCGCTCCGGCGGGGAGGGTACAAACGGATGACGAGATAGATGACCATCGGAACCACGACTCTGTCGTAGAGGTGGTACGTGGTCGCCAGCGGGGTCAGATTCGTGTACCAGATCGACACCAGACTGAGGACCAGATAGAGGGCCATGAAGAGTTCGGGGAGTCCCAATCGCATCGGTCGCCGCCGGAATCGTCCACGTACGGCGAGCGCGACCAGAATCATGAGCAGGGTGAGGAGGGGGAGCCCGCGATGAACCAGCCAGAACAACCTGCGGGCCACCCCTCCTGCCGAGACGTTGACGACCAGCGGGTCGATCAGCAGCCAGAGAGCCAGCATGACGATCGGGTGCCGATAGAGGATGAGACCGGCTGGAACCGCAGCCAGTGCCAGTCCGGCCAGCAGCCAGGATTCCCTCGAGGCCAGTCCGCCGATCACGAGAACTGAGCTCGCCGCCACCGCCGCCCCCACCAGCCAGATCCAGGCCCCCCTTCTTGCCTCGGTGCCCTCAGGGCCGGATCGGATGGTCATGACGGGGTCACGATCCGGTAGGAGGGCAACGAACGGCCCCGCCGGTTCTTCCGCTTCTCGCGGGCGGACCACAGGTGGAACTTGGTGGACTCGCGAAGGTGGGTGCGGATCGTCCCGAGGTCGGATGGCACCTGGTTGTCGGGCTGATAGGCCAGCGCCGTCATGTGATCGGCCAGTTTCCGTTCCATGAAGCGGGTCTCCCCCGGATCGAGGATCTCGCGGTACTTCCCGATCGAAGCGGTTGAAATCGCTCCCACCTCCAGCGGGCCGTATGAGCTGTTCGACCCACCCTCACGGAAGCGGGCGGCGCCCTCCATCGACAGCATGCCGGGGTCGTAGTCCTCACCTATGAACTCACAGACCTCCCGCATGGTGTCCTCGGGTCGGGCAGAGAGATCCTCGTACCTGACGATGAGATAGTTCGCCGGAAAGGCGCGATGGTTGACGGTGGCCAGTTGGGCCGATTCGAGCCACTCGGCGGCCGAGGCCCCGGCTCCACCCTTGCGCACCTTCCAGCGCGAGATCACCGATGCATATCGGTCACGCGGATCCCGGATCATGTGAACGAATCGCGCTTGGGGGAAGGCGTCGATGATCTGGGCCGTGAACCGCTCGGTATGGAGCGACTTGTCTCCCCAGCGCACCTTGCCGAGGCGGGCGGCGTACTGGCCCTCGATGGCGGCAAACAACCGGGCATAACTCCGATCCGGCTGACCGGTGAAGGTCGTCCGGATCTCGTCGAAATCGAGATCGAGCGCGACGAGCCGCTTGTAGGAGCGCATGAGATTCAGACAAGTGTCGAGGTTGGCGTCGGAGGACAGATCACCGAACTGGTCGTAAAAGTAGGTCCACAGGTTGGTGCGGCGGGTCATCGCCAACCGGGGATGGGAGGCAAGCAGTGCGAACATGAGGCTGGTGCCGGTCCGTTCGACGCCGGCGACATAGACAGGATCGTCGATCACACCATCGCCCTTCCGTTCCTCAGCTTGACGATGGTCCAGGCGATCTGGCCGGTAAGTTGGCCCATCCTCCAGCCCAAGCCTACGGCTTGCTGGGAGTTCTCGAACCCGAGCCGTTGGGCGGTGGAGGCGGTGGCGGGGTCGAGTGGGCCGCCGGACTCGTTCGCAACGAGTCGAGCCCAGTCCACGGTTTCGATCGCTCCGGCCGAAACCCGCTCCAGCCGCAGGAAGTCGCAGACCTCCGCGACGATCGAGTGTGGGTCGGCGGCGAGGTCCTCGGTCCGGATGATCCGGTGGCGATCGGGGTGGATCCTCGCAAGCGCCAGACCCAGCTCCGCCGACTCCCGCCAGCGTGACAGTTCAATGGTGCGCTTGAGCGGGTTGGCTCCGCCTCGGTCCGAGCGGTGCCGGGACGGGTGCCGGATCAACTGGACCATGCGCGCTTCGGGGAGGAGATCGAGGATTGCCTGCGCCCGGGACTCCAGCGAGCCCATCTGCAGACCCCACCGGTGGGCGCCGAGCTCGGCCGCCCGCCGCTGGTAGACCAGCGCCACCAGCGCCTCGAACCGGGTCGGACCAACACGGAAGGCGTCGATGAGCCCGGCCCGATCCGCCGGTAACGGCTCATGCGATTCCAACATCGCCAGGCACCGTTCGAGGTTGGCGGGAACCGAGAGGTCGCCAAATCGGTCCCCGTCCAGCCTGAAAAGATACGTCTCCCTGAAGATCTCGACCCCGGGGACGCTGGTTAGGACCGTGCGGAGCTGGGTCTTCCCGGTGTGGGCGAGACCTCCCAGGAGCACTGCTTGGGCGTTGACGGCAGAAGCTTCGCTCATACCGCCTCCGATCGGTGTCTTGGCACGATCATCCGCGCTCCGGGCGTCCGCGGGAACAATCGGGGTTGAGCCAGGTGCGCCGCTTCGGTAGCCCTCCATACGATCTGCCTGGCCATCTGGTCCGGAACCGTTCCGAGCCAGAATCCGGGCCGGCGGGGAGCGGCGGCCGTGCGCTCGTAACCGTGGCGTCTCATCCCGCCGGCGAGGACCAGCTCGAGATAGGACAGCTCACGCTGGGGTAGTTCACGGTGAAGACCGATGAACGCCGTCGATAGCAGAGGTTCATTCGGTGCCCGGCCGGCCAGGAGCTCGGACCGATGCTTGGGGGCGTCCTTCATCCCGAGGACCTCCGGGGTGAGATCCTCGCCCAGGAAGTCGAACACCTCGGCGAGAGTCTGATGGGTCGAGCGGATCAGGTCTTCGAAACGGACGACCAGGTAGTCGTTGGGGTGGCGACGAAGATTGCGCCGGGCGAGGCCGGTGGAGAGGGCCCAGCGAGCGGCGGCTCCCCCCGCTCCACCCTTGCCGTTTGGCCATTTGGCTCGCGATGCCTGGTACCGGTCGCGCGGGTCTCGGACCATGTGGATCACCTTGAGATCGGGATAGGAAGCGAAGAGCACCTCGGCGTACTCCTCGGCCAGCCCGGTCTGGGCGCCCCATCGGCGCTTGCCGGCCTTCTCGGCATGGTGGCTTAGGAACAGGGAGAACAGATGGGGGTAGGTGGGCGGCCCCGCCGCGAACTCGGACCGGATCCTGTCCTCGTCGGGATCGAGGAACACGATGTGCTTGTAGCGCAGCATGTCCTCCAGGCACCGGTCGAGGTTGGCCTGGTTGGCGAGGTTTCCGTAACGGCCGTAGAAATAGGTCTCCATGTTGGATCCGACCGCCGGGATGTCGATGGCGGGATGCGAGGTCAGGAAGGCGCGCAGCGTCGTCTTGCCGCTCCTGTCGAGCCCGGCGATGTAGATCGGTCCGTCCGAACGGGTGGAACCGGCCGCTCCATCGGATGTGGTCCGGGCCATCTCAGACGTTGACATCGGGGGAGAACGGTCGAGTCGAGTCGACGATTCCCTCGTATTCGGCGACCCCGCTGGTGACGGTGAGTTCGCCGACCGAATGCCCGTGGGCGAGCAGGGCCGCCTCGGTCGCTCGCCTCCAGGCCGTTACGACCGCCTCGGCTTCGGCACCGACCCGATCGGGCATCAAGAGGGCGAATGCAGAGTCGGAAACCCGCGCCAGCACGTCTTCCTTGCGGATGATCGACCTGGCCGCTTCCACTACCTCGAGCAGGACGCCATTCTCGATCCGGGCGTCGGGATGCAGGCTCGACGCCACCTTGAAGGTCCCGACGCTGAAACTGTGCAGGCCGTGGGCGGCCCGGCTCTCCTCCTGATCGAAACGCGACATGAAATAGGCGACGTTGTAGGCGCCGGTGTCGGGGTCGATGATGTCGAAATGGAGGGGGGCCGAGGTCCCCCTCCTCACCCTGGCCAGATAGTCGAACGCGATGGCGAGCAGCACTCCGAGGACAAGACCCAGCGCTGCCCCGAGGGCGATCGTGAGGGGCTTGTTGGGACCGATCGGGTTGCGGGGCACCCGCGGCTGGTCGAGTGGCTTCAACTCGAAGGCGTCCTCCAGGTTGAAGATGTAACTCACCGCCTCGTCCCCCACCGCGGTGGCGTAGGCGGCGACGTCTTCGGGGGAGGGCCCTCGCGCCGAGATCTCCAGGATGTAGGTCCCCGTCAGCACGTCGGCCGAGATGGTCATCTCGTCGACGTCGACTGCTGGGTCGAGGGTGGCCTCGGCGAGATCCCTGATCTTGTTCGACCGAGCGATGTTGGCGTAGGTGGAGTTGATCTCGACCCCACGAATCAACGTATCGATCGCCCGGACCGTCTCCTGGGCGTCGGTGGCCCGGGGGCTCACCAGGAACGTCCCGCTCGACTCGTAGACCCAGGGTTGGCGGATGGCGCTGAAGGCGCTGATGCCGGTGACCACGATGAGCGTGCCGAGTAGGACCCACCAGTAGCGGCGAATCATCAGCAGGTATCTGCGAATTTCCATCCGAGTGCTCCTAGATACCGAAGTAGGACAGGATCGCCTGCGACGTCCGGATCACGGCCGACGGCGGCATCCGTCCGAACATGGGAAGCGACAGAATCCTAGCCGCCGCCGCCTCGGTGACGGGAAAGTCACCCGGGCCATAACCGAGCGAGCGATACCCTTCTTGGAGGTGGATCGGAACCGGGTAGTGGATACCGGTGGCGACGCCCTCGTCGTGCAGATAGGCCTGGAGGCTGGATCGGTCTTCTACCTGAACCACGTAGAGATGGAAGACGTGGTCACCGTGGTCGAGCGTCACCGGCAACACCAGCGGGGTCGGGCCCAGCAGGTGCTCATAGAGGTGAGCGGCCTCCCGGCGCGACTGGTTGCTGGCATCGAGGACGCCCAGCTTGACCTCCAGCACGGCCGCATGGAGGGTGTCGAGGCGCCGGTTGAACCCCCGTTCCGAGTGGTGGTACTTGCGGGTGGAGCCGAGGTTGCGCAGTGAGCGGATCCGGTCGGCCAGCGCCCGGTCGTTGGTCACCACTGCACCGCCGTCGCCAAAGGCGCCCAGGTTCTTGCTCGGGTAGAAGCTGAAGGCGGCCGCCGTCGCCAACGATCCGGTCCGAGCACCTCGGTAGCGGGCGCCATGCGCCTGGCAGGCATCCTCGATGACGGCCAGCCCGTGACGGGCGGCCACTGCCGCGATCCGGTCCATCTCCGCCGGTTGCCCGTAGAGGTGGACCGGGATGATGGCCCGCGTTCGCGGACCGACCGCCGCCGCCACCCGGTCGGGGTCGATGTTGTAGGTGGCCGGGTCCATGTCGACGATCACCGGCCGGGCTCCGCAGCTCTCGACGGCGGCCGCCGTCGCCACGAAGGTGTTGGCGGGGACGATCACCTCGTCTCCCGGACCGATGTCGAGGCCGCGGAGAATCAACTCGAGGGCCGAAAAGCCCGAGTCCACCCCGACCGCTTGGTCTGCCTCGCAGTAACGGGCGAACGCCTCTTCGAACCGATGCACTGCCTCGCCGAGGATGAAGTCACCTTTCTCGACGACGGATCGCACCGCCCCATCGAGAGCGTCTCGGATCAGGTCGTGTTCCAGCGACAAGTCGACGAACGGCACCGGGCGCAGGTCGATGACGTGGTCATCGACAGCCGGCAGCGGAATCTGGCTGTCACCGAGAAGGTTGTGGTCGACGGCCGTCATCGCGCCACCGAGCCCTGGACAGCCGACAAACCCGGCCGGGCAAGACTCTGCTCGATCCCGACTGCCACCGGTACCCCTCCGTTGCGCAGCGACTCCTGGGCGGCCTCGATGACCCTGACCACCACCAGACCATCCTGGCCGTCGGTGTGAGCACGCCGATGTTCGGTGATGGCGCCGAGGAACTCGAGACACTCGAGCCGGACCGGCTCCTGGAAATCGACGTGTGGGCTGACGATGTCGCCGTGGTGGTAGGCGAACTGGAACTCGCCGAAGGTGTCGGTGTGCGGCACCTCGTCGACCCGGACGTCGTACATCTTGATCTTCTCGTTGAGGGCGACGTCGTCGTAGACCGCCATTCGCTTGCTCCCCACCACCGTGATCCGACGAGTCTTCATCGGGTCGAGCCAGCTCATCCGAACGTGGGCGGACACGCCGCTCGGGAAGTAGAGCGTCATGTAGGCCACATCGACGATCCCCGGCTTCAGGCAGGCCGACCCCACCACCGCCACCCGCTCGGGAACCTCCCCGAGCAGGCGCATCAGAATCGAGATGTCGTGAGGAGCGAGGTCCCAGATCACGTTGAGGCGGGGATGGAACAGGCCCAACCCGACCCGGACGGCGTCGATGTAGCGGATCTGGCCGACGTCTCCCGCATCGATCATTGCCTTGAGCCTGAGAACCGCCGGGTTGTACTCGAAGGTGTGGCCAACCATCAGGACCCGCTCGACCCGGTCGGCGAGGGCGATCAAACTGGCGGCGGTGGCGCTCGAGGTGGTCAGCGGTTTCTCCACGAGCACATTGAGCCCGTTCTCCAGGCACTGGCTGGCGATGGAGTGATGGGTCTCGGGCGGGGTGCAGATCGCCACCCCGTCCAGTCCCAGATCGAACAGGTCCTCGTACCGGGGGGTGGTCAACTCGATGTTCGGGTAGCGGAGACGAACGTGAGCAAGCCGCCCCTCGTCACGATCCGCCACCGCCACCAGGTCTGCCTCCGGGATCTCCACGAAGTTCCGGATCAAGTTCGGTCCCCAGTACCCCGCCCCGATCACACCGATTCTCGAACCGCTCATCCCGCTCCCTCCCTCGACAACACTGCCGGCACCGTCTTCAACAGAATTCGAATGTCCATCCACACCGTCCGGGTCCGGATGTACTCCAGGTCGAGCGCCACCATCTCTTCGAAGGTGAGGGCGGCGCGCCCACTCGTCTGCCACAGGCCTGTGATCCCTCCCGGGGCACCGAGTCTCTGGATGTGTCTTTCGGCGTAGTGGGCCACTTCGTAGGTGATAGGTGGCCGCGGCCCGACCAGCGACATGTCTCCCTTGATCACGTTGAAGAGTTGCGGGAGTTCGTCGAAGCTCCACTGCCGGAGGAACTTGCCGACCCGGGTCACCCCCGGGTTGTGGGCCAGTTTGTAGGAGTCGGCTGCTTTGGAGCCTCCGTTGATCGTCGCCATCTCCTCTTCGCTCCCCGCGATGTAGGCGGCGATGTACTGCTTGTGGAGTCCCTCGCTCCCGGTCCTCATCGTTCGAAACTTGTAGAAGTCGAAGGGGACCGGACGGATCGAGTCGTCGCTTCCCGCCACCTTCATCCCCTTGACGCGCTGTTGGATGTAGAAGATGGGGCCCGGGCTGTCGAGTTTGATCGCCAGCGCGATCAACAGCAGCAACGGACTGATCGCGACCAGCGTCAAGACGGCCGTCACGACGTCGAACAGTCGCTTGGTCACGAGGTACCCGGATTGCTCGGACGTCCACAGGGAGACGACATCGATCGAGTAGGACTCATCCATGAGCCCACCCCTCGCCGGTCTCCCGTCGCCGCGCCGTCAGCCCACCATATCGAGAATGCCCGTTTCCCCCCGGCCATGGCCTGGCCACGGGGCTCCCACCCCAAGAACACATTGCAGAGCCTCCCTAGCCCTTGTTTGCCCGCCACGGATTGTAGCGAGACTCCGACCGATGGGAAGCACCAAGTCGAGATTCCTGCCGCAGAGCAGGTTTTCGCGGTCACGGAACGTGGGCGAATGACAATAAGGTCATTTTTCGCCGGGTTTCGGCCCGCAACTCCGCGGACCCACGGTTGGGAGCCATCCGTGGTGTGACGCCGAGGGCCGCGTTCAACCCGCCATCGTCTGACGGATGCCTGCCGTCAACCTCGCCTCATCGATGAGGGCGTGACGTTCGATGGCAAATTGTGGCCAGGGCGTGTCGAAACCGGTGATGCGATTGATCGGGCTCAAGAGCGAGTACATCGCGTTCTCGGCAACGGTGGCGGCAACCTCGGCCGCCACTCCACAGGCGCCTTGCGGCTCCTGCACGCACACCAGTCGACCGGTCTTCTCGACCGAGGCGAGCACCGTTTCCCGGTCCCAGGGGAACAGGGTCCGCAGGTCGATGACCTCGACGGAGATCCCCTCCGCTTGGACCGTCTCGGCCGCATTCAGGGCGACCGGAACCATTCCGCCGTAGGTGACGATGGTCAGATCGGAACCCTGCCGCCTCACCCTCGCCCGCCCGATCGGGAGCGTGTAGTGGTCGCGAGGGACATCCTCTCTCGTCGCCCGGTAGAGCACCTTCGGCTCGAGGAAGATCACAGGGTCGTCGCCTTCCAGGGCCGCCGCCAGCAGTCCCTTGGCGTCGATCGGGGTCGAGGGACAGATGACGACCAATCCGGGGGCGTGGACGAAGTACGCCTCGGGGGAATCACAGTGATGCTCGTGGGCGCCGATCCCGGCGCCGTTCGGGAACCGGACGACGACCGGCAGGCTGACATGGCCCCGGGTGCGGTAGCGGTATCGACCGAGATGACTGACGATCTGATCGAAGGCCGGGTACACGAACCCGTCGAATTGGATCTCGGCGATCGGACGGGCGCCGGCCACCGCCATCCCGATGGCGGTCCCGACGATCCCGGATTCGTTGAGCGGGGTGTCGATGACCCGGTCGGGGCCGTACCGGGCCTGGAGACCCTCGGTGATGCGGAAGACCCCGCCGCTCAGCCCCACGTCCTCTCCCAGGATGATCGTCTCGGGTCGAGCCGCCATCGCCTGATCGAGGGCTGCGGTGATGGCTTCCGCCATGGTCCAATGCTCGGTTTCCCCGGGTGGGATACGGTCCTCGGTGGTCACCCAGATCTCGTCTACCTCGAACTGGGTCGGCTCCTCGCCGTGGGCCAGTTGGGTGGCGTGGAGTTGATCCACCACCCACCCCGGGATCCGGGAGAGGGAATGGCGGATCGCCTCGTCTCGCCCGGGAAGCGGTCGGGCCTCGATCTCGGTGATGGCCCGATCGACCTCCCCTGCCACCTGTCGGGCGATCTCATCACCGACACCCTCGTCCCAGTCGCCGCGCAGCTTGAGGTGGCGCCGGAGCCGCCCGATCGGGTCCTTCTGCCTCCATTCCTCGACCTCGTGGTCGTCGCGGTAGCGATGGGGATCGTCGGCCGTGGCATGGGGGCCGTAGCGATAGGTGAGGGCCTCGATCAACGTCGGGCCACCGCCCTTTCGGGCCTTTTCGGTGGCGGCGGTAGTGGCGGTGTAGACGGCCAGAGGGTCCATGCCATCGACGAGAACTCCCTCGAAGCCGTAGGCCATGGCCTTCTGGGCGATGGTGGCCGAGGCCGTCTGCTTCGAGTAGGGAACGGAGATCGCATAGAGATTGTTGGCGCAGATGAAGACGGTGGGCGTGTTCCAGACTCCGGCGAAGTTCATACCCGAGTGGAAGTCGCCCTCGGAGGTGGCGCCGTCGCCGAAGTACACGGCGCTGACCGTGTCCTCTCCCCGCAGCTTGGTGGCATACGAGTAGCCGACCGCGTGGGGAAGCTGGGAGGCGATGGGTACGGTCACGATCCCCATCCGATGGCGGCGCACGTCCCAATCGGAGTTGGGCAACCCCCGCCAGTACGAAATCACCACCTCGATCGGCACTCCCCGAGCGATCTGGAGGCCGTGCTCGCGGTACGACGGAAACACGAAGTCGTTCGGGGCCAGCGCCATCCCCGACCCGATCTGGACTGCCTCCTCGCCTTCCAGCATGGCGTAGGTGCCGATCCGGCCCTGTCGCTGGAGGGCGAGCATCCGCCGGTCGAACTCGCGCGAGAGGACCATCAACCGGTACATCTCCACCAGGAAGGCCGGGTCGAAATCGGGAAGATCGCCGGTCGGGGTTCCGTCCGGACGCAGGAGTTGGAGCGGTTCTGGCATCTCGATTTCGAGGCTACTCGCCCGTTGGACCGGCCAACCTCGCAACCCGGGCCGTTGTCTGCCGACGGGTGATCCGATGGAAGCCATCAGTCAAGCCGTCGCGAGGATCGATGCCATCCAGTCGCGGGTGCTGGCCGGGGTGGCCGGGTTCCCCGCCATCCTCGATGCCACCACGCTCACCCCTGAAGGGTTGCTCGGCCTGGGAGCAAGCGGACTGGCGGGCTCACCGATCAGCTTCGGAACCATGCTCGGGCCCTCCGGGTTTCTGCCGGTGGCCGCGTCGGGGGCAGACGGGATCATCTCGGCCGCCGGCCTGGAGCGTTACGTGGCGGCTATCGAGGGTCGTGGGCGCAACGGGCATCTCGGTGATGGCGATCTCGTGGCAGTCAGCGGCGCCTGGGACCAGCGACCGGCGCGCCTTCTTCCCCCGGCGGCCACCGGCTGGGAGGCCATGCGCCGGGCGGCGGCGGTCGATGGCATCGACCTGCGCACGATCGACACCTACCGGTCATGGGAAGCCCAGGCCGTCGGGCACCAGGCCTACCTGGACGGTAAGAAGGCCGCCTATGTGGCTCCCCCCGGGCACAGCGAGCACGGTGTGGGTCTGGCGGTGGACGTGACCAATGGCGGACTGGTCGGTCCCGGGGACGGCGAGTGGGAGTGGCTGCGGGCCAATGCCGCCCGCTTTGGCTGGTTCCCGATCTCGAACGAGTCTTGGCACTGGGAGTTCCGGGGAGTCTGAGACAGTTCCCTCCCGACCGATCGGGGCTAACTTGATCGTGGCCGGAGGAGGCGAGTCATGGATGTCCTGGTGGTTGGAGCTTCGTTTGCCGGGCTGGCCTGCGCGCGGGCCGCCTCGATCCTCGGTCTCGACGTCACCGTGGTCGACCGCAAGCCTGAGCCGGGGGCGGCGCCGCACACCACCGGGATCCTGGTCCAGGAAGCGGCCCGGGCAGTCGAGTTGCCCAGGCACTTCATGCGCCGCATCGATGGCGTGAGGCTCTACTCGCCCTCGTTGCGCAGTGTCGATCTCGAGTCGCCCGGGTACGCCTTCTACGCCACCGACCTGCCCGGGATTCTTCGCTGGCTGGCCGATCAGACCGAGGCGGCCGGGGTCCGCCTGGAGATGGGCACACGGTTCGAGGGCGCCACCCGGATCGGCAACCGATTCTCGGTGAAGGGATCCAACGCCACCCCCCGATTCCTGGTGGGAGCCGATGGTCCCCGATCGGCGGTGGCCGGCGCGTTCGGTCTGGGTCGCAACACCGAGTTCCTGTTCGGAGTCGAGGCCGAGGTGGCCGGGGTGGCGGGCATCGAGCAGGATCGCCTCCACGTGTTCATCGACAGGCAAATCGCTCCCGGCTACATCGGCTGGGCCGTCCCCGGTGTCCACAGCACCCAGATCGGGCTTGCCTGCCGGCGTGGCGTGAAACCCGATCTGCCGGCAATGATGGCCCAGGTCGCCCGGGTCTTCGACTGCTCCCGGGCGGTGGTGCTGGGCCATCGAGCCGGGTTGATCCCGGTGGGCGGCACGGTGGCTCCGATCGGAGGCGACGGTGTGCTGCTGGCCGGTGATGCCGCCGGACTGGTGTCACCCCTCACCGCCGGGGGGATCCACAACGCCCTCCACTTCGGCCGTCTGTCGGGGCGGGCCATCGCCGATCACCTGCTCGACCACGGCCCCGACCCGGCCCAGGTGATGGGCGACCTCCTTCCCGGACACGGGTGGAAGCTACAGATGCGCCGTCTGTGGGATCACGCCCCACCCAACCCCGTGATCGATGCATTGGGTTTCTCCCGTCCCGCCCTGGCGATCGCACGGCTCGTCTTCTTTCACAATCGAGGGTTGCTCTCGGCCGATGGCTGGCGGGCTCTCGGTGAAGCGGCGGTGCGCCGGGCCAGTTGACGGGGCGGCTGTGTCCGTTTGACCATGGCCGGTCGCCGCCGTAGCTTGCGGGCGTGTTGCGCTTTCGTGCCGATCTCGCCGAGATCTCCCCCTATCGCCCCGGCCGCCCGATCATCGAGGTGGCCGCCGAATACGGGTTCGATCCGAGCGAGATCGTCAAGCTCGCCTCCAACGAGAGCCCGCTCCCGCCGATGCCCGGCGCCCGCCAGGCGATCCTGGAGAGGATCGCCGATGTCAACCGCTACCCGGACAACGACAGCCGGCTGTTGCGGGATCGGCTTGCCTCCCATCTCGGGGTGGGAGCGGACGAGGTGTGGGTGGGGGCGGGGTCGAGTGAACTGCTGCGGGTGACGGCCAACACGGTGGGCGGCCCAGGGACGTCGGCGGTCTATGCCTGGCCGTCGTTCGTCGTCTACCGCCTGGCGACCCGTCTCGCCCACACCGAGGCGATCGAGGTCCCCCTCACCGACGGCGGGGTCCATGATCTCGATGCGATGGCCACGGCCATTCGGCCCGACACCTCGCTGGTGTACCTGTGCAATCCCAACAACCCGACCGGAACACTGGTGGACCAGCGGCGTCTGGAGCGCTTCCTCGACGAGGTCCCAGAGGACGTCCTCGTGCTGGTCGACGAGGCGTACCACGAGTACGTGACCGATCCCGGCTATCGCAGCATGTTGCTGCAGGCGCCGGCGCGTCCCAATCTCATCGTCACCCGAACCTTCTCCAAGATCTACGCCCTGGCGTCGTTGCGGGTGGGTTACGCGGTGGCGCAGGCCTCGACGATCGAACAGCTTCGCAAGGCACAGGCGCCTTTCTCCGTCAACGACCTCGGGCAGGCCGCCGCCATCGCCTCGCTCGACTCACCCGACGAGTTGAACGAGCGGGTTGCGCTCAACACGGCAGGGAGGGGATGGCTCGAGGCCCGTCTCGCCGCCTTGGGGGTGCGGTACGTGGCCAGTCAGGCGAACTTCGTCTATCTGCGGCTGGGAGCCCCCACCGAAGTGGTGGCTGAGGCCTTCGTCCGTCACGGTGTGATCGTTCGTCCCTTCCCGGCCGGATGGGTGAGGGTCTCGGTGGGCTCACCTGCCGAGAATCAGCGATTCGCCGACGCCCTCGACGCCGAGATCGGCGCATTGTCGGCCGGTTGATCGACGGGGTCCTCGCCCGCTGTCCCGGATCCGAGCAGGTAGCGTCTCGGTTACTGGAGGTGCGTATGCCGTCGCTCGAGCCATTCTGTGACATTGCCGCCCGGCTCTCCCCAAGAATGCTGGGGAAGATGCCGGCCGGAACCCGAATCGACTTTCCCTTCGAGGGAGTGGCGACCGGCCCGCACTGGGAAGGCGAGCGGCCGATTCGAGGCATCGATTACGTCACCGTTCGCTCCGACGGCCATATGGACCTGGAGATCAGGGGAACCATCGGCGAGAAGCGGGAGACCGTCGCCTATCGGGCCACCGGTGTGAGCCTGGCCGTGTCAGAGACGGAGGCCCACCCGCAGGAGCTCATCACCTTTCAGACCGGCAATGAGGCGCTGTCCTGGCTCAACGCCGTGGTCGGAGTGGGGTTGGGGGCGGGTGTCGCCGGGGATCTCTCTCTGTCGATCTTCATCGTGCGGCCCTGATGGACATCGCCGGTCTGATCGCCGGAAGCGGCTGGGCCTCGGGGCTGAACCTCTACGCGGTGACCCTTCTGCTCGGTGTGGCCGGACGCCTGGGGTGGGCCGACATTCCCCAACAACTGACACGGACCGACGTCATGGTGACCGTGGGAGTCCTCTTCTTCGTCGAGTTCGCGGTCGACAAGATCCCCTTCCTGGACAGCCTGTGGGACGCGCTCCACACGATCGTCCGACCGTTGGGAGCTGCGGCCCTCGGGTACTTCCTGGCCGGAGATGCCTCGTCGGTCGGCCAGGCGTTGGGGTCGATCGTGGCAGGGGGATTGGCTCTCACCAGCCACGGCGCCAAGGCCACCACCCGGGCGGCGGTGAACACCAGCCCCGAGCCCTTCTCCAATATGGCGCTGTCCGTAATGGAGGATGGTCTGGCTGTCGGCGTCACGATGCTGTCGATTGCGGTCCCGCTGATCGCCATCGGGGTCGTGGTGGTGCTGGCGGTGCTGGCCGTCTGGGTCACCGTCAAGTTCTTCGGGGCGTTTCGCCGTCTGCGCAATCGAGGCCGGCCGGTGCGGGTTTGATCCCTGTTCAGATCGGGTGCATCCGATAGGCTTCTGCGAGTTCGACCAAGGAGTGTGGTGCACTACAGCGGGCGCCTTTCCGTGCCCCAACAGAGCGGTCCAGGGCTTCGAGTGGATCTCGAGGTCGTCGACCGCCATCTGCTGGTCACCTCCGAGGGCGAACACCTCGGCCGGTATCCTCTCGCCCAGACCCTGGTCGAGCGTGTGTCCGGGAATCGCTTTCGATTGACCATCGGAAACGAGGTTCTCGAGTTCGCGGCGGAAGACGCCATCGGATTCTCGTACGAGGGGATGCCTGCCATCAGTCAGTCGACCGCCCCGATGCGCCCGCGAGCCTTCCTCGATCTCATGACCCGCCGTCCCCGTCGGCGGGCCGCCCTCGACCACCAGGTCAACGGCCCCCGTCACCCGACCCCGATCCCAGTCGCCGACATGTCCCCGGCGCCCGTCCCGGTGGAGGTCCCGCCCGAGGTCCCGGCCGTCGCCGAGCCCGTGATCGAGGAACCGGTCGAGCTGGAACGGCCGATCCCCGACCCGCTTCCGGTTGAGCCTCCGGCCGGCAGCGAGGAGCCGGCGGCGACCGACTGGACAGCCGTCACCCTCGGCATCCCGGCTCCGCCGCCACCGGTCGTCTTCGAGCCGGTCGGATCGGCGCCGTTCCAGGACGTGGCCGTGGAGGAATGCCGCGGGTTGCGGGGCGACGGGACTCCGTGCGGTTCCGTCGCGATCGGCATCTCTGGTTACTGCTTTGCCCACGATCCCGATCTGGCGGGTGAGCGGAAACTGATGAACGAGCGTGTCAACATCACGGCCCGACGAGCCCGCGCAACCGATCCCGATCTGGAGGCTCTGGTCGTGCGTCTCGAGGCGGCGGTCGCCCAGGTTCACGAAGGCACCCTCGACCCCCAACAGGCGCTGGCGATGGCCTCGCTGGTACAGGCGATGTGCGACACGATCGGTGTGTCTCGCAAGCAACACTGAATCTCGCCGGGGCTTCCAACGACCGCCTGGCCGGTAGCGTGGATGTGATGTCGAGCGGTCTTCGCTGATGGCGCAACGATGTTCGTTCTGCGGTGAACGCCCGCCCCCGGGTCAAGGGGTGGTCACCGGACCGGGTGTCGTCATCTGTCGAACGTGTGCCTCCATCGCGGTGGACGTGCTTTCCGTGCCAGGCGAGCAGCCGTCGACGTTCGTACTGGACGAATGCTCGGTGCTCGCCCCCCACCCGCGCCAACCGCGGATCGACGTCATCCGGCAGGGGGCAGTGGTGGTCAGGCACGGTTCGATCTCGTGGGTGGGAGCGGCCGAGGATCTGCCCGACCGCTACCGGGGTGAGGAGAAGGTCGATTGTGAAGGCAGGATGGTGGTCCCCGGGTTCGTCGATTCGGGGACCTGGCTGCTCGGCTCGGCTCATCGGGGCAGGCCCGATCCCGCCCGGATCGTGACGGCCGCCCGGGCGGGACTCTCCTCCATGCTGGCGGCGGGGGTCACCACGGTGGACGTGCGGGCCGGCGGAACCCCGGACCCGGTGCTGGACACCATCCTCCTGGCTGCGGCCCGTACCGTGGGTGAGACCGGCTTGTGCCAGGTCGTCGTCACCTGGATGGTCCATCCGGATCTGTCGCTGGAGGAGATCCGATCGGTGATGGGTCCCACTGCTTCGCGGCTGGCCTCGCTGGCGATGATCGTCGACAACGGGATCGATCCCCTTCCGCCCCGGCTGGCGGCGGTGGCGCCCCTCACTCCCCGGCTGCTGGCCAGCACCAAACCGGAAGCGGATCAGGCACTGTCGATCGAATTCTCCGGCACTCCGATCGCCCTGGCGGGCAGCGTGGTCACGATTCGGCCCGATTCGCTCGGCGACCGTGGATCCGCCCGGATGCTGGTGGCCGGTGACGCCCTGCCTGCCCTCGCTTCGGCCTACGACCCGCATGGGGTATCGATGGTGGGCCTGGGGTGGATGATGCTGATGGCCATGGAACTGGGGGAACTGACCTCGGAGGAGGCACTGTGGGCGGCGACCCGGGGTTCGGCGCTCGCCCTGGGGGACGAATTGCGCGGTTTGGTGAGGGCGGGAGCGGCTGCCGACCTGGTCATCGTGGACGGAGAAAGCGCCTGGGACCTGATCCGCCGACCGGGCGCCCGGCCCTGGAATGTGATGGTCTCTGGGGTCTCGATGACGGAATGACCGAGAATCGTGTGAGAATGCGGTAAGTTTGCAGGCAGGTTCGGGAGGTCCGGGCCGGTCCCAGACTCCGGAGGAGTGGACAATGAACAAAACCGAAATGGCGGCCAAGCTCGCTAGCAAGGCCGACATCTCTCAGGCGAAGGCCGCCGAGATCATCGACATCGTCTTTTCGACCAAGCCGGGTGAGGGCATCATTGCCGTCGAACTGGACGCTGGTCGGGAAGTGTCGATTGCCGGCTTTGGCAAGTTCGACACCCGTCGTTCCAAGGCCCGAACCGGTCGTAACCCGCAGACGGGTGCCGAGATCAAGATTGCGGCTCGTACCGTCGCCAAGTTCAGCCCCGCCAAGGGTCTGAAGGATCGCGTCTCGGTCTGACGATCGCGGCTCTGATTGAGGACGATGCCCCGGGGAGACCCGGGGCATCGTCGTTTCCGATGCGTGCCGATTGAACGCCTGACATTCCTAACCTGAGTCGGTGACGCTCACTCTCACCGGTCCACTGGCCATCGCCCACCGGGGCAGCCGCGAGTTGTGGCCGGAGAACACCATGGTCGCCTTTCAAGGGGCGGTCGACCTCGGCTATCGCTGGTTGGAGACTGATCTGCACCTCTCGTCCGACGGAGTGGTGATGTGCATCCACGACGCGACCGTGGATCGCACCACCGATCGGCGGGGGCCGGTCGCCGGCTTCGAGGCCGCCGAACTGGCGAAGATGGATGCCGGCCGGTCCCATCACCAGCTCGGCCCTCCGGGGGTCCCTCGTCTCGAGGAGGTGCTGTCCAGCTTTCCCGACGTGGCACTCATCGTCGATCTCAAGGAGGACGGCCTCGAACAGGCCCTCTTCGACCTCCTCGTGCGCCTGTCTGCCACCGACCGGGTGGTGGTGGGGAGTTTCTCCGATCGGCGGCTGCGGAGATTCAAATCGGTCTCGGATGGGGCGGTGTTGACTTCGGCAGGCCCATCGGCGGTGCTGCGCACCCGGCTCACCCCGGCCGGCCGGACGGTCCGGCGGGTGGCCGACGCCCTCCAGATACCCGAGGTGTTCGGTCGAATGCGGATCGTCGACCCGGGACTGATCGATCGTGCCCGCCAGGCGGGGATGGCCACCCACGTGTGGACCGTGAACGCGGTCGAGGACATGAACCGGCTCCTCGATTGGGGAGTCGACGGCATCATCACCGATCGGCCCGACCTGCTGCGGGATGTCCTCGTGGCCCGCGGCCTGTGGCGATGAGCGGCTCGTAGGCTGGTCGCATGCGGGCCCTGGTGTTTGGAACCCTCAATCCCGACCTCGTTCACCTGGTCGACGCCCTCCCCGGACCGGGAGACGACATCCGCTCGCGGTCATGGAGTCTCACCTGGGGGGGAAAGGCGGCCAACGCCGCCGTCGCCCTCGCCCGGTGGGGGATCGAGACTGCGCTGACCGGACTCGTCCTCGGCACCGACCCGCTCGGCGACGTGTTGCTCGACGCGCTCGATCAGCCGGGTCTGGATCTCTCGATGATCGAGCGTGACCCCGGCGAGCGGACCCGGCACTGTCTCGTCCTCGTCACGGCGGACGGTGATCGAGCAATCGTTTGCACCGACTACCAGGATGCTCGGTGGACGATCCCGCCCGATGCGGCGCTCGAGGTCGACGTCGTCTTGCTGGACGGGTTCGGTGGCCAGGCCGCCGCCGATCTGGCGGCGCGGGCGGCGAGCCGCTCGATTCCGGTGGTGTGGCTCGACGCCCCTGCCACCGCCACCGCCGCGCTCGTCGTCTGGTCCCGGCACGAGCACGATCCCGACCAGATCGAAGCGGTGGTCGGGGCCGGGTCCGATCTCGTCGTGACAGATGGCCCTCGCCCGGTGGTGGCATGGATCGGGGGCACCCGGCACCAGGTGTCCCCCCCGTCGATTCCCATCGCCGACTCCACCGGGGCCGGCGACGTGTTCGCCGCCGCCTGCGCCTTCGGGCTCGCCGCGGGCTGGCCAGCGCCGCGCCTGCTCGGCTGGGCGGCGGCCGCCGCCTCGCTGGCCGCCGGGCGCGGTCGGGGTGGGCTCCCCACCACGGCGGCGGTGGATGCACTTGTTTGAATGGCGTCGGCACCTTTCCTACCCTCGCCGGGTGGGACTCACGACCTTCCATGGCGTCCGGCTGCGCAGCCTGGACGGCCGGAGACGGGGTTGAAACCCGCCGATCTCGGCGGGTTGATCAACGACTGGCCGGTGACACAGGCGGCGGTAGCGGCCGTCTCCGCCTCCGGCCCGGTGGGGCTGGCGGGTGATCCCCGATGGAAGGTGCGGGTCGCCTCGGTCTCCAAGCTGTTGGTGACGCTGGCCGTGCTGGTGGCGGTGGAGGAGGAGACTCTCGAGCTCGACGAGCCAGTGGGTTCGTTCGACGGGGTCACACTTCGCCATCTGCTCGCCCACGCCTCCGGAATCGACTTCTCCCGGCACCGCCAGGTCGCCCCGCCCGGCACCCGTCGGGTTTACTCCAACGTGGGGATCGAACTGGCCGCCGACCATCTGGCGATGCGAGCTGGGATGCCGTTCGCCACCTACCTGTCCCACGCCGTGTTCGAGCCGCTGGCGATGGCCGACTCCGAGCTGGTGGGCTCGCCCGCCCACGATGTTCACAGCACCATCGCCGACCTGGGCCGGTTCGCCGTCGAGCTGCTGGCGCCGTCGTTGGTGGCGGCTCGGACCCTGGAACTCGCCACCACCCCCCAGTTCCCGTCACTCGCCGGGGTCCTTCCCGGGATCGGGCGGTTCGACCCCAACCCCTGGGGTCTCGGGTTCGAGATCAAAGGTGACAAGGAACCCCACTGGACCGGGACGCTCACCTCGCCCCGCACCTTTGGTCATTTCGGAGGCTCCGGGACCTTCCTGTGGGTGGATCCGGTGCAGGGTCTGGCGGTGCTGTGTCTGACCGAGCGGGAGTTCGACGGTTGGGCGATGGAGTTCTGGCCGCGATTCTCAGATTCGGTGCTCACGCAGATCAGGTCAAGGTGATGGGGGTGGTAGGCGGGTCTCACGGGTCGCGAGTCTCGATCAGCTAGTTGATGGGCGCTGGTTCTGGGGCAGGCCCGAATCCGTCGGTCGTGCCAAGGGCGGTTCCGTCGGCATCGAGGGCGGTATACGTGAGCGCCCCTCGCGCCCTCGGCCATGCAACGTATCCATAGCCGCCCGCCGGAACGATCGTGTACCTGGTCCCGTCCTCCGCAACGGCCGCGATCCTCGCCACCCCCGGTGCCACCCGAATCGTGCTCGTGCTCCAGGTCTCAACGGTGCCCTCGAGGTGGACTGCGATCGCCGAACCGGCGAGCGGGTCGGCGCCGTCACCGGAAGGGCCGCACCCGACGCTGCTGCCCGACTGACGGAACTCGCCGGCGCAGTCGTTGACCTGACCCTGCGAGAGCAACTGGAACTGGACGAGGTCGACTTGACCCAACGGGGTTATGACCGAGGCCACCAGGCTGGCCGAACCGGGCACGAGTTCTTCGCCCGGCCCCCCCGCGAACTCGCCCACGATCGCATCGGCCGCCTCCCCCGCTCCCGGACCGGCCGTCACCGTGAACCGGAACTGTTCGGGCCCTGCTTCGATGCTCGACTCCCGGACGAGGACACACCCCGGCAACAGCAATGCCACCAGCA